>CAYMWO010000209.1:0-5073 GCA_964393905.1 uncultured Bdellovibrionales bacterium | reverse complement strand
TCTCCCTTAACTTTGGGGAGACCCTGTGCCGCCTCAATGGCTGCCTGGTGCAGGTTGCGATAAAAGGCGCTTACTGTCTCGGAATCCAGCCCCTCGTTTTCCGCGGACTCCGCGATACTTGCAATCGGCATTCCTGTCTTGCCATCTATCACTACAGCCGCAATGAAGTTTGGCACCTCCGCTCGAAGTCTTTCCAGAATTTCCGGAACATCCTTTGCTGGCAGGGCTTCGGCTTTTGGCTGTTGGGAAGCCGTTGATCTTTTAATGGCAATTCTTGGTTCGGGCCAGAGAAGCTCTTCGGCCGTAAATCGAATCTCCGGAGTGTCCTCCGTTCCGGATTTGATATTTAACTGCGCCACACTACTTCCACCTTCGGAGCCCTGAGAGGACCATTCAGCGATGGTTTGCAGTGCGGCGCGTGTATGGCGTTCGATAATCTCTCGACGCTTATTAAGATCGTCGATTTTTAAAGCAAGCAGGATGTCGTCTAGATGCTTCTTACCAACCTTGCGGCTCTGGTTAATACTTTCAATGAGTTTCTCCTTAGAGTATCCCTTTTCCTTTAGGAGGATACTCTGAAAACTCTCCTTTTGATTGCTGGCAAAGGCCCAGACTATTAGACCTTCACTCAGATAGATTTTAGCGCTGGATGCCCCATTCTGCACAATAACTTCACCGCTTTCCTGGGCCTTATGCAGTGAGCGTAAATACTCATAAAGATCAGTGACGGTATGTAGAGTTTGTTGCATGCTCATTCGGGCAAGATAGGATATTAGCTAGCATATGAAAAGACTTCGTAATCTTACTCCCGAGCTGTTCTTCAGCATGCTTTGCCTGACTATTATAGTCGGGCAGTTATCTATTGTTCCGGGTTTATCCCAAGCGGAGGAGTTAGATCTAAAGGAGGAGCTGGCGCTTCCCCAGGACTTGCCCCCTTTGCCAGAGCCTAAGGATATCTCTAGCAGCCTCATTGTTAGCAAAAAGAATGCGTCGCTCTTTCATGAGTTGTTGCTGGCACCAATTGCCTCGTGGCTAAAGGAGAATAATTTCTACATGCGGGTTGTGAGGCGGGCCGGATATGCCTGGGAGTTTCCCGCTGATTGGCAAAAAGCCAGTTCGGAAAATGTTTCACGATTCTCGCTAGAAGGGGCAAATTTAAAAATAGCGGAGGGCGCTCCGGTAAGGCTTATCGGGTTGCCTTTTGGCTTCGCTGCACAGATTGATAAAGATACAGACCCTAAGTCCAAAGCCTACAAAATCTTATGGAACTCTCGAGTGCAAGAGATGCAGACTCAGGATCTGCTTTATGGGAGTGTGATTACCTGGGTTGGTGCGCAGAACGCACTTAGACGCACAACCGGGGTTTATTACCGCAGGCTTTATCCAGAACCACACGGAGTGAAGAAGCCGCCGATGGTTAAATCGGAAGTGCAGGCTCCAACTAATTCTAGTGCTACTACCAGTACCACCACTACAATAGCCGAGCCGGTGGCCCCTGAAACTACTTTGAGTTTTGCTGGACCTGGCGATGTGATGCAGCAAGAGGTGTTGGATTACTTTTCGCCGAGCGCAGTGTTCGGGATGGCCTCTATCACCTGGCGTTATCGCGGCTCGGAGGACGATCTCGTTTGGCTCTATTCACCGGTGATTGGCAAAAGCCGGCAGATTTTTGGCGCAAACCGTAGCGATCCGATTTTGGGCGGAGTGCTGACGATGGACGATCTCTTTTGTTTCTCTGCTAAGCTGCAATCGGTTGAAGCTAAGGTAGTGGGAGAAAAGGCTCTACTTGTTCCGCTCCCGGGTCTCACCCCGCTGAAGCTCGTTATGGAGCCTGTGCTCAGTGCCCCTAATGCCGCTTTGCTGGATAGACTTACTCGAAGACAGCTTGGCAGCGCTCCCGGGGGAGATGCTGGCTCCATTGGAAAGGCATTAACTGTGCGTGGAGGGTTTCAACGTGAGGATGGGGTGACTTCCAGTGTGCAGTGGAATTACGATACTCGAGAGTTCCCGCAGGGCGCTCCATGGATTCCAACAAGTGTGATGTTTGCACCGAGAGAGGTTTGGATTTTGGAGTTAAGCCCACTTGATCCGTACTATCTTGCTGGTCGACAAATTCTGGTTGTCGATAAGGAAACAATGCTTCCGGTTTATAAAGTTGTATATGACCGCGCCGGGGCTTATCAGAAGACGGTTATCTCGGCCTGGTCTCAGGCTATCTCAGAGGATAAGAAGACAGTCTTTCCGGTAAATTCATTTACCCTGGTAGTCGACAAAGACGGTACGCACGCTATGACGGTCTCTGCTGATTATGTGCGAACGTTTCAGGGGGAAGAAAATGCTGTTAGTGGGATCTTTACCAAACTTTTCGACATAACCGTTCATGAAGAGTCGAAAAAATCTGAACCAGAGATTACACCTTCCGGGACTCCTTCCGGCGTACCTCCTGCCGCAAACGGAGTGCAAAATCCCTTACCACGAGACGAGGAGCCGCGGGATTTCTAATTTCTATCCTAAGAGTTTAAGCGCCAATGCGGGAATCTGATTTGCCTGCGCGAGGAGTGCAGAAGCCGAGTTTTGGCGAATCTGATAGGTAACAAGACGCACAGCCTCTTGTGCGACATCGACACTGACTATTTGGTCGTGGGCTATTTGGTAGTTGTCGCGGGCAACTTGCGCAAACTGGTATGCGCTTTGCAGCCGACTTTCCGCGGCTCCATACTGGGCCTCTTTTAGATAGATTGCGTCGGAGGCGGCGTCAATTGTGGAAAGTGAGGTTTGGGCTAGACCTTCAGTTGTAAGGTCAATGCCGGTTAGTTGTGCGGAGCTTAGAAATGAGGAAGAGGAGCCACCGGAGCTCGTGGTGTTCGAAAGGAAAACTGCTATCCCGGTATTTGTGGCCTGGGCAAAGTCCATATAACCGTTGTTAGTAAAATCCCCAATTGCATTTGAGGCTGCATAACTTCCGGTTGCAATAGATATTCGGGCTTGGAAAGTCCCATTTCCGTTCCCGAGCAAGATGCTGGTTGTTGAATCACTCGGATTTGAACTCACAATATCGAGATTGCCATCATCATTTACGTCAATTAACTCAGACTCTGCGCCACCAGGTACGCCTACGTAGTTAGTTAAACCGGCGTTAAAGGTTCCGTCATTATTGGAGAGATATACTAAAATACTTCCTGAACCGCCCTGCTGCTGAGCGATAATATCTGAGTCCCCATCACCATCGACGTCCCCGACAGACACCCCGCGGAAAGCGCCGGAGTCAAGAGTAATAGGTGAATTAAAGTTACCATCCCCGTTCCCGAGAAAGACTGAAAGGCTTAGGGAGGACGCCACGACCATATCCGGATTCGATCCGCCGTTGAGACTGGCCACGGCAATAGCATCTGGAAGTACAGGAGAAGTTCCGTCGAGAACTGCTGCTGGGTTAAGATATAGTGAAAAGGACCCGTCTGAATTTCCAAGCAGAACATCAATCCGATTGGCGGTTTGACCGGTCACAAGAAGATCGGCAATTGAGTCGTTATTAACATCGCTCAAGGCTATTGAGTTACCAACGTCAGATAGTTGATATGTCTGCGCAGCGGAAAAGTTGCCGTCTCCATTTCCAAGCGCAACACTCACTTCCAACAGATTAGTGGTGAAAATTAGATCTAGGTTAGAATCTCCATTGATATCTCGTACCACTACGTCTCTCCCTAAGGCAGGATCTCCATAGGAGACACTAGTGTTAAAGGAACCGTCTCCATTGCCGTAGTAAATGACTATAGGTGCTGCCGCGTTACTTGCGCCTATAATGTCCAAATTCCCATCTTCATCGATATCTCCAGTAACAAGTTCCATGTTCTGCGAACCAACAGACGAGATGTAAGTAGCTACACTTGAATATGTCCCCGAAAGAGAAGTAGTTACTGGGGTAGATGCACCCGACCCGCTGGTATCAGGAAGGAGGAAATCAATTCTACCTGGGGTCGAATAACCTGCCTGTACAGTCAGGCTGGTAAGAGTGCCGTCGATGACTTCGACGCCGTTGAAGTCGGTATTGAGCAGAATTCGATTATATTCTGAAACAAGCAGCACAGCCTCATTATTCAGAGATGATCTCGTCGTTGCCGTGGTTGTCCCATTTGCGGCGGTTGTTGCTAGCTCGCTTAGTCGGCTGAGAATCGAAGAGAGTTCGGAGAGAGCTGATGTTCCGATGTTAAATAGACTCGCAGCATTACTGACATTCAAAATTGCTTGAGTGTAAACTCGAGTGTCGGCATTTAATCTGGAGGAGAGCGCAATATCGGCAGGACCATCACTGGCGTGATTAAGTCTTAACCCCGAGGACAGCCTTTCAAGACTGGTCGAAACTACATCGGTCGAGTCAGCAAGGTTACGCTGAACGCGGAGCGATATCGGGTTTGATAATAGTGAGACAACTGCCATGAAAAATCCAATCCATAGAGCAGTCCGTCCTTGAACTTATCCATTAAGCATCTCGTGCGTGAGATACTAATAATTTCGGTGTTTTAAGCCCTTTGCTTTCCGTTTTGAGGCGCTCAGAGGAAATTTTAAGATATTTTGTGCGCCGCTAACCACTTGATAATAGACAATAATTTCCGACTTAACGGTCTGGCTCTCACGAAAATGAAAATATAATTAAAGTTTTTCTAAGGGTATTTTTTGGTCTTAATTTCCAAGACCAATTTAAACGAAAGAAAGCTTTAGTGTCACGACCCATCCGGAGTGCTTATTTCCCAGTATCAAGCAATTTCAGCGCAAGCGCTGGAATTTGGTTAGCTTGCGCCAGGAGTGCAGCGGCCGAATTCTGCCGAATCTGATAAGTCACAAGCCGCACTGCCTCTTGTGCGACATCGACACTGACTATCTGATCCTGTGCTATTTGGTAGTTGTCGCGGGCAACTTGAGCAAACTGGTATGCGCTTTGGAGTCGGCTTTCTGCAGCTCCATACTGGGCCTCTTTTAGATAGATTGCGTCGGAGGCGGCTTCGATTGTGCCGAGCGAGGTTAGGGCAAGGGTCTCAGTGGTGAGGTCGATACTTGTGAGCTGCGCTGAGCTTTGGA
>CAYMWO010000208.1:0-5110 GCA_964393905.1 uncultured Bdellovibrionales bacterium | reverse complement strand
AGTGGGTGATATCCACATGCTCTGCGCCCTGAAGCGCCGCATAGAGCGCCGCCTCGGTTACCAGGTTCGCCAAATCCGCCCCCGAAAACCCTGGAGTGCCACGCGCGATTTGAGACATATCCACCCCCGGCGCAAGCGGCACCTTCTTGGTGTGAACTTTTAACACCGCTTCTCTACCGCGGATGTCCGGCAAGGGAACTATCACCGTGCGGTCAAACCGGCCCGGTCGAAGTAGCGCTGGGTCGAGCACATCAGGACGGTTAGTGGCAGCAATCAGGATTACTCCTTCATTAGCTTCAAACCCATCCATCTCCACGAGCAGCTGGTTTAAGGTCTGCTCACGCTCATCGTGCCCACCACCTAATCCCGCTCCGCGGTGCCGTCCGACGGCGTCAATCTCATCAATAAAAACAATACACGGCGCGTTCTTCTTCGCTCTTAAGAAAAGGTCCCGCACACGGGAGGCACCAACGCCGACAAACATCTCGACAAAGTCTGAGCCGGAGATTGTAAAAAACGGCACCCCAGCCTCGCCAGCAATCGCTCGCGCCAAAAGTGTTTTTCCAGTGCCGGGGCTTCCTACTAGCAAGACCCCTTTTGGAATGCGCCCACCTAGCCGGGTAAAACGTTTTGGGTCTTTAAGAAACTGCACGATTGAATCAAGCTCATCTTTGGACTCGTCAATGCCTGCTACATCAGCAAACGTGACCTTGCTCGGTCCCTCATCCAAAAGCCGTGCCCGGCTTTTGCCAAAGCTCATCGCCTTACCACCACCGATTTGAATCTGGCGCATGAAGAAAATCCAGACACCGATTAGGAGTAGCATCGGGAACCAGTTAGCCAAGAGCAGTAAGTACCAAGACTCCTCCTCTTTGGGGCGCACATTAAATTTGGTATTAGCCGCACGAAGATCTTTAATTAGCTCCGTGTCGTTCGGCGGAATATGGGTGACAAATTTGCCAACACCCCCGGGGCCCTGGTTATCCTTAAACTCCCCCTCAATCTCCGTGTCCTTAATAACCAGCTCTTTAATCTGAGACTGTGTGACGGCGTTACGGAAATCGGAATAGGTAACCTCTTCAGGCTTGTGAGCAGGCCGCTCGAAAACACTGTAGAGAAACATGATCATAATGATCAGGAAAATCCACAGCGCGGCATTTCGGGAAAACTGGTTCAAAGTTCAAAAACTCCTTATTACTGTGTATACTCGCTAAGCCCTAAGCACTCAAATCCCACCAAGTCTCTCACTCTTGCTCTTGCTCTCCATCTCACACCTCCCCTCCACAACCCTCCGAACAGCTAACCAGAGTGACCATAAACTTTGTAACTACTAAGGACGAGTCTCTTTTTGAAAGATTTAGCTGGATACTAAAAAAGAAAAGGACCCAAATTCAGTAGTTTATAGAAATCACGCCCCGGCGTGTCAACCGCTCATAAGCAGTTCGCTGCGAGGTTAGTTGCGAGAGCCCTCAAGAAATGTAAACCGCAAGAGCTCTTTAGTAATCTCCACCTCTAAACCAAACCCCAGTTCAATCTTCGACACTCCCCCTTCAAAACGCTCTAACGAATTCTCAAGCCGTCTCCACGCATGATACCCGACCTTCCCCGTGTCAGCCCCAAACCGTTTCGAGACAAACTCCTGCAACACCCGCCAACGTATCGCCGGAGGCAGCGCTCTCACCTCTGCACAACTTACAGCATTGGTCACAGCACCGGCCACTCCAGTATTGGTTAGTGACTCACACGCGGAAATTACCACCGAGTGGAGAAAGTCCTCATCTTCGCTTAACCGCGTAGCGACTTCCGCCAAGCTTTCGGTGAGGGATGGATTGTAGTCTTGTATCAGTTGCGGAATGAGATTGTGTCTCAGCCTGTTACGGGTGCGGGAGGTGTCGAAGTTACTTTTATCGACAACAAACTCCAGCTGATGAAGCTCAGAGAAGTCCGTAATATTCCGTTTTTTAACGGAGATAAGCGGGCGAATCAGCCGCTTATCGCAATCGAGAGCGGAGATTGTATGCGCACTAGTTCCTAGTCGCCCGGTCAGCACCCGAAAAAGAAGCGTCTCCGCCAAGTCGTCCGCGTGGTGCGCTGTCGCAATAAGGTCCCCCGGCCAACTCTCCAGCACCTGATACAGAAACGCATACCGAACCTCCCTGGCCCAAGCCTCTAAGTTCTCTCCTTGAGGACGCTCTGGCGCATGAAACACCCGAAACGGAAGCCGATAATCAGCTGCGATTTTTTCGGCAAACTTCGCCTCCTCTGCACTCTCCTCTCGGAGATTGTGGTTAATGTGCGCCGCCAAAAGTTCAATTCCCTCGGTCTGCGAAAGAATGTTTAGCGCATGTATCAACACACGAGAATCCTCTCCGCCCGAGAGGGCCACGACCACCCGCAACGGCCGGCGTAGAACAAGTCGCCTCTTCGCAATTTGAGCTGCAGAGGAGACAGCTGATAGTACCGGCTGGGAGCGCGCATGAAACTTATTTGGAACAGTAGACATACCCCCATAACCTACATATTTTGTGGTCCTTAAGGCAAACTTTTGGCCGTTCCTAGTCTCTCTCGTGCGCATCTAAACCGGCGAAAAGGTGTGTGCTCAAGTACTGAATTTCCACAGTTAAATAAGGGATTCTTACAGCGGCACTTGAAAAAAATGCGTTTATCCCGTTAAATGCGCGGCAATCAACCAACTTTTAAGAGTTTTAAGAGAACACAAAAGAGAACGCGACGGTGAAGATTCGTTCCTGGCGATATTTTATTGTCCTGATATGGACCTTAGCGTGTGTCGACACAGCCCATGCTGTGTTCCCCACAACCTTTCCTGTGCGCGCCAAAGTTGCCCTCTGCCCTGAGTATCCTCTAGGTGGAGTGACAGCGGAGATACACTACACACTGGGGACCGACGCCACCGTTTATACCCCTACTATTAACTCCACCACCTTTAACACCTCCGATAACTCCGTTACATACGAACTGCTGCTCCCCAGCACATGGGGGAAGACTCCGATTCATGTAATGGCGTATTGCAAAAGCGCGCGGGGTTTAAGTGACGCCTCAAACATACTAAGTGTCACCAATTGCGATAATCTAGCCCTCTACGACACAGACGGCGATGGGCTTAAAAATAACGTCGAAGATGTAAACTGCGATAACTCATTTAGCCCGGGCGACACCAGCAATCCAGATAACGTCGATACCGATGGCGACGGCATCCGTGATGAAGTTGAGGGCATTCAGGGCACAGACCCGACTAACCCAGGAAGTAGCCCGCGCCCGATGATTTTTGCAAGCGCACCGTTTAATCCTGACGGAGATGCACAGGGAAACTCCAACGCCGTCGTCTGGCGCCCCGCAAACGGCACCTGGTATATCCGTGACTTTGGCACAGTTGGAAACCATATCGCCGTGCCGTTTGGATTACAGGGGGATATTCCTTTTACCTACAAACCACGTAATGCCACCTCAAACGTCGGCGCGATTCGTAATATCGGCGGGCAACTCACCTGGTACTTTAACGGTGGGTTTAGCCTAGCTAATAACACCACAATCAACTCACTACAGTTTGGTATCTTCGGCGACAACATCGTCTCCGGACCGTGGGAGAGTAATGCATTTACCAGCCCCGCCGTGGCTCGGCTTTATAACGGCAACTGGTATTTTTATATCTACAAGCGAGACGGCTCGATTCAACAGGCCATCTGGGGCGGAAACGGGGATATCCCCAAGGTGCAGGACTACGACGGCGACGGAATCTTTGATGTCGCGGTCTTTCGGCCCTCAGAGCAGAAGACATACATCATCCCCTCCTCCGGCGGCGGCGCGCAAATTTATCACTTCGGCACCGGAACCGCGGATCACACAGTGCGCGGCGACATCACCGGCGACGGCACTGACGACATCTCCTTCTGGGAGCCAATATCGGGACTTTTCACCTCACTTACAAGTGATAACGGGTTTAACGACGTAGCAGGTCTTGCCAAGGATCCGAACCATTATAAACAGCTCCAACTCGGGCTCTATAACGTGCATGTGCCGCTAAGTTGGAACAGAAAGAGCGGGAAAGTGCTCTTTACAGTCATCGATCACTCCACCGGCCAGCGCTTTACGAGGGAGAACAACAATCAGTCCAAGCCGGCAGTAGCTGTGCAGTGGGGTCTCCCCGGAGATGCACAGGGTTAATAGCTTCCGGCACTCGTTGGAACCGCAAATCACTAAAATATAAGAAAATATCTTTTTCCCCCTTTTCTTTTTACGAACATGGGCGCAATCTCGACCGATGGGTTCGCCCCATTAGTCTGTAAAGCTTTGCTCTTTGTCGTTCAAAGACCAGTAGAAAGCTTTAACCACTGGCTCTCTCTTGCATGACCTAACTCAGGGCAAGGGACAGCCAGCGTGGAACCTGAAAGGTTTTTTCTAGCTTCCGCTCCAATCACTTCGATCCCTAACCCGAACATACGGGCCCGGACCAATTGAATACCCCTAGTTTCACCCAGCAGCGCAAAGACCCTGGAGTTTATCTTCTCCGCGTCTCTGCGTTCTCTGCGTGAGAATCCCGGATATTCACCTGGTTCGGGTCCTAAAAAAGGACTTGAGGGTGGCCTGCTCCTAAGACAGGCACTGAACCGGAGGGACGGATGCGGCAGTCAAGCGGAATCAGGGGCTTTCGGCGGGCACTGCGCGGACTCCTCGGCGTGAATCGACTCAACAACGGCTTCGTCGAGCGTGTGGTCCAGGTGGCGGCCCAACTGCGGAGGGAAGAGCCGGAGCTCGGCGCCTTCAACGTCACGAGGCGGGACTGGTCCCTCTCCGGGCACAACTTCCTCGCGGTACAGGCGGTGCTGGAGGAGATGCGGGAGAAGGCGCACGCGCGCGAGGAGAAGAAGCATCTCGAGCCGAGCGACGGCGTGGAGGCCGTGTTGGTCGAGCGCGTCCGCCCCCGCAACCTGATGCGGGTGCGGGACGCGCGCGAGACGCTCCGGCACATCGGACCGCGGCTGCACGAGAGGCGTCTCGACCTGGGCCGGGCGCAGAAGGCCCGCTCCATGGCGCTGTGGACGGCGGACACCGCGGACGAGCGCGAGATCGCGACGGCCTAGAGCGGGACCTG
>CAYMWO010000207.1:0-5226 GCA_964393905.1 uncultured Bdellovibrionales bacterium | reverse complement strand
ATCTAGTGTCGCCGACACCACCAAAGACCCAGGAGAGCCTTGGGAAAACGCTCGATTCTATTAACTCCGGAGAGGTAAAGGATGAGCAAATCGAGAGAAGGAATCTCTACTTCGAGCGGCTCTCACAACAGCTAAAGGAATTGCAGGGACAACAGCCACAGCCGAGCGATGTTGGCGCGGAACCGACCGGCGCGACTGACGAAGTGGCGCCCGAGAACCCCCCGGAAGAGCCTTTAGGCGATTACGAAGACCCACCTACAACGGTCACCGACGTGACTGACCCAGATTCGGAAGGAGATTCACCTGCCGAAACGCCACCTTTAGATAACATCCGTCCAGAGGATGAGCAGGCCTTAGGAAGCGAGATTGATAGGATCATTGATACTGGCGAGCTGAAACGCTAGTCGCCCCACTCATTCGCGTAAGAACACGCTGACCTTTTCGTCTTTGTAAAAAGACCGATACCCTGTCCGATCCTGAAGCACATTCCTAAGTGGGTCCTTCTGTTCAAGCACAATCCAGGTGAAGCCATAATCCCCTAAGATCTTCTCCCAACCTTCTTTCACATGCACCACATTCTGATACTGCTCGTAAGGCGTTCTGGTATTTAGCTCGTTCCTGTCATCGATAAAGGCTTGGTATTTGGGATAAAGCGCCCAGGTGATGTAGCCGCCAAAGTTTGGCGTGTGAAAAATCCTGCCCGGCTTACCCGAGGCTGAAATGGCGTTAAACGCCGCGACGGGGAAGTGCTTGTCTGGAGAGGAGAGCTCTGGGTTTTTAAACGGCAGTCGAGATTGCCAGGCGGTAAAGCCTAGAAGTGCAAGCAGGGCGAATACGGTGAAACCTAGAACTGAAGCTTTGAGCTCGCGTTTTGAGATTTGGGAGAAGGCAAGGAGCAACTGCTTAAGTGTGGCGAAATCGGTATTGATGAGAGTGGATGAGGCCAGCGCCTTAAGCAAGGGCACGCTGATGGCGACGCTGAAGAACGGGATATAGCGCCGGGAAACAAGGGCTCCGGCTAAAAAGACGACTGCTACCAGCGTATCGAAAAGTGTTAAACAGGGCCCTGAACTGGAACAGAGCGCCAGTATAAATACTAAGAGCGCTAAGAGGAGCGGCAAAAAATTGATCTCATGAAAATTCGGGGTTAACCACTCCATATTGAGGTTCATGAAGTATTTGTCGCCGACAAGATTTAGAACGTTCGCGTGAAGTGCCGTCCCAAAAGGGTTGATGAGAGTGGCAGCCGTGCAGACGAACAGAAGCCCAAAGAAGACTTTTGCCTTCGGTCCGCAGGTCAGAATTTCGGAAAGCGTCGCAAGTGCTAGGAGAGCCAGTCCCATCACAAAACCAGGATGCAGGTTTGCCCATAGGATGAAAAGCAGCGGCAGCCAGAAAAGATCCTTAATACTAAGTCTCCGGGAATCTTTCAGCAGTGAGTAAATCGTCCGATACAGAATCGCAAACAGCAACACAGAAAACAGCACTGGGCGGAGAATCCACTGCACAGCGCCGTTAGTGGCAACGAGGGCGAGAACGAAAAATGTGAGCAGTGGAGACGGAACAAGTCGGAGTAAGAGCGGCGCTAGGACGACGGAATAAACACTCACTACCAGAGCGATCACCGCTGCATGTAGCAAGGGCCAGGAGCCGAAGGTAAAAAGTTTCCAGAAAACCAAATCGGATAGCCACTGATTATTAACCCATGCCTTACCATTGGAAGTAAAAAGAAACGGATCAAAGCGAAGGACCGAGTGGTGGAGTGTCATCCACTCGCCGCTTCTTAAGTGCCACCCTACTCCAGGGTCACCGGCGAGGGTGTTTCCGGAAAAGAGGACGGCTCCAATAAGGACCAACCCTAAGAAATCGATTATTCCGAGCCGTTTTAACATTGAGTCAGCTGGTCCGTAGTTTGAATATAGAGGCATAATTGCACATATTCCCCTACTAGCGGAAAGGGAAGTTGCAACTGCCTGACCCTCTCAGCTATAAAATTAGCAGCACTTTTGTCGCCGCATAATTTCTGGAGAATCCTATGCTTTCTGGCTTTAAATCACTCTTTACTTCGGGCTCCCTCGCTAAAGACGCAGATCCGGGGGTTCTTCTTGTGACCGGAGCTTTACTGCTCGAAATGGCCGGCAAAGATGAGGATTACGCTCCCGAAGAGGTGCAGGCCATTTTCGGCGTTCTAAAAAAGCAGTTCAAGCTTAAGGACCAAGAGGTAATGGACCTGCTTGAAGCGGCGGATAAATTACGAGAGGAGAGCGCTGACCATAAAGACCGTATCGGTGAATTCGTAGCAGCCATCAATAATCGGCTAAACGAGCAGCAGCGAATTAAGGTCTTGGCAATGATTTGGAAAGTAGTCATGGCCGATGAGATGGTCGACGACTTCGAGCGTAAGTTCGCGGCACAGATGAAGAGCCGACTGCAGCTGACTGACGATCAAGCAGATGAAGCTCAGCGGCTAGCGCGAATGAAATTGATCTAATTCTTTTTTAGCTTTTTATAGGCAGCATAGATTCCGTCCGGTTCGTAGCCGGGGATAACTGTGGTGCCGACTCTGGTCCAAGGGACGCTTCCATCCCCACCCATTGACAAGTAAATCTTCCGGCCGGCGGGGTCTTTCTCGATATCGTAGCGTCTGTATGGAATCCCCATAATCTTCATCTGCTGCTCCAGTGCGCGGCAGTATCCGCACCATGAGGTGATAAAGAGTTCGACTTTGGGGTTTGCTTTTTTTTTAGGGGTGACTTCTTCCTTTGTCACACCCTTCTTAGTCTCCGCAAAGCCGAGAGAGGCAAAAGAAAGAATTACCGCCGCTAATAAAACGGCAATTGCCTTTCTCACGAATTAGTTGCCTCCACTAGGAACAAAGCTCAGCAATGACTGGAATAACAGCGCTCCGTCTGCGCCAGCGGATCGTTCGGGGTGCGGCATAAGACCCACAATATTTCTCGTGCGGTTGGTTATCCCCGCAATAGAAGAAAGTGAGCCCAAATAAGGATGAATATCGTTTACATCCCCTGCCGCATCGAGATAGCGAAAAACTATCTCCCCATTAGTCTCAAGCTCCTTAGCGGTTCGCTTATCGGTCCAAAACGAACCCGCATAACAGGCAACTGGGAGGCGTATCTCGCTTTGAGATATACCATGAGTCACGGGAGTATCCTTGCGCTCAATTCGCAAAGTAAGAGTCTCGTTGGCAAAACGTAAATCCCTATTAACTAACAAAGCTCCGGGAAGTAGCCCGAGCTCGCATAGTATTTGAAATCCATTCCCGATTCCAAGAATTGGTCCGCCGTCTTTGGCAAACTTGCGAATTACCCCCGAAATCGGAGAGGCCTTGGCCATCGCCCCTGGGCGAAGATAATCGCCAAAGGAGTAGCCCCCGGGGATTACCACCGCCTCTGGTTTGCTTAGGCTCTCCTGCTTGTCATCTACAAGATACGCCTCAGCACCCAGCGCATTAAATGCGCGAACCGTCTCTTCTGCGGAGTGTGAACCTGGATAATTTACGACTGCAACCCGCATCAGCTGGGCTACTCCATCGATTTTATTGTGTAGTCTTCTATGACGCCATTTACGAGGAGAGATTTACACATTTGCTCGAGTCGGGCGGCGGCGTTATTTCTATCGGCGGAGTCCATCTCGACCTCGATAAGCCGACCAATCCTTACACTTTTAACCTCTCCAAATCCCAAATCAACCAACCGCTCTGCGGCAACTCGACCATGAGCGTCGGGAACATCCTCTTTAAGAGTGACTTGAACTGTGGCTTTCATAAGTTACTCCCCGAAGACGCGCTTAAAAATAAAATCCACGTGTTCCAGATGCTTTTTTATAGAGAAACAACCGTCGATCTCCTTTACACTTAAGAGCTTGGCGATTTCCTTATCGCCGCGAATACGTTCCTCAAAGCCGATGACCTTATCACCGCCCTGGCTAAACGAATCCCAGGTGGCGAGTGCGTGCTTTTGCACCAGGTCATAGGCACCCTCACGGGAAAGTCCTTTAGAGGCCAGCGCCACCAGCACACTGCCGGAATAGACAAGGCCATGGGTTAAGTCGAGGTTTCGCTGCATCACTTCAGGGTAAACCAAGAGATTAGCGACAATGTTGTTTACCCGCGCCAACATAAAGTCCAGTGTGATGGTGATGTCCGGTGCAATTACCCGTTCCACGCTGGAGTGGCTAATGTCACGCTCATGCCAGAGGGCGACGTTTTCCAAGCTGGCACTGGCCCAGGCTCTAAGCATCCGCGCTAAACCCGTGACGTTTTCTGTTAACACCGGGTTTCGCTTATGCGGCATCGCGCTCGAGCCCTTTTGCCCCTTGGCAAAAAATTCCTCTACCTCCCGCACTTCAGTGCGCTGTAGGTGGCGAATCTCCACGCAAATCTTTTCAAGAGTACCTCCGAGCTGCGCTAATGCAGAAAAGAACGCTGCATGCCTATCGCGGGAGATAACCTGTGTCGTTGCCGGGTCGCATTTTAAACCAAGCGCCTGGCAAACATGCGCCTCAACCTCCGGCGAGAGGTGAGCATAGGTTCCAACCGGACCGGAGATAGCACCATAGGAGATATCTGCCTTAGCTGACTCGATGCGGGACTTCTGCCGTGCGAGTTCGGCATACCAATTCGCCAGTTTAAAGCCGAAGGTTATCGGCTCAGCATGAATCCCGTGCGAACGACCGACGCACGGAGTGTCTTTGTATTTGTAGGCCTGTGCTTTAACGGAGGCCATCAGGGTGTCGAGCCCGGCCAGAATAATTTCAGCGGCGCGCTTCAGCTGCACAGCAAAGGTTGTATCCAGCAAGTCCGAGGATGTCATACCGAAGTGCAGATACCGGGCATCCTCTCCGACAAACTCGGCGACATTAGTTAGAAACGCGATAACGTCGTGTTTAACCTTATTCTCAATCTCAAGTACTCGCGCCACATCAAAATTCCCCTTAGAGCGCACACTTTCCAGGGCCTGCTTTGGAGCAACACCAACATTAACCATGCCCTCAAGCGCCAGAGTCTCCACCTCAAGCCACAACCGAAACCGAGCCTCATCGCTCCAAACAGCGGACATCTCAGGACGGGAATATCTTGGTACCATTTAAGTAATTAGAATATCTAAGTGTTTAACGAACCGCCAAGCTAGCATCTGCCTCAGTCGCTAGACAAGCACCTCTCCCCCACAAGGGATCACATTCTTTTTCTTTCTTCCAACCCGCACC
>CAYMWO010000206.1:0-5281 GCA_964393905.1 uncultured Bdellovibrionales bacterium | reverse complement strand
GTTTTCGGCCAAATGATCGCGGCTGTCGCAGGATCGAGAGTCGAAAAGAAAAAAAGATATGTGGAACGTTAAATTGAAGGGATATAGTGGCTGAAATATTATGCTTAAACCACGTGTACTTTATGTGCTTCACAACTACCACAACCTTGCGGGGACGGAAGAGCATACTCGTATGTTGGCTCGGGAGTTGGGAGGGGAGTTTCATGTCGGGATTATCTTTCCTCATCAGGGGCAGATTTGCTTGATTGAGGATGGACGGGAGGTTTCTGCGCTGCCGGGGGATTTGCCGCAGTTTCCGGTGACCCCCGAACATCAGCCTCTTACGGAGCGCGCCTTTAATGAGCTGGTCTCGCGCTTTTCTCCCGATATTATTCATATCCAACATTTTCATAATTGGCCTCTATCAGTACTTGAACTCGCACTTGATGTGGGCTGCCCCGTGGCTATGACCTTTCATGATTACTACTCACTCACCCCACACTGGACGATGCAGTTTGTAAGCGATGCTCAAGAAACTCTGTCGCCGGAATACGCTAGGCGTATCTTTGGAAGCGATATCTCACCTTACCTACATACTAGGCGGGCGCTAATCGCTAAGGCCCTTCCTCGTTTAAAGTTGGCAATGACTCCCTCGCAGTTTGCTAAAACCGAACTGCAGAAAGTTTTCCCCCTAGATTTTCGTGTTGTTGAGTGGGGCATTCCGGAGTTTCCCCGGAGCCCGCGCAAGCCAAACCCCAAATCCCTGATCTTTGGCTGCATCGGAAGCCTGATTCCACAAAAAGGCTGGGAATCGCTGTTACAGGCCTTTCCCTTGGTTAGGAAACAGTCTCCCGGGGCTGAGCTCCATTTTTACGGCGGAGGTTCAATCTATAACGGACCCGCAGTTCCCGGAGTCCAGTTTCACGGCATCTATTACCCTAAGGATATCGCCGAAATATGTTCCCGGTTTGATGTAGGGGTGATCCCTTCGGTTTTTGCCGAGACTTTTTCGCTCGTTTTATCTGAGCTCTGGATGGCTGGCCGAGCGGTTGCCGTCTCCGATATCGGCGCACTAGGCGAAAGGGTGCGCGATAGAGTCAATGGGGTAAAATTCCCAGCGGGCGACAGCAAAGGCATCGCTCAGGCACTGCTCTGGTATACAGTGGAGAGGGAGTGGCTGAACTGGGAGGTGCCAAAACCTCGAACTCTGCCTAGTATGGTAGCGGAATTTAAATCTCTTTATCGCAAACTATTAAACGACTAACTTTTCATGGCTGAAGCACTTAAAACAATTCTCCAACTTGTTCTCATTAATGACACAGGGGATAGCTTTTATCGGATGCGCTGGCCCGGGGAGCAGTTAGCAAAACAATCGCCAAATCTACGTGTTGTTAATCTCGATGCTCGTGCAACTGAACGGTTTAGTTGGGGGCTAGCGGCCGACCTCCTGGTGATTTACCAATCAAACGACCTGGACCTTCTTCCGCTTATCGAGGCCCGAAAAAAATTGGGGAAAATGACCTTTGTCGAATATAACGACAACTTCTACGCTCCCCCACCCTCCTCGCCAGTTTTCCGAGAATGGAGTTCACCGCTTCTGTGGCAATCATACGAACTGTTAATGAAAGAGGCTGACGGGGTAATTGTCACAGGTCCAGGATTAAAAACTTTACTTTCAACAAAGACCAAAGCTCCTGTTCATATTCTGGAGAATCACTTACCGAACCCGCTTGGGTCCTTCGCTAAACTCTGCCACGACTTTAAACTCGGAGATGAATCCGAAATTCGCATCGGCTGGGCGGGTTCTCTCGGGCATATGGCGGATTTTCTTTCTGTGATGCCCTCAATCAGCGCGCTTCTAAAGCGCTACCCGCATGCAAAACTGCATCTGATGGGGAACGAAACCTTACCGCAGCTGGCCGGGCTCCCCGCCGATAGAATTCGGTTTACCCCTTGGGGCGGAATGCAGGAATATTTCGAGTTTTGGAAGCCGGTGCATATCGGCTTTGCTCCGCTACTAGACACTCCCTACAATAACTGCCGCAGCGACATTAAAGCCGTCGAGATGGCCGGAGCGGGAGTGGCTCCCATCATTCCCGATCTTCTCCCCTATCGTGAGTTCATCCGAGAGACAGGACTGGTGCCTTATAAAGACTACGCTCAACTCATCGCGCAGGTTGAGACTTTAATCGCCGAGCCAGAAAAACTGAGAGAACTTGCGGAAAAGGCCTTTGATTATGTCTCAGCGAAACGTATCGGCCCAATGCACTCCGAACGCTTGAATCTATTTCAGAACGCCCTGGGCAGTCACGATTCTGATTTTAATTGGCCAGTCGGCGCCGGATACCACGAACTTCAAGGCACTTCGGAGGTCGATAACGACTCCTCCAGGGAGCTCAAGCTTTTGCAGGAGTTTATTAAAGCCAAGCAATTTGCTCCAGCGCTTGATGCCGCAGAATATGCGCTGAAAAAGAACCCCGCCCACCCCGACCTCATTTTAGCTCGGGCCCGTATCCTTCTTTCTCTCGGAAACCCCGAAGGTTTAAACATTCTGCAGACGGCCACCGCAGCCTATCCACTAGACTTGCGCTTCAGACTTTTGTATTTGAATTTCGAGCCCAACCCGGAACAAAAAGAGCGCGCCTGGAAGGAACTCCTTGAGCTCCTTAAAACAGAGCCTCGTGCGGAGGTCGCAACTTTCTTCCACGACGATCTCATCCGCGTCTTAAGTAGAACACTTAGAGCTAAGCCGGAACTAGTAACGCTCTTCGCCGAATTCTACAAAATCTATCCAACCTCCGCCGCCCTAAGATTCGAACTAGCCGAGGCCTATCGCGCAACGGGCGACGACAAAAACGCTCTCTTTCATTTTCAATGGCTAAAGGAACAACAGGAAGTATTCCAGCAAAACCAGGCCTTCGCCTCCAAGGCGCAACTTGGATATCTCGCTACCTGGACCGAAGCGATAGCAAAGCGTTTAGGATAATACCTCCCTCACTTTCTGTACCAGCATATTGGGGCCATAAGGCTTCTGCAGGAATCCATTAAACCCTTGCCCTGAGACAAGCGGCATCGTCGCCTGCTCCGAATACCCACTTGAGAGAATCACCGGGACGTCAATGCTTACGTCTCTAAGCCTTCTAAGCGTCTCCTCCCCGTTCATATCCGGCATCGTCATATCGACAAGCACTGCCACAATCTCCGGGGCATGCTCTTCAAACTTAGCTAAACCTTCAAAGCCATGCGCCGCAGTCAGAACGTTAAAACCAACCCTCTCAAGCATTAACTGCGCAACCTCGAGCACGGTCTCCTCGTCGTCAATCACAAGAACGGTTCCCTTGCCGCGCCATTCTTCAAGCTCCGCAATCTCCAGCGCCTCGCTCTGTTGCACTCCCTCCGCTACAGGAAAAAGGATGCGAAATGTTGTGCCCTCTCGAGGCCTGCTCTCAACTGAAATTCCACCGCCATGACTCCCGATAATTCCCAATACCGCAGCCAGCCCCAAACCCCGACCAGCAAACTTAGTCGTAAAAAACGGGTCGAAGATGCGGCTCAATGTATCTTTGTCCATGCCGGAGCCGGTATCCCGCACCTCGACAAAGCAATAATCTCCGGCAGGCATCTCCCCCTGCGAAAACAGTCGGGAGAGATATTCTCTGTCGGCACTAATCACCCCAGTGCGAATTGATATAGTCCCAGGATTTCCCCCAATTGCATCAGAGGCGTTGGTAATTAAGTTCATCACCACCTGACGAATCTGAGTTATATCCCCCTCTATGACCGGCAGGTCAGAGGCACAGTCATATTCCAAACTGGCCTTCTTTGAGATCGCCGTCTGCAGGAGGCTTCCCATCTCCTCTACAAGCTTCGATAGGTCTAGCTTGGTGACTGCAAATGTCCCCTTCCCGGCGTAGGCCAATAGTTGATTAGTCAGCTCGGCGGCCCGCTCAGCGGCCTTTTTAATCCGATCGAGCCGAGGCCTAAGATTTGAGTCCAGAGGAAGTTCAGAAAGGGCAAGCCCTGCGTTACCCAAAACACCCATCAACAGATTATTAAAGTCATGGGCGATTCCTCCCGCAAGCACGCCCAAGCTTTCGAGCTTCTGCGCATGTTGCATCTGTGTTTCAATTTCGCGTCGCTCTCGCTCAGCGCGCTTCTGCTCGGTGATATCGGTGAGTGTGGCAATGTAGCTTTCTAGCTCATGAGCCGCGTTAAAAATCGGTGCTGCTGAAATCACGACGAAACGTCTTGTCCCACGGAACCCGATAAGTTCGGCCTCATAAGTCGAGGATATCCCTCTGAGCCGTAACTCGTGCTGGGCCTCAATGACCTTACAGCTCTCTGGGGTAAAGATATCCTTGTAGGTCTTGCCGACTAACTCATCATCGGCATCGATTTCAATCAGCTCGCGCATCGCGCGATTTAAGTAAATTGAGGAGTTGTCTGCTGCCGTATGCCAGAAGCCGACTGTTATGTTCTCAGCAAACATCCGGTAACGCTCCTCGCTCTCCAGCAGTGCCTTCTCTGCGGCCTTCTTATCGGTAATATCGACAAAGGTGCCAATCACACTTGTCCATATTCCATTCTCATTGACTAACGGCGCTCCTGAAAGCACAAGAGATCTCCGCCCGCCTCGGTTCCCAACTATTTCAACTTCGTAGGTTGAGGCTAGTCCCTGTCTTCGCCGGGGGCTTTCTAACTCCATCCGCTCCTGCGATGCTGGTGGAAAGAAATCATGGTATCGCCGATTATTTAACTCCTCTGGCGAATCAATCTCCAATAATTTGCACATCGTTGGATTAATATAGATTGTGTCTCCATCGTTTTTGACATGCCAGATTCCTACAGCACTGCTCTCCGCTAGCACTCGATAACGCTGTTCGCTTTCTCTGAGCGCCTCCTCAGCTCTTTTCCTGGCGGTAATGTCGGTGGCAATCCCGAGAACCTGATTGGACTTTCCCTGAGCGTCCCTCAGCGGCCGCTTAACGGTCTGCAACCAGCGCTGGTTTCCGCGGGCATCAGTAATAACCTCTTCGGGCACGAATTTTTCCTTGTTTCTCTCCATAACCTCTAAATCGTCCTGTCTAAAGTGTTCAACCTCTTTCAGATTCG
The DNA here is from genome assembly GCA_964393905.1 of uncultured Bdellovibrionales bacterium. Taxonomy (GTDB): domain Bacteria; phylum Bdellovibrionota_C; class UBA2361; order SZUA-149; family CAYMWO01; genus CAYMWO01. The sequence goes on along the minus strand of CAYMWO010000206.1, from coordinate 190 downwards.
GATTGAAGTCCGCATCTGATTTTCCAATCAAACCTTCTACCGACGTGCCATATGCATCCGCCACGGCCTGGTTTACTAAGGTAAACTTCCCCGCGCGGTTCTTTGCAAAAACAAAATTGGGATTTATGTCTATGACCTGACGAAGGAATTGTCGCTGCTCGCGAAGCTCTTCCTCAACCTCCATAAACTT
>CAYMWO010000205.1:0-5357 GCA_964393905.1 uncultured Bdellovibrionales bacterium | reverse complement strand
CCAGCATAAAGGATACTTAGATACCCATGCCGTGGATTAAACTCGTCATCACGTTTATCATCCCGTAAGTTCCCCTGAAACATTGAATTTAGTGTTGTGCCGACATCCGACTCACCAATAACGATATCATCCGCCACATCAAACAGCTTCTCTTGAAACGCCGTAACTCCTAAGCTACCCCAGAGTGACTCGCTTATCGGATACTGAATGGCGGCATTTGCTCCAATCCGGTTGGAGCTAAACTCATCGATAAGCTTTCTCGAGGCCAAGACAAACCCCTCAGTTAAAAGCACCGCTTGGGTATCAAAAAGGTGCGGACGGGAAAACGCTACGCGGGCGTGTCCTGCATCAAGCACACTGCCTCCCGTGTTAAAGTACCCATCGATTCCAAGCACGAGCGAATCCCCATCTCCGCGTAGATTGCGCTGACCAACTTCACCACTAAGATGGAGCCCATCCTCAGTATCAAACCCCACACCAAACCCAAGCTTGCCGGTATCTCGTTCCGCCACTCGCACGGCAACATCTTCAACCGCGCTATCTAAAACTCCGTCCAGCGGCTCAATCGCTACAGAGCGGAAGAGCCCTGAGGTATAGAGTAGTTCAATGGACTTTCGCACCGCGCTTCCAGTCCAGAGATCCCCAGGCTGAAACGCCAACTCTCGCCGCACAACATAGTCGTGAGAGAAAATATTCCCCTGAACAAATACCTGGCCGAAACGGATATCGGGGCCGGCCTTCACATGGTAGATAACCGTGCCTAACTTCTCATCGGCTTCGATATCGACCCGAGCGTTAGGGAACCCAACTTCCTTCAGGGCAAGATTAAGTCGGTCCTTCTCCCGCTCAATGTTGGTGATATCAAAGAGCTCCCCTGCCTTAAGCGCTGGTTGAAGCACGAGCGCCGAGAGCTGACTCTCCGAGTTCTCCCCAGTGGCGAACCCCTCCCAATTCACCTCGACAGAGGTAATTGGTTGGAGCTCCCCCTCTTCGATAATAAACTTCAGTTTAAGCGTGGAGTGCTTCTCATCATACTCTATTGCATGCCGAACTTCGGCTTTTAAATATCCATGTTCAGCATATAGACTTTCCAAATTAACAAGGTCGGTGGCCAACTGCTCACGGGAAATATACCCCGGGCGCCAATGTCGCACTAAGATATTCCCTTCAGGATGGGTGCCCAGGACCTTAAGAAGGGCGTCTTCGTCTAGATTAGCGTTTCCGACAAACTCTATCGCACCAAGGCTAACTTTAGGACCCTCGTCGATATTGATCTGATAAATTCTCCGGTCGTCGGCGCCCATTTCAGCAGTAAAATCAGCTTTCGCAAACCAATAACCCTGAGCTGTGTAATTTTCCTTGATTTGATTACATAGATTCGAAATTGCATTGGGGCTAAAGGGGACGGTTCGAGTCTCAAGCTTTAACGGCTGGAGTAATTCCACAGCCGTAAAGACCGTGTTCCCGTTAAAGATAATTGTCAGAGGATCTCGCGCTGTGAGCTTTAGCTCAAGTTCTGTGTCCCCAGTATCCGCATTAATCTTTTTCGCGATTTGCTGAATTGAAGCCTGCAAGTACCCCTCAAATCTCAACTCACGTAATAGCTCCCGGCGTAGCTGTTTGATGTTCGCGTTCGATGCCACACTGCCTCTGGTATCTTCAAGCACGCGCTTGATACGACCTTCAACGTCGGGAGGAATCTCTCCGGTTAGGCTAACCTCACTTAGCCTAGTAGGTTTCCCATCATCAATCTCAAAGAATAAAACTATTTGCGGGGCGATCACGCGCTCTTCCAGATCCACATAAATTGTCGCCTTGGGGTAACCTCGCTCCGCATAGGCCTTCTCCAGCCGTCGCTTCGCGGCGATTAGCGCATCGAGGTCCAACGGAGAGCCGACTCGAACGGAAGCAATCCGTTTTAGCCGACGCTCACTAATAGTCGAGCTAGCTCGGAACTTCACATCTCCGATATTGAGCCGGGGTGTGAGCAGAAAACTAATACGCACTCCACCTTGCAAGTCATCTGAAGCTTCGACATCAATGTTTTCAAATATCTCTCTAGCGTTGAGTCGTGCAACTGCGCTCTGAACTCCGGCAACTGTCAGGCTATCCCCCACCTTAAGCCCCAGGCCCGAGAGCAGGTCCTTGGCATTGAGGTTCAACATCGAGCGAAATCTAATTTCACTCACGACTCTTCCTGTAAAGGGCGAGAGATCTTCCGCTGCCGCAGTTGTGACCATCAGCAGACCTCCGAACAGGCAACTAAAGAGCCAGAGGAGAATAAAGCAACCTAAGCTCACCCGCTTAATGACCATCAGCGTTTCACTCCAGTAGTTTCCGCCGTTTTCTTGTCGGAACGAGTTGGAGGAATAAGTGTGAGTCCTGGAAAGCTCTCTTGGTAGCGAATTCCTGCATTAAAGGAGCCGGAGCTTGAGCTTACGTCTTTTGTTACCGGCACGTTTTTCCAACCGGTGGTCGCGCTTAAATATGGAGAGAGCGGATAGGTAAGCTGAGCGGAGCTCGCCTGCTCGGAAGTGAGCTCCGTCTGAAGCTCCAGGTCAAGGTTACTAAGAAGGGGCTTCTTCGCGCTTAGTCGTGGGGCAAACTCACCAGTAGTGGAGGAGAATGCCGGGGCCAGCTGAACCTCAGAGAATCCCGCAATCTGGCTAATGCGATCGCCAAAGCTGATGTCGGAAGCGGGGTTAAGGAGATCAAACAATCCAAACTGCTCTTCCATGTCCGACTTCACCAGAGTTATCCCCTCGCCGCCAGACCCAGCACCAAAAAGCGCCACAACTTGGTTTCCGCTCAGCCCACTATCGGAGGTAAAACTCACCTCAGGCTTGGTCATTGTCCCGCCGACTGTTAGTCGCACCTGATGCTCTTCGCCCGAAGTTGAGCTGAGAGTTGTCTCACCGACAATATCAACACCGGGATCGAGCGATTGGCCAGCAAAACTCAGCCGTGCATTGATGATATCAAATTGATTCGACTGAAAGCCGAAGACTCCGTCAATTACCTGCACCGAGCCGTCCAGCGATGGGCTGTTGGCTCTCCCGGAGAGGATTAAATCGGCTTTAAGTTCAGCCTGCACGACGTTTGTCTCGATAATCACATCGTTATCGGCCGCTAAATGAAGATTTAAGATAAGTGAGGAAAGTGCCCCGTTGCGGTTCGTAGGTAAAGAGGCCGAGCGCCTAGCGTTTGCCTGCCCACCGGCAATCGCGCGGGTGATGGATTTAATCATGCCAATTAGATCAATATTATCTTCGTATAGACCGCTACTGGCCTTTAGCTCGCCATCGATTCTCACAAGGTACGGCTCCAGCTGACTAATGCCGAGATTCCCGCCAAAATTTAACGAGACACCATCGTAAGGCTCAACTGAAAGATCCTCCAAATTCAGATTGACCTGAAACTCCCGAGTATCAGCGCTGATAACGTTTCGCACCTCTCCCGCACCGCTCACTTCACCATCGCCAACCAGAGCGTGGATTGTTTTAAGCTCGAGGTTACCAGCGTCTAGTGCCGCATCAACCTCCAAGTTGTTCGCTCCAACAATCGCGTTTCCAACCAGCAGAGATACTGAACCGTTATTAAGCGCGACGGGACCGTCCAGCAGCGGATGCATGGGATCTCCCGAAATACGCAGATCTGTAACTATCGACCCCGAAACCTGCTCCAGTAGCGGAGCCCGCGGTAACAGACTGACAATATCCCAAACACCTTCAAGCCGTGCCTTCCATCCCTGCTCTTCATCTACAAAACCACTAAGCACCAGCCGCTTGTCGTTGGATTTCAACTTGACTGAGGAAAATATCGCTCGCCTTTCGGCAATCTTAACCACAATCGGATCTTCGTTCGCGATAACAAAGTTATCCCCTAGCAGCTCAAGTCTCGAGATGTTCAGTTCCCCGGAGCCGTGTAGCGGAGCGGATTTAGGCCCTGAAAAGTTAAGCACTCCTGTTAGCTCACCCCCAGTCGGCACCACGTGTGGGCGTTTTTTTTCGTCGTCACCGATTTTAAGCGCTGGCTCCTGCTCCTCATAACCCCGCAATTCCCGGTCGCGGATTGAAGCTCCATAGAGCTGATCAATGGGGAAGTGATCGGCGCTGACTTCAAGTGACACCAACTCATCCCCCTCCCCTAACGGATAGACAAACCCAATCCGAGCACTTTCATCAAAGAGCGTTCCGCCTATTTTTATCTCTTTATTGTCTCCGGTAAGAGTTAGTGCAGATTGTGAAATCTGTTTATCTTCGGTGGCCTTTCCTTTTGGGGCAGTCTGCAGAGCTAATTCCATCTTATAGCTGGGGGCAGCTGTTGTGCCGGATAGCACGAAGTTCCCAGCTAGTGAGCCCTTTAACTGTGGGAAGGCTTGGCGCAGCCGTTTAAATTTCGTAAGTTTTGGGAAATCGAGGTTGAGATTGCCAGAGACAAGCTTACCTTCGGTGTCTTTTTCTTTGGCTTTGTCTTTGGCGTTAACACTAGACTTTAACGCGAGCGCAAAATCCCCCTTTATATCTCCACCCTCTGTTTCAATAACCAGATTTGAGAAATTCAACATGCCGCCTTGAAGAGCTAGCTGAGTTTTGAGTGTGCCCTTCTGAACAAACAGCGGTTTGAGTTCGGATATTTTTAACTCCCCAGTACCGGTTAAGCCCGCTTCTTTGCCGGTCTGCTTCACCTCCACTTGCTTCACCTCTAGGCCCGCATCAACAAAACTTGTAGCTCCCAGCAGCTGCGAGAAAGAGCGAAACAGGCCATCTGAGATAAACGGCGCGGCCCGCCCCAAAAGCCTTAGCGCTGGATACCGAACAAGGGAGAGCTTTTGGATTTCCAGTGCCTGCTCTGGCACAAGGTAGCTCAGTTTAAGTTCGATGCTCGGCCGCTTTGCGTTAGCAAACGTGGTTTGAAACTCCGCATTCTCGTCGGTTGCCAACTCTGAGGAAGCCGAGGACGGGGTTTCAGCAGAAGGCGTTTCGGGCGCGGGCTCAACTTGCGCAAAGGCGCCCTTTTCTAAAAGGGAGAAGTTTAAACGCTGCCCATCGTAATCAAACTCCGCGTTCACTTTAGAGCGCTCCGTCACGTCGGAAATTTGCATATCAGAGAGGATAGTTCCGCTTAGTTTTAGCGGGCTCAATCCACCCCGCAACTTTAATTCCAGTGTCGAATTTGCTAGTGCTAGCTCAAACTTCCTCGCTAAAGGTTGGGTAGCTTGCACAGCCGGGCTTTTCTCCGGCGAGAGACAACGGGAGATCAGTGGAGAGTTTTTGTCGAGCTCAAGCTGCAGGTCGGTTATAAAGGGGAGATTGTCCTTTAAAATAATTTGAAGATGGCCGGATTTTATTAAGTCT
>CAYMWO010000204.1:0-5363 GCA_964393905.1 uncultured Bdellovibrionales bacterium | reverse complement strand
CCTGGCGCGCCTGGCTGGCGGCGCATGGGAGGGAGTATTTCCCGCGTGCGCAGGACAGGCGTTTCGAGGACTACAATCTGGTGCTCGCGGCGGCGGCCAACGGCCTCGGCGTGGCCCTCGCGCGCCCGCCTCTCGCGACGTCGCAGATCGAAGCCGGCCTGATTGTGCCGGTCGACGATCGCACGGTGCTCAATCCGGTGTCCTACTGGATGGATCGGCCGTCCGGCAGGCCCCGCGCCGCTGCCGCGGAACTCTCCCGTAAGGAGTCAATAAATTACATCGGCTACGTTGAGGGGCGGGATATCGCGACTCCAATGTCCGATGTAATTGTCTGCGATGGCTTTGTCGGAAATGTTGTTTTAAAGGCCATGGAAGGCAGTGTTCGGCTTGTGGCTGAGCAGCTGATGCTCGAGGCAAAAAAAGGCTTTTTCTCGAAGCTTGGACTGGGCCTTTCTAAAGGGGTCTTTAAGAGCGTGTTTCTTGAGAAGTTTGACTACACAGCATACGGCGGAGCACCGCTTCTAGGGCTCAGAAAATTATCGCTGGTGCTACATGGCTCATCGGATGCGCGGGCTGTGAAAAACGCTATCCGTATAGCCGACACATTTGCCAGAAAGCGCATGACAGAGCGCATCGGTTCAGAGCTGATTAATCTCGAAGAGAGCACCGGGGACCTGGATGACAACATCCTTACCGGAGTATTAAACAAACGAAACGACCTTCGGCGTGGCGGTGAACCCGAGGGGACAGATTAGCCTAGGCTATTTCTCGCAGGTTCAAGCACATGACAGATGCACAGAAATCAAACAGCAACTTAGCGCTTGCCGGACAGGTGGCGATAGTCACCGGAGGCTCTCGCGGAATCGGCAAAGCAATCTGCGAAAAGCTAGCCGCCCAGGGCGCATCCGTTGCGGTCAATTATTCACGCAGCGCAGTTGAAGCGGAGGCAATTGTCGCAGAGATTAAATCTCGCGGCGGAAGGGCGCAGGCTTATGGCTTTGATGTTGGCAGCTCAGAGGCGGTAGAAGGGGCATTTAAGGCGATTTTAACTGACTTTGGTCGGGTGGATATATTGGTTAATAATGCCGGAATTGCCGTTGATCAATTGCTCGTGCGGACGAAAGACGAAGACTGGGCAAAAACGATTGCGATAAATCTCTCGGGCGCTTTTTACTGCGCGCGTGCCGTGGCAAAGACGATGATGAAGGCGCGCAGTGGGCGTATCATCAACATCAGCTCCGTCATCGGCGAGACAGGCAACGCTGGGCAAGCTGCCTACGCCGCTTCAAAGGCTGGGCTCTTGGGGTTAACAAAGAGTTTGGCGAAGGAACTGGCGAGCCGTTCAATCACCGTTAACGCCATTACTCCAGGCTACATTCAAACCGATATGACCAGCACTATCGCGGATGAATATAAGGAAAAATTAATGGCGGCGATTCCGCTGAGTCGACTCGGTAGCGCCGAAGATGTTGCTGAAGCGGTGTTGTTTTTGGCACTTCCCGGCTCGGGTTACATCACCGGACAGATTTTAGGTGTTAACGGCGGCATGCATATGTAGCCGATATTATTGAAAAATCACCCCTTTTCCTAAGGTTGTTTAAGGGGATTGCTTTTATTTTTCAACTGTTATCTTATCGAAAAATCCTGAGTTTCCGCAGTTTGCGGAGCAAAAAGTTTGACAAATTTTTGCTTGCTCTTAAGGTGCTCTTCAGGTGACTTAAGAACTCTTTAGTGGTTGGTTACTCCAAAGTAGTTAGGGAGTAAGTTTTTTCAGAAAAGTTTTAGTTAATCGGAGAATTGGAAATGGCTAGTCCTGCAACAGCAGAAAAAGTTAAAGGCATTATCGTCGAGCAGCTCGGCGTGGCAATGGATGAGGTTACTGAGGAGGCTTCGTTTATTGAAGACCTTGGTGCGGACTCTCTCGATATTGTTGAATTAGTAATGGCTCTGGAAGAGGAGTACGATCTTGAGATCTCGGATGAGGACGCCGAGAAGATTCAGACAGTCGGTGACGCTGTTAAGTATATCGGTGAGCATACGACTTAGTTCTGTGCTTGGTATTTGTTGGGGCCCTTGTTGTCTGAAGCTTCAGATGGCAGGGGCCCAAAATATTTCTAGTAGTAAATCCCTAAGCGAGCCCCAGTGATTTCAACTAATCCCCTTTCAAAATCCGACCCCGAAATAGCAGAGCTTATCGCCAAAGAGACCCGTCGTAAGGAGTTCTCATTGGAGCTGATTCCCTCGGAAAACACGGTCAGCGAGGCCGTGCTAGAGGCCCAGGGGTCAATTATGACCGACAAGTATTGCGAGGGGTATCCGGGGAAGCGTTATTACGGCGGGTGCGAGTGTTATGATGTTGTTGAATCGCTAGCGATTGAACGCGCTTGCAAGATGTTTGGTGCGAAATACGCAAATGTCCAGCCGCACTCAGGGGCTAACGCCAATATGGCGGTGCTCTTTGGATTATTAAATGTCGGAGACACGGTGCTAGGTCTTCGGCTCGACCACGGTGGGCACTTAACGCACGGCAGCCCGGTAAACTTCTCTGGGAAGTATTTTAAAATTGTGAGCTACGGTGTAAATCCCGATACGCATCTGATCGAAGAAGAGACTGTGCGGAAGTTAGCCCTTGAGCATAAGCCCAAGATGATCATCTGCGGCGCTTCGGCATATTCTCGCCAGATTGATTTCAAAATGTTCCGCAAGGTCGCAGACGAAGTCGGTGCGATTGCGGTAGCGGATATCGCGCACTATGCGGGGCTTATTGTCGGCGGGGTTTATGATAACCCGATGCCGCATATGCATATTGTGACTTCCACCACGCACAAGACCCTTCGCGGACCGCGGGGTGGAATAGTGCTTACGAACTCCGAAGATCACATTAAGGCTATTAATAAGATGGTTTTCCCTGGCCTACAGGGTGGACCGTTGATGCACCAAATTGCGGCAAAAGCCGTAGCCTTTAAAGAGGCGCTTGAGCCGGACTTTAAAGTCTACGCGGAAAATGTCGTGAAAAACGCCAAGGCGCTATCCAAGGCGTTAATCGAGCGCGGCTTTGATATTCTCTCCGGTGGCACGGACTCGCACCTGATGGTGTTGGACTTGCGGCGCTTAGGGCTTAAAGGCTCCGAAGTTGAAGTGGCTTTAGGGAAAGTCGGCATCACCGTCAACAAGAATACGGTGCCAAATGACCCAAACCCAGCCGCAGTGACTAGCGGTGTGCGCATGGGAACTCCAGCGATAACTTCGCGAGGCTTCACTGAGGCCGATATGCTTGTAGTTGCAGATTGTATAAAGGCCGCAGTGGATAATCGCGCCGATGATGCGAAGTTGGCGGCGGTCAAAGAAAAGGTCGTTGAGCTTTGTAAAAAGCGTCCGCTTTTCCCGCACCGGTTGAAATAGTAGTTCATTAAATACCGTCCCCGGTTGTGGATTTCGGGGATTCAATTTTTGAGTAGTCGTTTCTCCTTCTGTCAGAATTTTCGGAACTAATGTTTCGTGAGTTGTGGCAGAAGCTGCCATTTGTAGAGAGGTTTTTTCTCTGGTCTCTAGAAAGGACCAATTCCATGACGAACTCTACTGCAGCTGTGGCTCGCGTTAGCAGCTTGGAACGACGTCTCCGTCGGGCCGAAGATCTTTTCTGGGAGAGCCTTAACAGGAAGATTCGCATCGGACGATATCTCACCGTCCGGGGCGTCTGCTCGATGCTCCAAGCAGCGCTTAAGGTCGGCAACCGCCAACTTCATGCGGAGAGCCTGAACCAGCGATTCGGGCCCTTGGGGCGCACGCTGAACGTGCTCTTCAAGTACTTCTGCGACGTCACCCGGTGGGGTACCCGACGGGCTCCGATGCGGACCTTCGAGGGCGTGCTCTCGGAATATCTGGTGACCGGTGGCCTCTTGGGATACTCGCCCTGGGGCACACAGCCCGGCCTTTCCGCCCCGGACAAGGAGCGGGTTACGGCGCTGTTGCGGGAGACCATCTCTCGCCCCTGGACGAACAGTCAGGACGTTGCCTGCGCCTTCGGGGCAGCCGTCTTCCTGGTGCGGCTCGTCGACTCCCGAGCTGCAGCCGATCAGCTGCTCGAGTTCTTCCTTTCGCAGACGGATCGTGCGGAGTGCCGACGCACATCGGGCCAACCGATCGAAGGCATGCAGCCGCGTCTCGAAATGCCTTCGACCAGCGGTTATTACCCCGCTGCCTTTGCCCTCCTGGAGCCCGCCCGACAGCTGATCCTATGCTATCCGGAGCTTCTGAACGAGGCGCGGGTCAAGCGGATGGTGGATGTGAGTCGGCGCTCTAAGTTGACGGGGATGCTCTCCTCCATCATCGGAAAGCTCTCGCCGCAGCAGCTTCCCTATGGGGTTGAGCTGGTTCAGAGCATCTGGGACTTCTGTCTTCACGTGGGGTGTGGAGGCCGGGACTATAATGCCCGGGATGGTGTCAGCGTGACGCTGGTGCTCTCGGATCTACTGGCGAAGAGTCTGGGCGGTGGAGCGCTCCAGTACTACGGGTTTCTTCTCGCTCGGCCGCGCTTCCATCGAACCTGGATGGCAAAAAGGGTTCTGTATGGGCTATTCGACTACCTCGAGAAAAGCTTCCGTGCTCTACGGGAGGCGGCTCGAGCTTCGAGTGAGGTGCGGACGATGCTCTCCGAGATACGGCAGGCGCTCATCGCCGGTCGGAAGGGCTTCCTCTCCAAGCGAGTCGGCGTGAACAAGCAGGCACTCGATCGCATCGAGGAGTTGCTGAACCTCGCGCTCGGCATCCCGGACCCGCTGGTCGCCGAGCTCTGCGCCTGGGCTTCGAGCGCGAAGAATGAGTAGCGCGGCGCGCGAACTAGAGCCGAAGCCGACGGGACCTCCACCGTCGGCTTCGGCCACTAGCTTGGGTTTTTGTGACGGTTTAGTGTGGCAGCTTCTGTTCTGAATCTTTGAATTACTTTGCCATGTAAAGTCTAGCTTTCGAGATAAAGGGACGGCTTTAGTTTAATGAGCTAGACGGCGGACACCTCGCGTGGATTTACTGAGGCCGATATGCTAGTTATGGCCGCTGTAGCAAAGCCCCAGTGGACAATCGGTGGACAATCGCGCAGACGATGCGAAGTTGGCGGCGGTTAAGGAGAAGGTAGTCGAGCTTTGCAAAAAGCGGCCGCTTTTTCCGCACCGGTTGAAATAGTAGTTCTTTAAATCCCATCCCCCCGGGTAATGTTTAATTTTTGAGTAGTAGTGTTTTTCTTCTGCCAGAATTTTCGGAACTAATGTTTCGTGAGTTGTGGCAGAAGCTGCCATCTTTGAAGGTTCAAATTCACTCTTTGGTCTGAAAGGATCAATCTCATGACCAGGTCCAGTACGACGTCTGCT
>CAYMWO010000203.1:0-5377 GCA_964393905.1 uncultured Bdellovibrionales bacterium | reverse complement strand
TCCAGCATGAACTCCAAATTGCCGCCGGGAAATTCGTAACACGCAGCGGCTCCATCCGTGCCGAACCTGAACTCTTCGCCACTGAAAAGGTAACACCCCACGAGCTTTGCTCCGATAGGCAGCATATTTTTCTCGTTTCCTCCGCCCAGCCGAGGTGGCGTAGCGGAATCCGATTTTGAGTTGAAAAACCAAATGTGCAGACACCCAAGGCGTCGCCTTTTGTGCGTATAGGACAACAAAGGAGACGCGGGTGTGTTTAAGTTAACTCTGATGGGGGTGATGTGAAGGAACAACAACGACAGAGCTCAGCATATTGCCAGAGTATTATCTGGCGGTAAATAATTGCCAGTAAATATACCCCCGCTGACAAGCGCCTGGCTTTCAGTTAACCTCCGGTCATGAAACGGGCCATGAATCGAATTATTGAATGTGTGCCAAACATCAGCGAAGGCCGGGATAAAGCCAAGATCGACGCTATCGCGGCTGCGGCGGGGAGTGTTGCGGGAGTGAGGCTGCTGGATGTTGATGCGGGTGCGGATACTAATCGCACGGTCATAACACTCGCTGGCGAGCCGGAAGCGGTATTGGAGGCGGCGTTTCAGTTACAGAAAAAGGCGGCTGAGCTTATCGACATGCAGGTGCATAAGGGCGAGCATCCGCGGATGGGAGCCGTGGATGTCTGTCCGTTTGTGCCGGTCGCCGGGGTTTCAATGGAGGAGTGCGTAGAACTGGCTCGGCGGTTGGGGAAACGAGTCGCAGAAGAGCTTGGAGTTCCAGTTTATCTTTATGAACATGCGGCAACGCGACCCGAACGAAGAAGTTTGGCGGATGTGCGCCGCGGGGAATACGAGGGACTCGCGAAGAAGATTTCAGAGAAGGAGTGGACCCCGGATTTTGGTAAGCCTGTCTTTAACGCTAAGAGCGGGGCGAGCATTATCGGGGCGCGGCCGTTTTTGATTTCCTATAACGTGAACCTTAATACTCGTAATAAAAAAGTTGCAACTGAGTTAGCTCAGGCGATTCGGGAGACTGGAAAAGCTAAGCGGGATGCCGAGGGGAATATTTTAAAGGATAGCGCCGGGAATAATCAGATAATTCCGGGAATGTTTCAACACTGCCGGGCGGTGGGTTGGTATATCGAATCTTATGGCTGCGCGCAGGTCTCGATTAATCTTACCGACTACAATGTAACGAACATGCACCACGTTTTCGATGCCTGTGCGGATTTGGCGGCGAAGATGGGGGTGCGGGTTACAGGCAGCGAGTTGGTCGGGCTCGTGCCTAAGGCGGCGCTCTTGGCGGCTGGTCGCTACTACCTACAAAAACAGGGAAGTTTCACCGCGGTTAGCGAAAGCGAGCTAATTCGGACCGCGTGCCGCAGTTTAGGATTATCAGAGCTTTCAGAATTTAACCCAGAAGAGCGCATTATCGAGGAGAAACTAAAGATGCCGTCCCCTTTGGCTGATTTAACAGTAAGCGGTTTTGTTGATGAACTCTCCTCGGATTCTGTAGCGCCTGGCGGCGGGAGTGTCTCGGCATTGGCGGGGGCGCTCTCGGCAGCGCTAAGCGGGATGGTTTGTGCTATCACCCACAGCAAGCCGAAGCTAAAAGAGTTTCATGGTCGGGTAACAGAGCTTGGAGTCCGGGCGCAGCGGATAAAAGACGAGAGTGTGCGCCGGCTAGACGAAGACACGCAGGCATTCCTGCAGGTGATCACCGCCATGCGCGCGCTGCCTAAAGGGGTAGATAAGGAGTCCGCCGAATACGTTCAAGCTTATAAAGCGGTGGATGAGGCCTATAAAGTGGCTACGGAGATCCCGCTTGCGGTTTGTGAGTCGGCGCTTGAGGCGCTTAAGATTGCAGGGGAGGTGGCGGAGATTGGATTGGTTTCAGCCATGAGCGATGTGGCAGTAGCCGGGATTATGGCCAAGGGGGCGTTTGTCGGAGGGGCGTATAATGTGCGGATAAATCTGGCGGAGATTAAAGACGCTGGATTTGTCGAGCAGACCAAAAAGAGGCTTCAAGGTTTGGAGAGCCAGGTCGAAAGTGCCCTGGGACGCGTTTTGGCCCAGGTAGACTCCCGAATATCGACATAGCCGGGCTTTTGACCGAACAAAACCGGTGTGTTATAGGGCTTCTTCGATTTTTCACCGGGTTCTTTTTGAAGAAACAGTTTTCAGGACAAGTAACATGGCTTCCGCAGCTAAAACCACTAAGATGAAACGCGCTAGAAAGGCGGCAAATATCAAGAAACGCCGTTCGGCACGATCGAAGGCAGATCTCCGACGTTTGAAGAAGGCCGGAAAGCGCGCGACACTTACGGCTTAAGTTTCGCCAATTAGAATTTCAATTAGCTCTTTCTGATTTCCATCTCGAGCTTATATTACTGTTTCTCTTTGTAGGACTCCTGGTCGCCTGGTGATTAACCAGCGGCAATCTGGATTCTTGCTGAGAGAGACAGGGCGAAATTTACTTAAGGTTTCATCTCTCTTTCCTCCCGCATTTTTCCTAGCCGATTACCTAGTGACTTTAATTACCCCTCGGGTTCATCCTTCAGGGTGCGATACCGTTCCCGCCTTGAAGTGTGGACCCGATTTGGGTCTTTGAAGCCCCTTCTTCTCTACTCTCTCAGCGAAAGAAAGGTTGGTGTTTCGTGCGGAAGGAAATCCTGCGTGTGCATGCTTGGGGTCAGATCGTTTTGGCGCGAGTCGGCGACTTGAGCCTCTGGCCGCTCGTGCCGAAGACCGCGCCGTGGACCGATACCATCGTCGTCGAAGCTCATCACGGTTGGAACCAAGTGCCCGAACTGACGACGGTGCGGGTCCCGCTTCAACCGCAGCGCTTCTCCGTGCTCGGTGCGCTTCAGCGCTCGGGACTTGTTTGGACGGGCTCTGAAGGAGGCGAGTTCGACACCTCAGATCACCTCGACCACAAGCAGGTCTTCGCGCTCGCGGCGAGCATCGCGGAGACGCGGGTCAACCCGCTCTCCGGTCCGCCGCGTGAGTCTGAGCTCGTGATCCAGCGTCTCGGCCAGCTGATTGTGCTTACCGGAGACCCCGATCCGTTCAATCTCCCGTTCCGTCAGGTGCCGTGGCTCGACAGCTTCGTGATCCAAGGGGTGCGCCCCCCCGGCGCTCAGGACCACGGCTCCGTGATTCCCCACATCCTCTGCCCGAGCCTTTCGGCGCGGGAGCGGGTTCAGGATCTCGAGCCGCTTGCCGGGTTCATGACGCGGCTGCGCGACAGGAGCACTCTGGTCGGACTGCGATGCCAGAACCAAGCGAGCTTCCTCGAGCTCGCGGAGCGAATCGCGGAGGCGCTTGGTGGCCCAAGGGTTGACGCGACCTCGGAGCGCTAACTTCCGGTTCGGATCTGCTCGGGTCGATCTGGTCAGGTTTTGCCGCCCCTCTCTCGTAGCGACGCTGCAGAGAGAGGGGCGGCCCCAAGGCTTCGCCCTTCTCTCTGCTTCCAAAAGCTCCGCTTTAGGACCTTCTCACTATAAATAATTATCTGCGATTAAAGCGCTAGTTGGTGTGTTCGAGAAGCTTTAGCTTTTCCTCAAACTCCGCCCGCTCGCGCTTATTGGGAATTGCCGATTCTAGGTCGACTTTGTTGCCTGCGAGAAGATCTTTTACGACTGCAATTTCTAATCGTGTCAGTTTAAAGCTGTGCAGGCTGTAGTCTTCAAACGCCCGCCAGGCTAGCGGGACAATCTCTTTTACCAGACCGGCCATGGCTTCGGCGAAAACGCGGATTTCGTATTGCGCGTGCGCATCCATGCGGAGTTTTAAGAAGTGAAACAGGTTGTGAAGGTCAATCTTCCAATACCACTCGGTGTAAAGCGATACCGGCAAATTAGCTCGCGCTAGTTCGCGGCGCATATTTTTCGAGAGATAGAGTTGGTATTCGTCGTAGATCTTTCTTTGGGCCTCGACAAAATTCGCGGCCATTTCTACGGCGCCTTCAATCTGCTCACCCGTGCCGCCCTGTTTGTTTTGCGCCGACTGGGTGGTGCAGAGTTCGGGGGATGGTTCGTAGAAGATATCTGCCATCTCGCTATAACGTGCCGAGACCTCGTTCACATTTGCCGTGCGGTGCCGAATCCATTGGCGCGCGACAAAGATCGGCATGCGACAGTGAAACTTAAACTCCACCATTTCAAACGGAGTGGTGTGCTGATGCCGCATCAGGTAGCGGATTAGACCTTCGTCTTCATTTACCGACTTAGTGCCCTTGCCGTATGAAACTCGGGCCGCCTGCACAATCGAGGAGTCGTTCCCCATGACATCTACAAGCTTTACAAATCCGTGGTCTAAGACTTTGACCGCGCCTTCGGGGTAGGTAACTTCTGTGCGACTCATAAACTCCTTGTTCTCTTTCTCCTGAGAATTTCTTCGGATGCGAGTTTCGCTTGTAGCGCGTTAACCCCCTTGAAGCAACTCGAAAAGACTTTTTGTTGAGTCAGAATAGCAAGTTAAGCCTAGTTACCTAGACACATCAGGTATTATTTAGTATGAACGGGGGTTTTTAACAGGGCAGGGTGAAAGGCCCTAAAAATTACAATATTTACGAAAATCTAACATCGCTTAGGAACTCCCTATGACTCTCGTTTCATTAGTTGTACCGCTTTATAACGAGGAAGAGAACGTCGCCGATCTTTACCAGGAGATTGCGGGCGTTGTGGCTGAGAACAATCTCAACTGCGAGTTCGTCTTTGTCGACGATGGCTCAAAGGACCGCACCAAGGAGATGCTACTTGAAGCCGCGCATGGTGACCCGCGTGTGGTATTGGTGAGCTTTCGTAGAAATTTTGGCCAGACTGCCGCCATGGCTGCCGGGTTTGATTACGCTCAGGGGGATATCATCGTTACTCTCGATGGCGATCTACAAAACGACCCCCGCGAAATCCCTAAGATGATCGCCAAGCTTGAGGAGGGCTACGACTTAGTCGCTGGCTGGCGTAAGGATCGGCAAGATAACTTCATCAGCCGAAAAATCCCCTCGATGATTGCCAATAAACTGATCTCAAAGATTACCAACGTGCAGTTACATGATTACGGCTGCACACTCAAAGTCATGCGTGCCGAGGTCGCTAAAAGTATAAACCTATACGGCGAGATGCACCGTTTTATCCCGGCCCTGGCTGCGGAGCTGGGAGTAAAGATTGCGGAAGTGCCGGTTAACCACCGTGCCCGACTGCGTGGAACCTCCAAATACGGCATCTCGCGGACTTTTCGAGTTATCCTAGACTTGCTGACAGTAAAGTTCTTCCTTGGATTCTCAACGCGGCCGTTACATATGTTCGGTATGCTCGGGTTTCTCTCCGGCGGTTTAGGATCTTTACTGATGCTAGTGCTTGGATATCAGCGGTTCTTTT
>CAYMWO010000202.1:0-5402 GCA_964393905.1 uncultured Bdellovibrionales bacterium | reverse complement strand
TTAGTCTCAGCCCCAAACGGAATTGAAACTCCACCACGCTCGAGCTTAATCACCTGTAACTGTCCGGCGAAATCCTCCTGTCTAAAGGTCTTTAAGGCTTTACCATCAACTGATTTCTCAGTGACCAAAATTTCAGCCTGGTCGAGTGGAATATTTAACGCCTTCTCGTCTGCCACTTCAGGTCCAATTAGCCCCATATTAGCGGTCAGGTCTTCAGTACGGCCGCCTAAGGCGATAACATCACCTTTCTGCAAAACCAATTCTGGTTTTGGCTCTAAGGCCTCGCCTTTACGCACGACGTTGATGATACGATACATCGGATAATCAACTCTAAAAGCTTGAATCGACTTTCCGACGGTCTTATCGTTCTCTAATTTATAGGCTCTGAGTCCGGCTGTTCTATATCCAGACAACCCTGTGTCATCGAGGTTTGGGACACCAAACTCGGCTTCATATTCCTTAGCGGCAGCCTTTGCATCAACTCCCCACCAACGTGGAAGATATTTACATACCAGAATAATACCGACTGTTCCCCAGATATAGGTAACACCATAAGCCAAGGCGATCATTCCTGTGACCTGCTCGGCAGTAGATCCCTCAGGGATTTTATAAGCCCCCTGAGTAATCGCCATTTCAGCAGTTCCAATTGCAGCCGACATGGTTTGTGAGCCGGCTAGCACCCCTCCCGCAGCTCCTGGAGGAAGACCCAAGAGAATAGATCCGTATACCGAAAGTGCCAGTCCGAGAAAGCTACAGAGAACCGCCAAAAAGGTAAATTTAAGGCCATCTCCCTTCAAGCTGTTGATGAAAGATGGTCCAACTCGAAGTCCAACACCATACATGAACAGATAATAAAAAAGTGATTTTGCAAAGTTATCTAACTGAAGTTTGACGCCGTAGGTAGAAGAAAAGGCAGAAAGGGCAGCACCTACTACAATTGCTCCGGCCACCATTCCCAATCCGTAACCCTTAAGGGTTAATCTTCCAACTCCTACAGCCAATCCAACTGTTAGAAACAATAGGATATATGGATTAGCCTGGAGAAATGTAAAAAAATCACTCATTTTGAGATCCTCAATATTTAAAAATAGACCTATTAGCGTGAAATATTGCGAGTAAGTTTTGCTAACGCCTCAGGTTTAATTACCTTCAAACCTTCCGCTGCTACATATCCGTGAATTTCCTTCACATCGAGTTTCCGCATAAACGTTGCAATCTCTTTGGTTATCACCTGCCCTGGAACCATAATCGGGAACCCTGGAGGATAAGGAATAACAAAATTAGCGGAGACCAACTCCGGCCCTTTCTCAAGCCGCTCATCCAGCTCCTTACTGAAAAGCTTCACATGCTCACAGCTCTTTGCATCATATGCCAAATAATAAGCTGCTCGCATATGTCCTTCCGGAGACATGCTCTTAGGGTTATCCCTTAAGGTATCGTGGAAGGCGCTAAAGTCCGGCAGATCTGGCGTATCATGAATTAGGGATTTAACCCGTTCAGCAAATACCTTCTTCGCCTCATCTCCGCCGGAGCTGAGATTACTCTCAACTTTGCGGGAGATTTCCAGCAAGACCTTAATGATGTTCGCTAAATCACTTCGGGTATTATTGATATTGATCTGAACCAGGACGCTGTTTCTGGAGGTCTTGTTGATCTGAATGTCATATTCATTGGCCAAAATCCCCTTAAACTGCGTGCCGTCGAATCCAGCAGTGCCACAGAGTAAAGTTATCCGAGTTGGATCAAGGAAGAACTCATCTTTCTGAATCGCTTCAGTGGCCTTAGCCCAGTTTCCTTCAGGAGTTCCGTATTCAGCAATTTTCGTTGCACGGTACTCTTCAGGAATCATGTCGGCAGGAGTCAGCGCCTTAAAGTACTTCGATATCAGCGGGTGGGAATTTATCTCCCGTCTCAGCTCAATCGATAACTGAATCGCTTTTTGCACTAACTCATACCCTTCGAGCTCCATCTGCCTTCTCGCCACATCTATAGATGCGATAATCTGCAGGTTCGGTGAGGTCGAGGTATGGGTAAAGAAGGCCTCATGAAACTGCTCTTCCACAGAGGCAAACTCTTCGTCTGCAACCAAGATAATCGACCCCTGCCGCAAGCAGGACATGGACTTATGAATTGAGTTTGTCTGATAGACTCTGAGCTTTGTGTTATCCGGGTCGGGATAGAGTCGGCTATCCAACGCTTTGGGGTTTTTTAGCTCAATCGGACCAACTTCGCTCCGCGCCGCTTTGCAATGCGCACGGTAATCCTCGTCTTTAAACATCTCTCTTAGGTATTGCACCCCTCCCATCGCTGTCCGTGGACGAAGGAATGGGGAGAAATGCGCAAACCCTGACCAGGCTTCGTCAAAAAGGAAGATTAAGTCCGACTTAATCGCTAGACACTCCTCCATCGTTTGTTTGACGTTTGCTAGGTGTCCATCAAAGGTACAGTTCGTAAGGACAAGCATCTTTGCCTTATCCAGCTTACCCTCGGCTTTCAGTTTTAGCAGCGCCTCTTTGATTCTTCGAATCGGAACGGAGCCGTACATCGAATACTGCTTCAGCGTAAAGGCATCGATGTAATACGGCTGAGCACCGGCTAACACCATCGCGTAATGGTGCGATTTATGGCAGTCCCGGTCAATCAAGACGATATCGCCTGGAGCAAGAAGCGCTTGATGCACAATCTTATTCGAAGTCGAAGTCCCGTTTGTTGCAAAGAATGATTTATCCGCGCCGAATGCTCGCGCCGCCTTCTCCTGTGCAATTTTGATGTTTCCTGTGGGCTCGAGCAGACTGTCTAGCCCGCCGGTGGTGGCAGAAGACTCAGCTAAAAAAAGGTTAGCTCCGTAAAACTCCCCCATATCCCGAATCCAATTCGATTTAAAAATCGATTTTCCTCGCGCAATTGGCAGAGCATGGAAGGTTCCTACGGGACGTGCGGCATAGCGCTTTAGATTATCAAAAAATGGTGTGCGGTATCGGTTATCGATACCCTTTAATACACTGAGATGCACTTCCATCATCTCTTCTACGCCGTAAAACACCCGGGTGATTGCGGCGCTGTCGTCTGAGCCTGCAATCTTTTCAACATCTCTGTCGGTTACCAGAAATATATCCAACTCAGGTCTAAAGTTTTTAATGGCCTTTGATAAATTAGCGGTCAGATTTGCCTGATCTTGCCCAGCTTTCTTTTTAAGAGAGTCAGTTAGGCGAGCCCTTAATTGTGGCAGTGCGTGTCTGGATTGGAAAACAAACCCGTCATTCATCACGACCGCTTGGAGATTGCCGTTTAGCACGGTAGCCAAAACGGCGTCCTCATAGGAACCAACGACTACAGGCTCATAAATGAATTCATCCTCTTTGCGCCGAAGCCGTCTGGTTTCGGTAATGAGATCCGGCCAAGTGGCGCGATCAGAAGCTGAGACAATTAACAGTTCAAAATACGGCTTGTAGGCCTCGTCACCGATTGCCACAGCATCTTTAATTATGCTTTCCGCTTCATGATGTAGATCCCAAGCCTTGGGATTATGGCGAAAGCTGTTGGAAAGCAGCGCCCCACTTATATTCGCGACTAGTCTCGAACTGGAAACGGAGTCTTTCTTTTCAAGAAAGCCATTCAGAGCAGATAACAATTCGGTGCCCGGATAGGCGAAGTAATCCTCAATGGGCAAAAGCTCGTTAAAAATAGACTGTGCCTTGATAAGCAATGTCTCTTTCTCTTTCGAGTCAGTTGTATTCGCTAATGACTGAGCGACGTGGTTAAGATTTCTCCACTGATCAAGCCGACTCTCTGAGGCCGAGAAAAAATCGCTCATAGTAAGAGTTGTGGGTTCCTTTGAAACTGACATTTTCTGAACTCTCCTTTGTTACCGTTACAGGTGTAGATGAAACCAACTTTGTCTGCGCTTTGCGGCGTTTCGCAGCGCCAAATATTTTGACTCGCCCCTTAGATTCTCCCGGGGACGAAATTGTATTCTAAGGGGCTCAAAAAATATAGAGACAAGTGCTCCCGTGACCAGTTTCCTAGCGTTTCGGTGTCGGCCGCTAATGATATCTTTGGTCACCAAAAGGAGAGCTCAACTCATTTCCCTTTTGGTCCCTACTGGCAATCCAAATTCAACATTATCCGCGAGCTAAAAAGTTAACCGCCGTATCTTACTTATGTATTTTAGTCGAGTATCATTAAAAACGTTTGCGCTTTATTACCGCTACAGATGATTAACTTTGAGTACCTAAAGTTATTATGCATATAATGCTTAGCTCCAGCGTTCCTTGAATGATTTAGTAAAGTATAAAGTTTACTCTGCATGCTCTCGCAGGATTTATGACGATTGTGTCAATCCTTCGAGGGTAATGCGGCAGCCTATAATAGGTTTTTTAAGCTCTGACCGGAGCGCGGGACAGTAAGCGGACAACCGCTTACTGTCCCGCGTCCCCCCAAGGAGTTCCCGATGACCCGTTTCGAAAAGCTCGAGATCTGGAGAAGTTCTGCGCGAGCCAACATCTGGTTGGCGTTCATGCTCATGGCGACCGTCGTGGCCGGCGTGTTCGACATCTCGTCGGTGCGATGGGCCTTCGACAGGATTCACCCCCTCGAGTGGCAGCTGATGGGCCAGATCGATCTGAGCATGGGTGCGATCTCGCTCCTGTTCCTCTGGCACTACCGCAACATGCACGAGCAGAAGGTCGTCGCCGCCATGTTCCTCGTGGCTACCGGCATGATTGGAGTGGCGGCAAGAACTGCAGCCATCCAATGCAAGTTCGTTGCAGGAGAGGACCCGTTCTACTTCATCGGAGACCAGTCGCTCCTGCTTCTCGTCTCCGCCGCCACCTTTGCCTACGGCATCAAGGTCTGGCGGCCGTGGACGGGGTTCAAGCGTCGTTCGTCAGGAACACCGATTCCCGTCGGAGCCTGAACGAGCTCACGCTCGCGACTCATCACCGCGAAGGTTCTCCCCAGGGGGTTGGCTGCCGCCCCCTCTATCTCTAAATTGTCCACTTCTAATATGGCTTGAGTATCAACGAGGAGACTAATTGATCGTCTCAAGCTTCCTACCTACCTACTAGGTGTCAGCCTCCTTGATTTGTTCAGCTAATGTAGCAACTTACACCTCACCAAACTCGCCCGTATTAGCCTAAGATTATGCCCGCTAACTTGTCGGCAACTATCACCGGTGCTATTCGGTTGAGATTAATTAATCACCTTCATCACCCTCTAATTTTACTGGACCAGACTATGAAACTAACAAAGAAAGTTGAAGACGCACTAAATGCACAGTTGGGCATGGAATATGGAGCATCTTTAAAGTACGATTCTATCGCCTCTTATTTCTCGACAGAAGATCTTCCGCAACTTTCGAAGTTTTTCTTTAAGCAGGCCAGCGAGGAGCGCGAGCACGCACA
>CAYMWO010000201.1:0-5503 GCA_964393905.1 uncultured Bdellovibrionales bacterium | reverse complement strand
AGGCCTCAGCACTGCTGAGACCGAGTCCGACGAGTCCGAGGGCGAATGCACCGAGTGCGCTGGCGATGATTTTGCGAAACACTTTCCTTCTCCTTGCGGGATGACCTCCCGCGTGGCTGGGGCCATCGCCGGAGCGGCTTTGCACGGCCGCACCGGGCGTGGCGACTCGTAACGGCCGCGCTCGAACCCGGTGGCAGTTCCTGGCTTTCCATTAGTAATTCCAATCTGCAGCAGGCTAAATCATGAATGCGCTGCCCCATCGCGGGACGAGTGATCGAATAGGCCTGCCCAGTAGGCCTGATAGGCCGTATCTGTGGATGGGCACTACGCCGTGAGCAAATAGAACGCCCAGGAGGAGATCAGCGGAGGCCGACCCGGGCCTGCTCGAGCCCGGGTCCCTGACCGCTTCGGTCAGCCGCGGCACACGGACTCGACGGCATACGCCGGCGATCCAGGCCCCGGCCAGTCTTCCACGGTGAGGGTGACCTGGAAGTTCTCGCCTTTGCCGAGACTGACCCCCTCATAGACGATGAGATCGTCGAACGGGAACATCGATGGCCACTGATCGTGGTCCATCACCCGACGGACCTTGACGATGTACTCCGCGCCAGCGGTGTCGGTGCCGGTGTACCGGGCGTTGTAGCGCATGATGGTGTGGCCGTCTGGTGTGGTGTACCAGACCATGTGGACTTCGCCGGTGAGCGTCAGCGTCAGCCCATTGCAAGGGTTCACCAGCGAAAGCGTCCATGGGAATCTCGTGTTGTTGGTGACCTCGGCGGAGGCGGACCTGGAGCCGAGCCCAAGGCTGGTGAGGCTGAGGATGAGCGCGAACACGGCGCCGACGATGAGTTTCCGAGACATTTTCTTCTCCTTGCGGGATGACCCTCCCGCGGGTAGGCGCCAGCGAGCCGGGGAGTGCCTTTTCGGCGCTCCCCGGGGGTGGCACGGGCGGATGGTCAGTTGGCGCGGAGGTCCACGACGTTTTCCTCGGGCTCGCCGAGACTGGCGAGGAGGCGGTTCCCGTCGACGATGGCTGCCAGGGCGGCTTCCGCCTCGGCGTCCGATGCGACCAACAGCACCGTGTCGAGCATGAGCGGTTCGCCCACCGCCAGACGGATGGCGTTCGCATCGACGATGCCGATCCGGAGCGCGTCCGCATGTTCGGGGCTGGCGACGAAGTAGGTCGTACGGACGGTGGCTTCAGGAAGGCGCCCCGGCCGGCTGACCGCCGAAGGTACCTGCGCCTGCGCGGCAGTGGTGGCGTTCGGAGATGTCTCATCTCCCGACGACTGGCGTACCACGACCGCGGCGACAACCGCGACGGCGGCAACCGTGCAGCCGAGAGCGAGGAGGATGATGCGCCCGGCACCGTGTTTGAAGGTGCCGGACAGGATCTGGGTGGATACGGCGTGAGCGTTCATCAGAATCTCCTTTCTGCGCTGGCCGGGTGACCCGCCGGGTGCCTTGGCCCCCAGGGCGGTTGGGCGTCCGGCGAGTCCGCCGGCGTAACCCATCCTCGCCGCGGGGGGCTGCCGCTGCTTCCGTGGAACTGCGTAACTCCTGGATGGCGCGAAAGTGACGCCACCGCAGAAATGGCACGAACTACGCAGAGACAGGAGCGGAGGTCAGCGGGCGAGGGTGTCCGGGGAGCCGAGGCCGTGGGAGAGTGCGTAGGCGGTCGCCTGGGCGCGGCCGTGAGTGCCAGTCTTGATGTAGAGGTTGGCGATGTGCCGTTCGACGGTGCGGACGCTGAGAACGAGTGCCTCGCCGATTTCCTTGCTGCTCAGGCCGGAGGCGAGCAGCCGAAGGACTTCTGCTTCGCGTTCGGTGAGGCTGTCGGGGTAGCCGGCGGGTTTGCCGCCCAGGGCTGCACGCTGAAGGGCGCGAACGCGCTCGAGCCAGGGTTCGCCGGCGCCACGGCTCGTATAGATCGCCAGGGCGGCCGCGAAGCTCTCCGCCGCTTCGTGGCGGTGCTGCCGCCCGGCGCGCGCGAGTACCTGCCCCCGGAGCACCAGGGCTTCGCCTTCGGACCACGGGAGCATGAAGCGGCCGAAGGTTTCGATTGCGCTGGCGAAGTAGGCCGCTGCTTCGTCGATGCATCCGCCAAGACCGGCGAGCGCGGCCTGCGCGAGCGCAACCCGGCCAGCGAGCCCCCGCCAATCCTCGCCAGCCGCAAGGATCTGAAGGCAGCGGTCGAGGTGCGACCGGGCTTCCGCTTCTCGGCCCTCCAGGGCAAGGAGGATGGCAAGGGACGCACCTTCGCTCATCAGGACCAGGCAGTTCGGGGCGGCCCGGCCGATCGCCACGGCCTCCGTGAGGACCTCGATGGCGCCCGGCCGATCGCCGCTGAGCTCGCGGAGCGCCGCGAGCCACTCGAGCGCTTGCCCCTCGTCCTGCCTGGCCGCCTTCTCGCGGGCGAACTGCAGCATCTTGAGCGTGCCTTCTTCGAGACGGTCCCACCGCCCCGCGTAGAGTGCCGTGTAGGAACCGCGTGGAGTGCCGGTGGCGGTCGCGACTTCGTTCGCCGCTCCGAGGTTGCCGGCGAGGGAATAGGCGTCGATCACGTTCCCGAGGAGTGCGGTCCGGCGGGTGGGCGAATGAAGCTGGCGGGGAGCATCGGCCTCGCGCTGCGCCCAGGAGAGCGCTTCGAGCGGAGCTTGCATCTTGAGCAGGCGCGTGGCCTGGAAACTCGCCGCGGTGTAGGCGCGGAAAGGGTTGTCCAGGCGGTCGGCGGCTTCCCATGCCCTGGCGTTGAGTTCGATTGCCTCGCGGACGCGTCCGAGCTTGTTGAGATGAGCGGCGTGCATCACGGCGTTGCCGACCCAGCGGTCGCTCTCGCCGAGCTCTGTCGCCAGCTCCATCCCGATGCGGGAATCTTCGAGCCCCTGGCGCGGGTGCTCCTGCCAGACGGCGAGGAGGCCACGGGCGCTGTGATAGCTGAGCCGTGCCCGGCCGCGGGGGGCGTTTTCCAGGATTGGCGCCGCGGCGTCGAGATGGCGAACCGCTGCCAGATTGTCGTTGACGGCGCTTCCGGCGGCGAGGACCAGCGCGACGCGCGCATGCATGGCAGCGGCCCCGGCCGAATCGCCCGCTCCCTCGTACAGGGCAAGAGCCTCTTCAAAGTAGCGGATGCTGCGGGCGTAGGTATCGAAGCCGGAGATCTGTGCGAGTTCGCCGACCCGCTCGAGGACCATGAGCCGTTCCTCGCGGGCGGCCCCGTGGTTGTCCATCGACTCCAACGCGGCGTCCCAGTGCGCGATGGCTTCGCCGTAGGCAAGAGCCCGCTCGGCGGCCTCACCGGCGCGGAGGGCGAAGGCGATGGCCTTCGCGCCGTCGGTGAACGGTCCGGCGAGGCGATAGTGGACGGCGATGGCCGAGAGCCAGGGATCGAGGTTGTGGGCGTAGACCTCCTCGATTGCGCGGGCCGCACTGAGGTGAAGCCGTTGCCGCCGGGGGAGGGGCAGTTCATCCAGCAGGGCATCGCGGATGAGGGCGTGGGCGAACCGGTAGGTTTCGCCTTCCTCGCGGAGCATGCCCGCCGCGACTGCTTCTTCGACGGTTTCCGCGAGGCTGGAGACCTCGGCATCGAGCATGCGCGCGATGGCCGGGAACATCCGGCCGAACTCGTCGCCGAGGACAGCGATGGCCTCGAGGAGCCTCCGGTCTTCGGGGCTCAGCCGGGCGATGCGACTGCCGATCACCTGCCGCACGCCTTCGGGAATGCCCCACTGCTCCGAGATGAGTTCGGGGTCATCGAGGTCGCGGCTTTCGCCCTGGAGTTGGCGTACGACCTCTTCGATGAAAAAGGGGTTGCCCTTCGTGCGGGCATGCACCGTCTCGATCAGCCGCTGGGAGACGGACGCGCGGCTGGTAAGCGCGGCGACGAACGTCGCGGCCTCCGGAACCGAGAGGGGCGCGAGGCTGATCCCTTCGTACAGGCGCTCGCGCGTGAGGTCGGCGAGGATGGAAAAGAGCGGATGGCCCAAATCGACACCGACCGTCCGGTACGTACCGGCCAGGCAAAGGCGGCTGGCTGTCTTCCTTCGAGCGAGGTGCTGGAACAGCAGCAGGCTCGAGCGGTCGGCCCAGTGGAGGTCGTCGAGGCAGAGGAGGAGCCCGCGGGACGTGGTTGCGTTGGCGGTGTGGTCGAAGAAGCTGGAGACCGCCTGGAAGAGCGCGTAGCGTTCGGATTCAGGACTGTGCCAGTCCGGAGGGGCGATGCCGAAGCGAGCGGCCAACTCGGGGAGAAGCGTGCCGATCTCCGGCCCAGCGGCAACCAACGGCTGGAGAGTTTCCTCAGAACAGGACTCGACAAGCTGGCGGAGAATCTCGACGAACGGCAGGTACGGGGGCACTCCCTCCGTGTCGTACGCCCGGCCCGAGAGCACCATCCATCCATCGCTGAGCGCCCTGCCCGCAAATTCGCTGAGGAGTCGAGATTTGCCGATGCCGGGCTCGCCGCTCAAGAGCACCAGGCTGGCTTCGCCGCGACCGGCGGCCTGGAGGCTTTCGGCGAGGGCGGCGAGTTCCCGTTCCCGGCCGACGAAGGACGCCCCCCGCGCGCGCACCGTCGCGGATATGCGCGGGCCGCCCTTCGAACCAGGGGTGACGGGGGTCGGCCGCGTCGCCATGACGAACTCAACCTTCTCGCGCGACCGGCCCGTCCATTACGCTCGCGGCGCAGAACTCATTCTACGCCGTGATGCAAGCGGTCGAACCCATTTCGAAATCGACGGCCGTTCGAACAGCGGCAAGAGCGCGCCGCCCGCCCGGCGCCGAAACCCTGGCAAGCGTCACGGTTGCCCTCCCCGGGCCATCCTGTCTCAGGCGCGGGCCGGCGCAGGCCGGAACACCCAGATCGAAAGCAGCACGAAGCGGATCACGGTTGCCACAGCCCCGGCCGCGACCGCGAGGAGCGTCTCGATCGCGCGCGGAGGCTCCGACACCATAGTGAGACTCACGTACAACGCTGCCGATGACGCCCCGAGCCCCAGCAGGTAGACCGCCAGGTACTGCGCGCCCTGCACCGGCCACGCGCCCTGTGCCGCTTGGAAGGTGTACTTCCGGTTGGCGGAGAAGTTGAACAGCATCGTGAGCGAAAGCGCGATGAAGTTGGCTGCCAGCGGCCCGACCATGGTGCGCGCCAGCGCGTAGAGCGCCACGAACGCCGCGGTCGAGATCGCGCCCACCACCGCGAACGAAGCGAACCGCCGGAACCTTCCGCCGGGGTACGGCCCCAACCATGCGAGGGCTCGCCCGCGGCGCTCGGTGCCCTCACTGTCCATTCGACCCTCCGCCGTCCGGCTGCCAATCCACGCCGCTGGGCGGAGTATATCGGCGGGTTCCACTAGGGCCCGCGCCGCCCGTTATTCGCCGTGCGCGAAGCATCACCAGCCCGTATATATAGGGTTTGGATTCCCGCGCCAACCTTACCCGCGCGGGAGGTCCTCGGGAGGGAGCTTGCCCGGTCTGCGCTCTCAGTCATGGATAGCGGCGGCCACGA
>CAYMWO010000200.1:0-5512 GCA_964393905.1 uncultured Bdellovibrionales bacterium | reverse complement strand
GGTTACGAGCAATACGAGATTTCTAACTACGCAAAACCCGCCCTAGAATGCCAACACAATCTCGGTTACTGGAGCGGCAGGGATTATTTGGGAGTAGGAGCCGGCGCCCACAGTTTTTCAAAGGCAAGTGGTAGTGGCGCTTGGGGAATGCGCTGGTCGAATATTCCAGGACCTGCACAATACATTGCTCGAGCAATCGCAGCGGGAGACTGCTCGCAACGAAAAGAAGAGCTAACTGAGGAACTTGCCGAACTGGAGTTTTTCTTTCTTGGACTGCGTTTGAAGACGGGAGTTAGTCCCGCCGAATATGAGCGTCGGTTCGGCCGGACGATTATGTCCCGCTACCTTGATAAGTTAAAGGAGCTCAGCAAGGACGGGTTGATATTAGAAAGCGAGAACAAAATCCAACTTACCACCAAGGGTTTTCTCTTCGCAGACTCCGTTTTCTCGGCCTTTATCCGCTAAGAGCTCCCCACTTTAGAAACCTTAAGTCCTAGTTAAAACATGCCGATTTACCTGATTAGCGGCCCGAAATTCCGGGAGCTCGTTAACTAATAGTTTCTTAGGAGAAATGCTGTGGAGCCATCTGAAAATAAGCCCCGAAAACGTAGTCTAACAAGCGTTACGCTGGGTTGGATAGCTGAGCGCATCGCACGTGCCGACCGCATTAAGAAGGAGGTGGCTGAGGGAAATTATCAGACGAAACCCGAGGAGATAGCCTCTTCCATTATCGGTAAGGACCAGAAAAACTAGGTCGCCTTACGGGGCTCAGCTTGCTTGGTTTTTAGCCGATCAATCAGCCCCGGAAATCCATCCTTCCGGATAATCCCCGCAAACTCATTCCGATAGTTGGTTACTAAACCAACATTCTCAATCACAACGTCGTAAACCCTCCAGGTATCAGCCTGCTTCCGTAAGCGGTATACGACTTTAAATTTATCGCCTTCGCTTTGAACTGAGGTCTTAACCAATGCACTACCGTCGGTCAGCGACTCGCCGTCGTAGGTGATGATGCTGGTATCGATGCCTTTCATCACCTGATTGCGATAGGTGCGAGAGAGCAGTTTGCTGAAAAGTTCAACAAACTCCTTCTGCTGCTCGGGAGTGCCCTTACTCCAATTAGCCCCCAGGCTCCGTCGGCTCATCTCATCGAAATCAAATACCGGGAGGATCACCTGCTCTAAGTTCATCGCCAGCTGCTCTTCTGAGACCTTGCCCTTATCACTCTTAACTGTGGCGCGAGCCTTTTCGATTGTCGTCCGCACGCTATCAGTTGGCGTGTTAGCCTCCGCTATTGAGACTCCGCCGAGTAGACTGACAGTTATCAATAAAAAGCCAATTTGCCTTAGCAGCCTAGAGAAATTCATTCCCAGTAACTCTCCTATTCCGTTTATTAATCGAGCCCGCATTAGACGAAGGGCTCAACGGTTTTGTGCAAACCATTTACCCGCTTATTAAGATTTAACTATCTTGATAATTCGAGGTCAAACTCGAATTATTCCATTTTATGGATGAACTTCCCGATAATATCCTCAAACTCCATCACAGGTTCGGAGTCCTCAATTCTGCCACCTTTAGGCACAAGATCCTCTGAGCCTCCTGGGGTAATCTTTACATAGCGGTCGCCAATAATTCCCTTTGTGCGTACTGACACAATATCGTCTTGGCGCAAACGCACATCGTCTCTAATAGACATCGTTACCTTAGCATTGATCTTATCTAAATTGATTGAGCTGACCTCGCCGACGGGCACTCCAGCAATCTCAACTTGCGCGCCGGGTTTTAACCCCGAGATGTTATCAAATTCGGTATAGACTTCGTAAAAGCCTCGCTTAAAGATCTTCATCCCGGCGATGTTGATTGAGAGATAGCCAAAGCAGACCATCCCGATCAGAGAAAACACTCCGACATAAAACTCGGTGGTAAAAGTCCTCTTCGGCAATTCAAAAGCCCGTTCTTCAGGCTTGGGTTTCTTGTCGGCAGTTACTTCCACGCTCTATTTCTCCTTCAACCGATCTCAATCGGGCCTATTGTTCCACCAGTCACAAACTGTTTCACTACGGGACTCTCGCTCTTTAGAAGTTCCTGTACTCCACCCTCAAGCTGAACGCGGCCACGATATAGCATCGCCACCTTGTCGCAAACCTGGAAGACTTCGGGTATTTCGTGACTTATCACGATGCCTGTAAATCCGGAAGACTCTTGCGTCTCCTTAATCAGTTCGTAAATCTCCTGTCCGGTTTGTGGATCTAATCCTGTATTAGGCTCGTCAAAGAGCAGGATATCCGGGTTTGTCACCAGTGCACGGGCGATTCCCACCCGTTTACGCATTCCGATTGAAACCTCACCAGGATAGGCTAATTCATACCCCCGCAATCCGACCTCTTCTAGTCTCTGTAGTGAGCGTTGTTGCACCTCCTTTTCGGGAGTCTTGCGTCGCTCGCGTAAAGGAAACGCCACATTGTCAAAAAGCGTTAGTGAATCAAAGAGTGCCGCGCCCTGGAACAGAACCCCCATCCGACTGCAGATTCTCCGACGCTCATCATCGGAGGCCGCTTGAGTCATCGACTCTCCATCAATCAGCACCTCTCCGCCGTCAGCCAATAGGAGCCCGGTAACAATTTTTAACAATACACTCTTCCCGGTTCCACTGGGACCGATAATCGCAGTTGTCTTACCCTGTTCAATTTCAAGGTTAATTCCATCTAAAACAACCTGCGACCCAAAGCGCTTTTTAAGGTTGATAATCTTAATCAAAGGAATACTTTTGTTAGAATTGAGGTGAGGAAATAATCAAGCACCAGGATGACCACTGAGGATGTGACAACGGCACTGGTGGTTGCTCGGTTAACGCCGACCGCTCCAAAACCACAGGTCCAGCCCTTATAGCAGGCAATCCAGGAAAAACTCAGACCAAACACCACCGACTTTACAAGTCCGGAGATCACATCGACATCTTTAACAGAGCTTATCATCTGCGCCGTAAAAGTCCCCGACGAGATGCCGAGAGTCCCGACTGCAACCGTGTATCCTCCAAGGATTCCGACGATATTAAATATCGCTGTCAGTAACGGGACGGAGATAACCCCGGCGAGAATACGCGGGACCATTAAATGGCGCATTGGATCGACCGCCATAGAACGGAGCGCGTCAATTTGTTCGGTGATTTTCATTATGCCAAGCTCAGCCGTCATCGCCGAACCCGCCCGACCGTTAACCATCAGGGCCGTAAGAACTGGGCCTAATTCGCGGATTAAACTCAGCGCCACGGCGGAGCCTACATATGCAGTCGCTCCAAATTGGGAGAGGGTGTATTCGCCCTGGACTGCCAGCACCGCCCCGGTAAAAATCCCTACAAGTGCAACGACTGATACCGATTGCACCCCAATCATAAACATTTGCTGGACAAGCAGAGCAAAACCAAAGGGTGGGGTGATGGTTTTATAAATGGTTTCAAAGAGGAACATCCAGACTCGACCGAGATCGGCCAGCATGCCGATAAGAGACTTTCCGGTGTTTTCTGTAAACGCGATAACTTTAGCTGTCATGGGCGCTTTCTAGTTTAAAATCCTGACAAACAAAATAAAACTCGGAAGATGTCTTCCGAGTTGAGTCTAAATATACTCGGGTAAGCTTCTTAAAGTTCCGCTTTAGTTCGCGGTTCAGCTCCTCCGCCTCGGGGCCAGGAAAGATCTTAGCCACAAAACCTCCACCCTTTTCTAAAAGTCTCTTGGCCACCTCAAAAGCTCGCAGCACTAAGTCAGCTGACCGAGCTGCATCACCAAAAGAAATTCCAGTAAGGTGCGGACTCATATCCGACAAAACCAATCCCACCCGGGAACCGAAAATTTGCTCAATTTCATCTAGCACAGGAGCTTCGGTAATATCCCCTATTATTACTGTAGGCTTAACTTCAGTATTCCCGACCCGCATCGCGACCGGATCAATTTCCTTCAGATCTATTCCGACCACAACGCCGCTAGGTCCAACCTTTGCCAAACTCACCTGCAGCCAGCCCCCTGGAAAAGAACCCAAGTCTAGAACTCTCATCCCCTTGCGGAAGAGGTGGAATTTTTCATCGAGCTCTATCAATTTATAGGCCGCGCGCGAGCGATAACCCTCGCTTTTCGCCTGGTTATAGAGCTTGTCCTTACGATTATATTCGGCCATAAAAGCAATTATTACTGATGGTTAGCTCGACTTACCACAACGGCTCAAGAAAAACAGTTGACCCTGTTCTATAAATTTTCTATACAACTTTTATCGAACTTGCCTTCGATTCTTTTTCGAGAATTGTTTTAACCTTCTCGAGCTCTGGGCCAGGTAAATTTCGAACAGAATTAAACGTTGTTAGTTTATAGGCACATTTATTAACTAACACAAAATTGGAGACGGAATATGTCGACTTTTAGCGTGTTACTCTCTCATGATCCCATTGCGATGTTAGAGCTTGTAGCTATCTGCATGACTCTCGCCTTTGTTGGGCGGCTCACATTCAGCGAGATTGAGGTTAGTGGATGCTCGGGAGCGGTTTACGGTTTGCCGTTACAACGGGGCGGAATACTAAAAGGGTTGGAGAGCCTAGGTGATCTAAAACGCCGCATCTTTGACGTTGGTAATCTAATTTCAACCCCAAAGCGTTCTCTAGAAGATCAGCACGTACTCCGAGGTTAGCCAAGAGCAGATAAAGTTGACGAAGAAGTGGGACTTGAAAGCTAAGGGCGTTCAAGATTGAAATTCTTGCAGAATAGTATAATTATCTGCTCTAACCTTCGTTTGTTCTGAAGAATAATTTAGTTTATTAAACGGCGGCTTTAACCCGCCGTTTTTGTTTTTGGGCAGTTGAAAGATCTAGCATCACATCTTAAGGATCTTAATCCTGAACAATTAGCGGCGGTCCGTCACGGACAAGGGCCGCTGTTAATCTTTGCCGGTGCTGGTAGCGGCAAGACTCGAGTCCTCACCCGCAGGATAGCAAACCTAATAATTGAGCACGATGTCCGGCCTGATGAGATTCTGGCTGTAACCTTTACCAACAAAGCCGCAGCGGAGATGAAGCACCGTGTGAGCCAGCTCTTTGGCCGGGAGCAACTTCCTATTTGGGTCTCTACTTTCCATGCTGCCGGCGTACGGATTCTCAGAAGTTATGCAAAATACCTAGATTTTACGGCGCAGTTTGCAATCTACGACTCCTCCGACACAGTTTCTGCGTTAAAACGGGTGTATGAGCGGCTAAATATCGACCCTAAGATGGTCGACCTAAAGATGGTGCGGGCCCGTATTGATAAGGCCAAAAACGACTACAAATTCCCCGCTGATATTCGCGAGGACAAATACACCCCCAGACCGCTCGCGATTATGATTGCTGATATCTATGAGGAGTATCAAGCGGAGCTCCGTTCATCAAACGCGATGGATTTTGGCGATCTACTTTGTAATATTATTACGTTGTTCAGATTAGAGCCTAAAATCCTCGCAAGCTTCCAGGAGAGATTTAAGCATCTGCTAGTCG
>CAYMWO010000199.1:0-5533 GCA_964393905.1 uncultured Bdellovibrionales bacterium | reverse complement strand
CCGGGGGCCTAATCTTAATACCGCCATCGATACGGTATCCGGATTCCGATCTGAGTTGTTAATCAACTCCTCACTTGTTCAAGACGAATGCTACGATGTGCGCTACTCGTATAACATCTTTAAATCCCGTTTTCTCGAATACTGTGGCTTTTGCTACAACTGCACTGATTGCTTTGCTTGCTGGGGATTAGTCGGAAGGAGGTTTTGTATTTTAAACCGCGAATACCCAGAAGCTGAATATCGCCGCTTAGTAGCAAGTATTCGAGAACAGATTCGTGCAGAGGGAATAGAGGGCGAGTTCTTCCCGGCTTATTTCGCACCCTGTCCGTATGATGAAAGTCTAGCTGGTAGCTATTACCCACTCTCGCAAGAGGAGCAGCTCCGCCAAGGCTATCGAGTGAATCGAACTCGCCGGGAGCGCCCAGCGGGTAGTCTGTCTGCCAGTGAGGTGCCTGACAGAATCAACTCCGTAGATGAGTCGATTTTCACTAAACTGTTTTGGGACGAGAAGGCCGAGCGGCCGTTTAGAATTGAGAAGTTCGATATGGAGTTTTCAACCAAAACCGGAGCTCCGTTACCAGCGGAATATTACGTAGCACGCATCAAAAGCCTCTTTTCCCTAGTTCCCTACAATGGAGAGCTAAGAACCACTCGTTGCGCCCATTCGGGAAAAGAGATCAGCACCAGCTTACCAAAAGCGCTCGACGGCAGAATTCTAAGTGTCGAAGCGTATCTTGAATTAGTGGCCTAAGCTATCTGGATTTTATAATCCCAGCGCCTTCTTCCCAATCACCAATCCTTGCTGCCAAAAGTCCGCGCCGCCATTTTCCATGCCGTCTAGTAGCTTGTCAATTGCAACTACAAACTCATCTATCTGCGCCTCTGTGCTCGTAAGCGGTGGAATAGCCTTGATTACCATATAATTATTGCCGCACATCTGCGTTAGGATATGCGACTGGTGAAAAAGCTGACGCACTACCATCTGACCAAGAAGCCCTGGGTGACACATATTAAAACCTGAGAATAACAGCTTAAGCTTTAAACTGCTTGGCGCCTGAAGCTCAATCCCGTTAAACATCCCCACTCCGTGCGCGCCTTTTAGCATCTCGTATTTGCCGACAAGCGCTTCTACCCCATCGCGCAACCTTTTTCCTAAAGCTTGCGCCCGGGCGCCGACATTTTCCTGCTCCATCACCTCAAGAGTCGCCAAGCAGGCCTGCATCGCGAGCGCATTCTCCCCGAAGGTCGACGCGTGAACAAACGCCTTATCAATCGAGCGAAACACAGAGTTTGATATCTCCTCCCGCATCAGCACCGCGCCGACCGGAACAAAGCCTCCGCTCATGGCCTTAGCGAGAATCACCATATCCGGCTCGACACCGAACCCCTGCGCGGCAATAAAAGTCCCCGTCCGATAAAGTCCGGTTTGCACTTCATCTAGGACAAACAACGTGCCGTGCTTACGGCAAAGCGCCTGGGCCTGCCGCAGATAGTCTTTAGTCGGAACTGCAATCCCTGACTCACCCTGAATCGGCTCAATGACAAATGCCGCGTAATTCCCAGTTTCTAATTCCTGCTTAAGCGTCAGCAAGTCGCCAAAGGGAATTCCCTGCGAGTCTTCGAGTATCGGACCGAAACGGTCTCTCCACCACGGGTTACTCATTAATGAAAGCGCCCCGTAGGTCAACCCGTGAAATCCGCCGTTTCCATAAAGAATTTTCTGGCGGCGGGTATGTGCACGCGAGAATTTTATCGCCGTCTCTACCCCCTCACTCCCGGTGCTTGTGAAAAACACCTTTGTCAGTCCTCCGCCCGCCAACCGACACAGCTTCTGCGCAAGAATCGCTGCCAACTCTGGGATATGAGTCTGCAGCATCGTAGGCGAAAAGCGCCCAATCTCCTCGATTAGGCGTTGCTTAATCAAAGGATGGTGATGCCCGACATTATAGACACCGTAGCCGGAGAGAAAATCCAGATAGGTCTCCCCCTCCGCGGTCTTTAACTCCGTTCCCTGACAATGCACATAGCGCTTGTTCATCCCCAGGAGGGACACAAGGCGCACCCATTGGTGGTTTACATGCTCTGAATATATTGATTCGTAATCAACAGGGACAACAGCAAGTTTGGTAGCAGGCATAAAGTTTCCTATGGTTAAAACCTATGGACGGCCACTCAGTTGAAAAATTTAATCAGTGGGTAACAATTTCTGTAGTTCGAATTAAACTGCGGGCTAATCTACTGTATCTTATTAAAGGTTAAGAACTCGAACCAGTACTCGGGAAAGCGAAACGGACAGGTGTTCTTACAATCTTGGTGGTGGCGGAACTCTTCGACTCTCAGCATGCCGAATAATCTCAGAAAGCATCCCGCTAAAGACATAGTGATGAAGCGGTAACACTGAATACCAATAAATCTTACCCAATATTCCACTTGGCCAGAACCGAGCGGTCATCACTACTCGAGACTCCTCCGGTATGCGTCCGTCGCAAAGCTCAAACGAGAGTCGAGCGGTTCCGGGAAGCTTCATTTCAGCTCGTAATGTTAGCTCCCGCTCCGGAGTTAGCGACTCTACTCGCCAAAAATCCACCGGATCACCAACAGTAAGCTCCCGCGCAAGTGGCCGACCTCTACGCATTCCCACACCACCCAACACCCAGTCCACACCTGCTCGGAGCCTCCAGAGCCAGTTTGCATGAAACCAGCCGTTCTTCCCCCCAAGCCGTCTGATAGTTAGAAACAACGCCTCCCTACTCGCCCGGGAATAGGACTCCCGCATATCCGTGTAGTGAAACGACCCCTCGTCGATTAGCTCTACTGCGCGCGAAGTCGTCGCATCTGTCCAGCGGCTATGAACTGCCCCTTCTTGTTCCTTTGAAAGAGCGCGACGCACTGCCTCTCGATAGCTCATCTCTAGAACTGGAATCCACTCCCGAACGCGAAAGTCCGTGCAAAGTAGATCATTTGCCAGCCCCTCAACCAGCGGACGGGCCAAACTAAACGGGACACTAGTAACAAGGTTAAGCCAGTATGCGGAGAGTCTCGGGGTAAGAATCGGCACCGGGATAATCCATAACCTCTTTCCCATCACCTCCGCACATTGGCGCATCATCTCGGCGTAAGTAAGCACCTCACCACCGCCAATTTCCAAAATCTCCCCCACCGTGCGGGGCTCAGCCAGAGCCCCGGTGAGATACGCCAGCACCTGTCGGATTGCTATCGGCTCACTCTTAGACTGCACCCAGCGCGGGCAAATCATCACGGGGAGCTTTTTCACGAGATCTCGAATAATCTCAAACGAAGCACTCCCCGAACCAATAATTACTCCCGAACGGAACTCAGTCACCGGCACACCGAACCCGCGCAAAGCCTCACCAGTCTCCTGCCGACTCTGCAGATGTTTCGATAATTTTTGCCCTTTTGAACCCAGACCTCCAAGATAGATGATGCGCTTTACTCCGCAGGTCTTACATGCTGCACCAAAGTTTTTTGCTGCTTCTAAGTCCCGCTCCCCGAATGCGGCTCCGGAAGTTGTCATGGAGTGAATTAGATAATAGGCTGTCTCCACCCCGCGTAAGGCAGCTTCTAGTGAGGCAGGGTCAAAGGCATCGCCTGCAAATACCTCGACTCCTTTCCAATCCCGATGAGAGAGCTTCCCGGGCGAGCGAACCAGTACCCGCACGGAATGCCCAAGGTTTACTAGTTCCGGCACAAGCCGTCCGCCCACATATCCAGTCGCGCCAGTTACAAGAATTTTCATGGGGTTACCCTACTATGGTTTTCCGCGCCTTCGTAGGTTAAGATTCCCATCCAACAGCAGCTGATTGGCTTAGGCTAATATTAAGGTAACTTTTTTAGGAATTGCCATGAGACTTAACAAACTTCTGGGGCTACTTCTAGTCGGAATTATCTTCACTCCCCGCTTAACATTGGCCGAAGATACTCCGGATAAGGCCAACGCTCCGACAGTTACTCCGTCGGCTATTAGTATCAACGCACAGCTACGAGACGCTGTGAATTTTCAAGACGTGCCGAAGATTAAGGAGCTAATAAAGTCGGGTGCTAACCCTAGCTCACATGATGACGGGCGCTCGATACTAGGCTGGGCCGCGCAAAACGGGAATCTTGAGGTTGTCCAGGCATTACTAGACGCCAAAGCTGAGACTGAGTTTGTTGACACGGTCGGCCACACTCCGCTTATCCGGGCAATTGAGACCCGCCACCCGGCCATAGTGGACGCGCTACTTAAGGCTAAGGCCAATCCCAATTTTACAACCAAAGAAGACAGGTCTGCCCTGATGTACGCCGTTGAAAGCCAGACCCCCGAGATAGTGCGTTTGGTAATCAAAGCCGGCGCCGATGTTAAGGCCATCGCCCCAGACGGCAACTCACCGGCCTTGATTGCAGCCCAAGACGGCACGCCTACAAGCTTCGAAACTATAAAGATTCTGGGCGAGGCTAAGGCTAACCTAGATGCTTCGAATATTATTTATACGCCGCTCACTTACGCGGTTAGTCAGGATAATAAGGAGTTGGTCCAAGCATTGCTCGATGCCGGAGCTAATCCAAATGCAAAGACTCAGGGCGGACTAAGCCCGCTTCAGGGAGCGGCTAATAACTTAGAGATCACTCAGATTCTGCTGCAAGCCAAGGCCGATCCGAACATTACAAATGATCGAGGAGAGACTGCACTCTTCAATGCGATAGCTAACGCCCCACTTGAAGAGGTTAAAGTGTTAATCGCCGCTGGAGGAGATGTAAACAAGAAAGATGAAAACGGTCTCTCTCCACTGCAGCTTGCTAATAATCTCTACAAAACAGAGTTTGTGGATCTGCTAAAGCAGCATGGGGCGGTGGAGTAAGGATTTTATTCCTTAACTAAATCCGGAACTGGCTGCGCGACGACAATCGTGCGGTCGGTGTCTGAGATTTTTCCCTGTGGGTTTGTCGGCATTGGCGGAACCCCGGCTTTAAGCTCGGGTATAACTATCGGCGCGGCTGTTATTACTGGAACCTGTTCGACTTTCACACACCGACGGTAGCCCATAAAAGCAGCGGCGGCTGCACAACCTAGCACGGCTAATACCGGATGCCTTTCGAACTGAAGTCCGGAAATGGCACCGACACCAAACGCGATTAGGCCAACTTTCCCTAATTCAGACTGCAGCGCAGGCCCCACATTTTGCAGAATCTGCTGCGGAGTAACGCTTTTCCCCGCACCGGCAATTTTCATCTCACCAAGCTGGGCGATGCTCTTATGCGCCGCGGCAATACCGGAATGCAATCCATTTACCAGAGCCTGCTGGGCTTGAGGTGGCTGAGTTTCCATAGCGGGAACTCCGGTTGCGGGTAAACTTGATTGCGGAGCTGATACTGCTACGCCCTTAACCGTATTTGTCCCAGGAAGAATTGAAGTCAAAAATAAAAGCGCAATGCCACCGCAGGTCAAGAAGAATCCTATGTCAGCCGAGTTAATGACGGCTTGAAATGCCTGATCTGATCCTTCCGAGAAAACGAGGGGGTGGCATGGGCCGGG
>CAYMWO010000198.1:0-5551 GCA_964393905.1 uncultured Bdellovibrionales bacterium | reverse complement strand
GATATTCTCCCCATTGTTACGGACATTAAGTGAAGTTAGCCCGACGTTCACTAATGGGGAGATAAAATATGGACTATCGTCGCCTATCGGATGAAATAGCTCCAACCCAACTCTAGGGTTCTTACCAACTTCAAATTGCCCCTCGGCATACGAACCTCGAGTAGTCAGATTATAATGCCGATATGCCGCTCCGAACCGAAAGCTATTATCCCCTTCAAAGTTATCTTCTAACGCGAAACCCAGTCGTAATGAGCGCATCAGCCAATCTTTACCCTGCGCGTTGACCTCTATGCCCATCTTAGAGTTTTCGCGGACAAGATTGTAACGCACCGAAGTAAAATACCCAGTGCCGTATATCTTATGCATGTCCTCTTCGATAGAATCCATATCAAAGTTGTCACCAGCTTTAAGCCGTACCTGCTTAAGAATCCGTTCGTCGGTGATCCCAGAATTGTTAACAATGCGCACAAACTCTATCCGCTCGGGGGGCTGCTCCACGCGGCTTCGCTTCTGTCGATATTTGAGATATTCCTCTTCAGTTACACTATAACGGTCCAGGGAGGGGAGGGTCGCGGTTGCGGCAATCTTACCCTTCTCCATAATTTCGATACTCTTGTTGAAATCTCCGGGAGTGTAGCCCTTAACGTCAACAGGAATTAATACATCATCGGGCATCAATGTTTTACGTGATCGGTCGGAATTCTGCTGAAGCAGGAGCGAGAGCATCTGACCGAGAATATCGACCGGATTATTTAACGCGTCACGCTTAGCGAGTTCATCATCAAGAACGCTGACAATTACAATATCGGCGCCCATATTGCGGACGACATCAATCGGCAAGTTGTTAACGATACCGCCATCTACAAGAAGCCGCCCATCAACTTCAACTGGGGAGAAAAATCCCGGCACGGACATACTAGCCCTGACAACCGTCGCTAAATCTCCTCTCTCTGGGATAACAGTCTCACCGGTTTCAAGATCAGCCGCGACTGCGCGAAAGGGCAAGGGGAGGGAATCAAACTCCATCGGAGATGCCAGCCCGCCAAAGAGCCGCTGGAGTAGTGGCAAAACATTCTGTCCGGAAACCAGTCCGTTAATAGTAGAGAGCTTTCCATTACTAAACCCAACTTTTGCCTCGCCGTACAGCTCACGACCTCGTCCCGATTTTAAGCGATATGTTAAGTCCCCCCGAGCAATGCGCTCACCAAACAGCTTGTCCCAGTCGGTTTCTGAAAGCGCCTTCTCCATCTCCGATATGCTCAGTCCGGAAGCATAGGCCGCCCCGACAATAGAGCCCATACTTGTGCCCGCTACAAAATCTATCGGGACGCGGTGTTCTTCAAGCATACGCAACACCCCAACGTGAGCAAACCCGAGAGCTCCCCCGCCTTCAAGCACAAGGCCAATCTTTGGACGGTGGACACTTTGCTTCTCGACCGAACCCGTTTCGGCACTAACCTCTGCACATGTGAATGCGACAAAAAGGATCAGGGTTCGAGATATAATTTTGATGAAGTTCATTGAATACGCCGTATTTGTTGTGAGGAAGGTGTATATCAACTGCTATGATGTGAATCAAACTAAGTGATAAAGTGCAATTATTCGTTATAGAATCAAGATTTATTTAATTTTTGGGTCGTTGTTTTCACTGCTAGATCTTGCTAGTCTCCACCTGATTGATTTTTTGTCTTTTTTAAAGGAAATTCCATGAAAACAGTTTTAAAAGTCTCAGCCCTTGCAGCACTAGCTTGCGTAATCGCCTGTCCAACATATTCAACCGCAGAATCGCTGGTTGAAGGTGCAGGGAAGGCTGCGGGCTATGTAGGAAACGCAGTTGGTGGAACTGTTAATGCGGTTGGTGGCGCTATTAATGGCACCGCTGATAAAGTATCAGGAAATGTCGACCCCAAGGCGGCGCGCGCAGAAATCAATAGAAACACTGAGCAGGCTCTCTCTCGATTATTCAAGTTGGATCGAAAGGCGAAGGCGCTTTTTGATAAGAGCTACGGCTATGCCGTGTTTGATTCTCGGAAGGGCTCATTTCTAATCACAGTTGGTGAGGGAACGGGCGTTGCGGTAGTTAGGGCGAATAACCAGAAGACATACATGAGAATGATGACCGGCGGAGCAAACCTCGGCGCTGGCATGCAATTTTTTCAGACAGTTTTCTTGTTCGAGACTAAGAATGCTTTCGATTCCTTTGTTAACTCCGGCTGGGAAGCGGGTTCAGGGGCAAACGCTAACTTCGGTAAGGATGCAGTAGATGCCCAAGTTAGATTCGTAAACGGCATGGCGCTCTATCAGCTGGTAAAGACCGGAATCAATCTCTCGGTCGACTTGACTGGAACAAAGTATTGGAAGGATAGCTCGCTGGGCTAGCCATAGATTACCCTTAATGCGTACGCCGACATTTAGTCGGCGTGCGTTCACAACCTCCCATTCTCAGAAAAGCTATAATATCCGCGTTTTGAAAAGATGATGTGGTCCAGAACCCGCATCTTTAGCGTCTCAGCAGCCGCTTTAAGTCCCGTTGTCACCTGAATATCCTGTTCACTAGGAGCATGATTCCCGCTTGGATGGTTATGCGCAAAAATCACTGCCGCCGCGCGGTCAACTATCGGATCGGCAAACACCTCTCGCGGGTGCACAGGCGCTGAGTCCACCAGCCCCACGGAAACGCAGCGGGTAGCAATAACCTCGTGCGCGCCGTTTAGGGAAATGACAATAAAGTGCTCCTGCTTTCTATCAGTATAATGACTGAGAAGAGGGAGGATATCCGCCGGGGAAGAGATTCGAACCCCTTCGGGGCGAATTCTCCTGCGGGAGAACTCAAGTCCCGCGACTAGCTGGGTCGCCTTTGCCAAGCCGATACCAGAGATCTCTGACAAGGAAGTTAGGCTGTTTTCCTCCTTGGCGGTATCAATTACATGCAGCACCTCCGCCGCCACCTCCTGCACCTCCTTCCCTTTAACCCCACGGCCCAGCATCACGCTTAATAACTCAATATCACTAAGAGCCTTAGCCCCCACCGCCTGCAGCCGTTCCCGCGGCCGCTCCGCAAGCGGCAGGTCTTGTATTCGTTTCATATCCGTTCCTGACTATTAGAGGAGCTGTTCCTTAATAGTTATCGTTGGATTTCTGGGAATGTTGCTACCTGGAGGTGATTTTGCAAGACTTTTTTGGCTTCATAAACTCCCACCCACTACAAAATCGGCGAAAACAGCCGGGCGAATTTAGTAAGAAACCGGCGCCACCAGGGAAGGTCGTCTAAAGTGGTAAGATTATCCTGAATGCTACGAGAAAAGTCGGCTTCTAACATACCGGCTACTGACTCGGCGAACTCCTTATCCGCGATTACCAACGAGACTTCAAAATTTAGATGGAATGACCGGTTATCAAAGTTTACCGTTCCTAGAATTGAGAGCGCGTCGTCCACCAGTAGCGCCTTCTGATGGAGGAACCCCTCGTTGTAGCGGAATATCTTAACCCCTTGAAGCGCCAAGGTCGGAGTATAAAAGTAGCTCGCATACCAGGCGAGGAGATGGTCATACTTCAACGGCAGGAGCAGTCGCACATCGACTCCTCTCAGCACCGCAAGCTCCAAAGCGTTCATCACTGATTCGCTTGGCACGAAGTAGGGAGTGGAGATCCAAATGCGCTTTTTCGCCGAGTTTAAGGCTCCCAGAAACAGCAACGCACAACGGTCATTCTCATCAGAAGGTCCTGTTGCTACATTAAGTACTATCTTTTTGCCGACATAAGGGGCGTCACTATTTACAACATCGGGAAGAGAGTTCGTCGCCCAGTTCCAGTCAGTCGCGAAGACGGTCTGTAGCGAAAGAACCACAGGACCTGAAAGCATAAGGCTAGTGTCCCGCCATGAGCCGAAGCTCTTGGACTTCCCAAGATACTCATCGCCTATATTGAGTCCGCCAACAAACGCCAGTTGGCCATCAATCACCACAAGTTTGCGGTGGTTTCGGAAATTAAACTGAAAAAAGTTACCGCGGCCCCGCCGAGTGGAGAACTCAGTAATCTGTACCCCGGCTTGCTGAAGATCGCTCACATACTCCGAGGATAACTCTGCCGAACCAATCTCATCATACAGCACTAATACCTTCACACCCGCACGAGCCCGCTCGCAAAGCGCTGCCTTCACCCGCTGGCCAATCTCATCATCACGAATGATGAAGAACTGTAGCAATACATAAGACTGCGCCGCTGAGATACCGGAGATAATTTGAGAAAAGGTCGTATCTCCATCTATAAGAAGTTCGACATTATTTCCACCTGTAAACTTCTCCTGAGCAATCTGTTCAAATAGCTGCACATTGGCAGTTTCAATTGGTAGTTTGTCGGTAGCATAGCGCTTAGCCTCATCCTGCCATGTATCCTGTTGTGTTCTGGGGCGTGCCTTAAAAGACTTGATAAGTTTGTAATAGCCCTTAAATCGGGTGCGTCCAAATACCCAATAGAGTGGCAACGAGATGTAGGGATAAAGAATCAGGACGATACTCCATGCGAGCGCGCCTTGTGCGCTTCGCACTAGATAAATGGCCTCAATCGCGCTCAGGATACCGAGAGCATGAATGAAAAATATTAGGTAGCCAAAGGTTTTAAGGGTAAGCCAAGTCATTACTTCAAACTCAATTCAAGTTCAGCTGCGACAGCCGCGTGGTCTGAGAGCCTATCCCATAACTTGCCACGCAGAACATAAGGCTGGATAACCGAAAACCCCCGAGTATATATCCGGTCTAAGCATAGCATCGGTTTGCGAGCTGGATAAGTCCGAGCGTAACGCCCGGTAGCGGTTTTAAAAGCCTCCTGCGCTCCAAGGTCTCCCTCAATCAATCGCGAAGCCTTCTTGCGCCAGTCATTAAAATCACCGGCGATAATCAGCGGTTCCTGTTCTCTGACTTTTCCCTTAATGAAAGTAATCATCTCGGCTAGCTGCCTCTCTCTGTGCCCACCAAACAGGTTCAGGTGCAGACAAAAGCAGTGCAGGGTAATGTTCAGTGGTAGAATACTGACCGCTGCATACAACAGCCCGCGCTGCTCCAGCTGAGTCACCGAGATATTATGGTTCTCCCAGCTAGTAATTGGAAACTTGCTCAGAATTGCATTTCCATGATGCCCCGCATCGTATACAGCATTCTTGCCATAGACGTAATGCTCCCATGCTTTATCGGCAAGAAATTCAAATTGAGTCTCCGCGGGCCATTCCTTTATGCTCTGCGCATGATGATGATTCTGTCCGCTAACCTCTTGAAGAAATACCAGATCGGCCTGCACCTCCCGAATGGCATTATAAGTCTGGTTCAGAACAAACCTACGGTTCCCCGGGCTAAAGCCTTTGTGGATGTTGTAAGAGAGGACTTTTAGATTCAGGCCAGTGGACATGGGGGCGAGCTTATCTTGTTTGCAGGCCCAATGCGAATCTTGGATCATTCGTTATAGCTTCCTCCTTCGATGTTCGCTTGAACAGCTTGGCGACTGGCTAGGTTATCATAACCTTCTCGGATGGTGTATATTCTATGTCGGAGGTCCCGAT
>CAYMWO010000197.1:0-5635 GCA_964393905.1 uncultured Bdellovibrionales bacterium | reverse complement strand
CGGAAGAAAGCTCCAGCTCCCGGCCCGCATGACTTCGGAGGAACGGGAGCTGGCCCTGGTCGAGGCGCAGAAGCTCTGGGCAGTCCCCAACAGAAACCCTTTGCGCCCTCCTCCGCACTCCACCGGAGCAGCGCTGGATGTCACAATCGTCGACCCCCAGGGCCGCCGGCTGCCGATGGGCTCGCGCTTCGACGAGCGTTCGGAGCGAATCCTTCCGAACTACTACGCGGCGGCGCGAACCCGCGACGGGATCGAGTACCACTGCAACCGCGTCCTGCTCAGAATGGTGATGGAGGGAGCGGGCTTCCGCCGACTTCCTGGTGAGTGGTGGCACTTCTCCTACGGCGACCAGGTCTGGGCCCTCCTACAGGGACTCGAAAGCGGAGAACTGCCCAAGGCGATCTACGGTCGCGCTGACTAGGCTCTGGCTCTCCTCCGACAAGCGGCAGGCACAGACGGCGCGTGTGAGTCCACGGGGATTCACCGCGCCGTCTGTGGGTAGCTAGCAACGACAAAAATTAAGGTTCTCTTGAAGGTCGAAGATGTGCAGACTTCAGAAACTTTCCGCCAATACTAACTTGCGGCTTGGGCCTTCGCTAACGGACTTAAATCAACCCGGCCTCTAGTTACCCGTGTCTCCCCGCGCCCAATCTGTAAAACTCCGCCAGACATCAGCTCCAGACATGTAAGTTTATTCCCAAACACCAACCCAGTATCGAGGCCGATTTTATAAGGCAGATGCAGCAGCACCTCTTGGTGCGGCGTGTGTCCAAAAACCACAGTGCCGCCGAAGGAGTGCACATTCGAGATAAACTCGTCCCGAATCCAATACACATCGTTATCGTTCTGTGCGGTTAAGTCCCGCAGCGGATTAAGCCCGGCGTGCACACAGATAAAATTCCCGGCGCGGACAATGCTTTCGAGGTTTAATAGAAATTTAAAATGCTCCGGTGGAAAGGAGCCCACCATCTCCTCAGGCGGGGCAAAAACTGAGATGCCGTAACTCTGGATTGTCTCTAAGCCGCCGTTATATAAAAAGGCGTGACCCAGCCTGCCGCCGAAGCCGAGGAAGTCCAGCAG
Organism: uncultured Bdellovibrionales bacterium; assembly: GCA_964393905.1. GTDB lineage: Bacteria > Bdellovibrionota_C > UBA2361 > SZUA-149 > CAYMWO01 > CAYMWO01. The sequence continues at coordinate 4,555 of CAYMWO010000197.1, read as the reverse complement.
CATGTCCTCGTGGTTACCCTTAAGGTAGCGGGTCTTGGGGAATTTGGCTTTGAACTCGAGCATTAGCTCCAGCACCCCTTTGGAGTCAGGGCCGCGGTCGATGTAGTCCCCGAGAAAAACTACTAGGTCGTCGTCAGTTAGTCCCTCTTCAGTTTCCAGCGCACGAAGTAAGACTTTTGGCTCGGCCGAGCAGCCATGCAAGTCCCCGATAACGTATATCCGCTTGCCGGAAGCCTCTGTGATTACGGAAGATGCCAAAAGGTTAATTACTCCAGAGTTACATGAACTCTTATAACGACTGATTCTCGAGAAACTATAAGTGAGAAAAGTCACCCAGCCATATGACAGACCCTATCAACTTGCCTGGCGCGCTCAAGTTTAGCCTGAAAACATTGAAAAAACACCTCGGAATAGTCCTTTGTCGTATGCGCTATCCCTTCTCCTGTTTCCTCGGAAATCGAAGTTACTAAAACCCCTTCCAGGCCACAAGGCCGAACCAAACTGAACCCTCCCAGCTCGTTATTAACGTTGACCGAAAACCCGTGATTGGTCACCCCGGAGACGATTTTTAACCCCACCTGCGCAATTTTCCGGGCCTCAATTTTCAAGTCTGGCTTCGTAACTGTTGCGGTAGGAGCGCCCTTTCCCAGGCACCAGACCCCAACAACATCCAGGTTCGATACCGCGCTTACGCCAAAGTGCGCCAGAGACTCAACAACTGATTCTAAACCCAATTCGACAAATCTTCTAACTCCCAGACTCCGGCTACGAAGAGAGATAACGGGATATATCACCAGTTGCCCCGGATTGTGCACAGTTACACTTCCACCACGGTCAACTTCACAGACCGAATACCCGAGCCGGTTAAGCTCTGCGGTTGGGTAGATTCTATCTGCTGCCTTAGTTCGCTTTCCGAGCGTCACTGTTGGCGGATGCTCACAGAAAATTACAGTGTCTGGAATTTGGCTCTTAAGTCGCTGAGCGATGCGTTGGTTTTGAATCTCCCGAGCAGCGCGATACTCAATTAAACCTAAATCTTCTCGCGCCAATTCCATCTCGTTACCTTATCGGCTCCCCGACTCTCTCCCAGCGGATGATATAAGGGTTACGTGTGGTATCCCACGACCAGTAAACCATAAAAGCGCGCCCTTCAATATCTTCGAAGCGAATCGGCCCGAAGTAGCGGCTGTCTTGGCTGTTAACTCGGTTATCGCCCATGACGAAATATTCCCCGTCCTTTAATTTGAGTGGTCCGAAATCCTTATGACTTGAATCAATCAGGTCTCCCAGCCCACGGGTGATAATCCGCTTCTCATCATCAACCAGCTCGCCGTTTACGTACGCCAGGTAATTCTTCACCTGCACGGTCTCTCCTGGGAGCCCAATCACACGCTTGATATAGTCTTTCGTATCGTTTGCTGCGCTGCTTTGGTCGCGATAGAAAACTATCACTTCTCCGCGACTTGGCCGCTTAAACTCAAGCAGTCTTCTGTCCACCCCAGGAAGTTTAACCCCGTACCAAAACTTACTTACTAAGATATGATCCCCGACTTCGAGCGTCGGGACCATCGACGAAGAGGGAATCCGAAAGGTTTGGATCACAAACTCGCGCACTACAAAGGCGAGCAGAACGGCAAAACAAGAGAGAACTACCCAGCCACCGAGGCCGATTTTAGGTGGATGATAAAAGCGCCCCGTGGGGTGCCGCTCTAACACATCAGAGACAAGAATCTCCGGGGAGGATTCTATCTTTTGGCCGATATCCATTTTAGACTGCGCGCACATTATTCTTTACTAAGCTTAAGGGCCGCAAGAAACGCCTCCTGCGGGATATGAACGGAGCCCACCTGCTTCATCCGCTTCTTACCCTCTTTCTGCTTTTCTAAAAGTTTTCGTTTACGGGTGATATCCCCTCCGTAACACTTAGCAGTTACGTTTTTCCGTAAGGCCTTAACAGTGCTGCGGGCGATCACTTTGTTGCCGATAGCCGCCTGGATAGCGATTTCAAACATGTGGCGGTCGATAAGCTCTTTCATCTTCTCCGTGAGCTTCTGCCCCTGAGTGAAGGCCTTATCGCGGTGTAAAATCATGCTCAGCGCATCGACTATCTCACCGTTAATTTTCACGTCGAGCTTAACAAGGTCACTCTCCTGCCAACCGGAGAGTTCGTAATCAAATGAGGCATAGCCTTTAGTCGCGCTTTTTAGGCGATCATAAAAGTCGATAACTATTTCGTTAAGCGGCAGCAAATACGTAATTCTCACCCGATTGCCGACGTGAAAATCCAGCGCCTTCTGCACCCCGCGCTTTTCCTCACAGAGTGTGAGAATCGCCCCGACATACTCCTGTGTCGAATGCACAGTCCCAAGGATCATCGGTTCGTATATTGTCTCAATCCGCCCGACATCCGGGAAATCCGCCGGGTTATCAACCATCAGCTCTTCGCCTGAATCCAACACCACGCGGTAAACCACCGTGGGCGCGGTTGTAACCAAATTGAGGTTAAACTCCCGCTCAAGCCGCTCTTGCACAATTTCCATATGCAAGAGTCCCAAGTAACCGCAGCGAAAACCAAACCCCAGGGCCGTGGAGTTTTCCGGTTCAAACGACAAGGCCGAGTCGTTTAACTGGAGCTTCTCTAAGGCCTCGCGCAAATCGAGATAATCTTCGGCCTCTGACGGGTAGAGCCCGCTAAAGACCATCGGCTTAACTAGCTCAAAACCCGCAAGCGGCTCGGCCGCCTGTCGATTGGCTTCAGTGATGGTATCCCCAATTTTGGCGTCATGGATGTCTTTTACTCCAGCGGCTACATACCCTACCTCGCCGGACTTCAGTTCATTGACCTTCACCGGAAATGGCGTGGAAATACCAAGCGCGTCAACTTCATGCTCAGCGCCAGTCTGCATGAACTTAATCTTCATCCCTTTACGGATGACGCCGTCGAAGACTCGAATTTGGAAAACTACCCCTTGGTATTTGTCGAACCAGCTATCAAACAGCAGCGCCTTTAGCGGAGCGTTCTCGTCTCCAGCAGGAGGCGAGATATCCTTCACGATGGCTTCGAGAAGCTCGGGCACACCGAGGCCGGTTTTAGCGCTGACGTTTACAGAGTTCGTAGTATCAAGGCCGATAATCTCCTCGATTTCCTGCTTAGCCTGTTCGACATCGGCCGTGGGCAGGTCAACTTTATTAAAGACCGGGATGATTTCTAGGTCGTTATTGACAGCGGTGTAAACGTGCGCCACTGTCTGCGCCTGCACTCCTTGCGAGGCATCAACTACTAAGAGCGCCCCCTCGCATGCTGCGAGACTGCGGGAAACTTCGTAGTGAAAGTCCACGTGGCCGGGGGTATCAATCAGATTCAGCTGATAGGTCTGACCGTCCTTAGCTTTGTAGGGAAGCCGCACAGAGCGGGACTTCACGGTGATTCCCCGTTCACGCTCGATATCCATGTCATCCAGCATCTGGTCGACTCGCTCACGGGCCGTAACCGCTCCTGTGACATCTAGGATACGGTCGGCGAGAGTCGACTTACCGTGGTCGATATGCGCGATAATCGAAAAGTTGCGAATTAGTTTTTGCACTGCTTGGTCTGCTATGCCTTCTCGGCCCGGAAACTCTGCACCGTAGCCCGAAGTCCCTCTTTCAGACCAACTTTTGCCTTCCAACCTAACTCCATCGAGAGTTTAGTCGCATCAACTACACTGCGACGCTGCTCACCGGCTAGCGCTGCACCATGGACGACTGCGGGCTCCTCTGAAACGCCCATCTCGGAGGCCATTCCCTTTAGTAGCTCAACAAGCTCCAGGACCGAGCTCTCTATGCCGCGCCCAACGTTAAAAACTGAGTAAGTGCCAGCGCGATCAAGTTCAGATGCCAAGATGCAAGCTGCAACGACATCACCGACAAAAACAAAATCTCGAGTCTGTTTACCATCGCCGTTTACTGTCAAAGGCTGTGAAGAGAGTAGTTGTCTGGTAAAAATGGCAACAACCCCGGCCTCACCTTTTGGGTTCTGTCGGGGGCCGTAAACATTTGCAAAACGCAACGAGACAGCGTCCATTCCCAGGGCGTGGGCGTAATATTCCAGATACAGCTCACCGGCTCGCTTGCTTACGCCGTAAGGAGACTCGGGTAGCACCGGGTGATCCTCCGGAGCGGGAAACTGCTGTTGCTCCCCGTAGATTGCTCCACCGGTGGAAGCGAGTATGAATTTCTTGGCACCCGCAGCATGTGCTGCTTCGAGCACGCGAATTGTGCCGAGCACATTTTCCTGTGCGTCAAAAACTGGGTCTTTAACGCTATGGCGCACATTCATCTGTGCCGCGAAATGAAACACTGTGTGGGGTTTAAAATCAGCGAAGGCTTTTGTAATCCCCGTGTCTCCGATATCGAGCTCGAGAATTTTTAATCCTCGCGAGGCGCTGCGCTTAGCGTGTTCCAGATTATTGAGGCTTCCTGAGACAAAGTTATCGACAACCAAAACCTCAACACCACGCTCAACTAGTGCATCCACAAGGTGTGAGCCGATAAAGCCAGCGCCTCCAGTTACAAC
>CAYMWO010000196.1:0-5636 GCA_964393905.1 uncultured Bdellovibrionales bacterium | reverse complement strand
GCTTCCTTCTCGCAACCAACTCAATGAAACGCTCGCAATCCTCCGCCTCAACTAGCATTGACAGGTTCTGAAACAGACCCAACCTCTCGCACCCCAGCACATGCGCGAGCAGCACATCCACCTCAAGACCGGCCACATCGCTCTCTCCCGCAACGAGCTCCGCCCGGCCCCAGTGCCGCAATTCATTAATGGTTTTCAGGCTCTTACGATCCACTCTTCAGCGCTTCGGTCCGGTAGTGGTTCTGCAACGGGTCGATTAACATCTGCAAGTCTCCCATCAGAATCGTGTCAATCTGATAGAGTGTAAGCCCAATTCGATGGTCGGTTACTCGACCCTGAGGAAAGTTGTAGGTGCGAATTCGCTCCGAGCGCTCGCCGGTACCGATTTGCGAACGTCGATCCTCACCCCGAGTTGCATCCTGCTCGGCCTGCATCATATCAAAAATTCTGGAGCGCAAGACTGTGAGCGCCTTGCGCTTATTCTTTAACTGTGACTTCTCGTCCTGACAGCTCACAACCAAACCTGTCGGCATGTGTGTAATACGAACCGCAGAGTCAGTCGTATTAACGCTCTGCCCGCCGGGTCCGGACGAGCGAAACACATCGACTCGGATATCTTTATCCTGAATCTGGACATCCACCTCTTCGGCTTCCGGCAACACGGCAACTGTTACAGTCGAGGTATGTATCCGGCCCTGGGTTTCAGTCTTTGGCACACGCTGCACGCGGTGCACGCCACGCTCATATTTAAAGGCGCTAAAGGCCCCGCTGCCTTCGATGCGAAAGATCATCTCTTTAAATCCACCGACACTGGACTCAGAGGAGCTCATTATCTCCGTGCGCCATCCCCGGCCTTGAGCATAGCGGGTGTACATATTAAATAGATCGGCGGCAAAAAGTGCTGCCTCATCCCCGCCTGTTCCGGCGCGAATTTCCATGATGATGTTCTTGTCGTCGTTAGGGTCCTTCGGTAGGAGTAAAACCGTCAGCTGCTCTTCGAGCTCCACTTTTTTGGCCTTGAGCTCATGCACCTCAAGCTCCGCCATCTCCCGCATCTCAGGGTCAGTTGTTTCATCTACCAATTGCTGGCTACTAACAAGATCCGACCGGACCTTCTCGTATTCGCGAAAGCAGGCGACAATTGGTTCGAGCTCGAAGTGTTCTTTGGATAATTTCCGGTAATTATCTCGGTCAGAGATTATCTCCGGGTCGACCAACAACCGAGTAAGCTCTTCAAACCGCTGCGCGACGCCGTGTAATCTTTCTAACATTGCTCTTAAAGTTTGCGGGGGGAAATTCCCGACCTAAATTAAGCACCCGGTTTACTACAGATTCCATCGGATTGGAAATAGTCCTAATCGTCAATCCCTTGCCGAAAAGCCGGTCGCCGTATACCAAAGGGGGTACCGATGAAAGAACGATTAACCACCCTATAATCTGCTAAGAGCTGCTTCAGCGTAATGCGCCGCTATCAACAAAGAACACGAAAGGAGCGTCTCTGGTATAACCAACCGCTGCTTTGGGCCGGGCTCATTGCTGCGACTATTGGCTACGCTCTGTGGCATAACGCTCAAACAATTAATCCCGCAGTGGCACTTAAGCGTGCCGAGTCAGCTCTCGCCGATGATAAATTAGATGAGGCTGAATCACTTTTATCAATTGCCGTGGAGGAGCCCTCCCTAACTTCCTGGGCCGAAATTGTTTACGCGAGGCTCAATGAACGCAAGGGAGATTTTGCCGCAGCAAAAAAACATTTTCTTCAGGTAGAAAAAAACTCCGCGGCATCGCTAGATGCCCGGATTGGGTTAATGCGCCTCGGGGAGGCTGATGCCGGATCAGAAAGTGGCATCGAATTAGACCTAGTCCGCGCCTCACGCCAGGATTTATTACCTGAGCTATATTATCTCCAGGGAATGCGCGCCGAAAGAACTGGGGAAGCCACTTTGGCGGATGCCGCATTCCAGCGGGCACGGATGGAGTTTCCAAAGTCTTCGTTTGCCAAATCAGCGCGCGAGGAACAATCCCGACTAAGGGAGAGTTTCAGCGATGTTTTTCACCCGTTGTCGCTGGCTTCATTGCTTGCCGAAGCAAAGCTTTTACTAGAGGAGAATGAACCGTTATTGGCGCTGGAAACAGTGCAACAGGCCCGAGAATTGGCTGGAGAACGGACACCAGGTCAGATGGAGGCGCAGGTACTAGAGGAGAAAGTGCTTCGCAAGCTAAAGCGCAACGAGGAAGCCGACCATCTACTGCTCTTGATTAGTGCAGACGGCGGAGAGGGCATCGCCGACGAGGCCTTACTAAAAATTGCTCGTAACACTTGGAACATTAACGACCACCATCGCGCTCTCGAGTTTATCGATAAACTTAAGGAACGGTTCCCTAAAAGCCCACTGCTGGAAGAGGCAAAATATATAGAGGCTCGCATCTTAGAGGAGATAGACATGCTCCCTGAGGCTCGAGACATTTATCTCGAACTTTCAAAGACTACCAACGACGACTTAAATCGCATCCGCGCATTAAAGCGCGTGGCCTGGCTTTATCTGCGCAAGGAGTCCTACGCGGAGTCGGCGAAGTATTTCCACCAGGCAAAAACTCTGGCGCAGGCCAAACTTGCCGAGGATCACCCAGGGAAAGATTCTGAGAAAGTTTCTGCTAAGGAGCCAACAAACGAGCAACTTCGAGAGGTCCGCGATGATTACGAGCATTGCTATTTCTGGGAGGGCTTTTCGCTCTCAAAGCTTGATGCCGGAGCCCAAGAAGAGCTTACCTACCAAGCCGAAGATTTCCAAAAGGTTTATCAAACACTCGCACAGTCAGACTACTGCGAATATTACTGCGAACTCGCAAGGAAGGAGCTGCGTAAGAGAGAAACCACTGCGGATAACTTCAGCCCTCCAGCTGGCACAGATGCCGATAAGGCAATCTGCACAACCGAACTCCCAGAGAGCTTTGGCGAGGAGCTAAAGCTGTTAAGCTCCGCAGGGTTGTTTGATTTATCCGAACATGAAATTGATTGGTTTTTCGCTCAGGGCCTATTACCCGCAGCAATCGTCAATATCGAGAACGGCACTCCAAAAGTAGAGCCATCACAGATTAAGCTTGAAGAACTTGTGCCGGCTGTAACCAAAGCCAGGCTCTATCTCGATTATGCACATCCGAAGCGCGGCATAGGCTTAGCCGAGAGCCTGACAAACCGCTTTAAAATGCTTGGATTGAAACCAGAGGCTCTCTCAGCTCCAGTTCGCGCCTGCTTGGAGAATTTAAATTACACCCGATTTCCCACCCCCTACTCTGAATATTTTCGGATTGCTGCTGAGAGGACTCACCTTCCCTTGAACCTCCTTTATGCAATCGCTCGCACGGAGAGTCACTTTGACCCTGCTGCCGAATCTCGTGTCGGTGCTCAAGGACTAATGCAGCTGATGCCGGAAACCGCTAAAGAGGAAGGTCTCCAAGATGGAGAAAGCCTGCTTTCCCCAGAGACGAATATCGCGCTAGGAGCAGCGCATCTTGCTGGTCTTTTAAACACCTATTCCGATAATGAGGTTTATGCGGTGGCAGCGTATAATGCTGGAAAGTCCGCGGTTAACCGTTGGCGCTCCCGCTACTCCAACCTAGAGCCGCTCGCATGGAGTGAGCTAATTGGCTACTCCGAGACCCAACGTTATGTAAAGAAAGTTCTCTTTGCCAGCGAAGTTTATAAAGAGCGGCTTTGACATTCCGCCCTCCCGTGCTTACATTTCTTGCAGTTATAACCCGTTAAAAATTAACAAGTTATTAAAGTTCAGGGGCTGACTTTTAGAGCCCGCATGAGGAGCAAGGTGTCGGTAAAATTTCAGGACTACTACGAAACCCTCGGTGTTAGCCGCTCGGCCACACAGGCCGAGATCTCAAAAGCTTATCGCAAGCTTGCGCGTAAGTATCATCCTGATGTGAACAAAGCCGCGGATGCCGAGAGCAAGTTTAAGCAGCTATCTGAAGCCTATGAAGTTTTAAAAGATCCGGAGAAGCGCAACCGCTACGACACGCTTGGCGCAAACTGGAAAGCCGGACAGGATTTCCAACCGCCTCCGGACTGGGCGCAGATGTTTGCCGGGTTCGGTGGTCGACCAGGTCAAGGCACCCAGGGCGCGAGCTTTAGTTTTGGCGCAGGCGGTGGTGAGGACATGGGGCAGTTTAGTGATTTCTTCTCGATGCTTTTTGGCGGAGGCCGTGAAGGAGGAGGAGGTTTTGCCGGAGCTTCGCCATTTGGGGCCGGTGGATTTGGCGCTGAACGCGAGGAACCGCGAAGTCGTAGTGGCGGTAGAACTACCCGTTCGGGGCAGCAATCCGGGGGGCAACAAGCAGCCGGCCAAAATCTGGAGTCTTCAATCACTGTCGCACTCGAAGAGGCTTTTCGCGGTGCGACAAAGAATCTCTCTTTCGAACTTGTTAGCCGAAACGAACAGGGCTTAGAGGAGCGACAGAAGAAAAACTACCAAGTAAAGATTCCAGCGGGAGCAACTAACGGCACCGTCATCCGTCTCGCCGGACAGGGTGGGGTGAATCCTCGCACGGGGGCGGCAGGAGATCTATTGCTTAAGGTCATTGTCTCGCCGCACCCACAGTTCACTCTCAAAGACCGAGACCTCTTAGTCACGCTCCCCATCACTCCCTGGGAGGCCTCGCTCGGTGCCAAGTTACGGATGAAAACGTTAGACTCCGAGATAACGCTAAATATTCCGGCCGGATCGCAAAGCGGTCAACAGCTCCGGCTGAAAGGAAAAGGTCTTCCTGGGCCAGCGGGTGTGGCAGGCGACATGTTAGTAGAGTTAAAAATCTCAGTCCCTAAAGAGTTGAATCCGGAAGAGAAAGAACTAATGGAGAAGCTCGCAGCGGCGTCGACTTTTAATCCGCGCGAGACAAAATAAGTTAATCACAGGAAGGAGAGTCACAAATGGACATGAATCGGCTGACGCAGAAGTGCCAATCTGCCCTGCAAGATGCGCAGTCAATAGCTGTGCGTTTTCAGAATATTGAAATCGATGGCGAGCATCTGCTGCTGGCGCTCATCGAGCAGCGCGATGGACTATTCCCCCGACTGCTTAAGAAGCTAGATATCTCCGTAGAGGATTTTAAAGCCGCAATTCAAGGAGAGCTGGAAAAGCGCCCCAAGGTTACCGGTTCCGGAACCGAAAGCGGAAAGATTTATGTTACCCAACGGCTAAATCAAGTTCTAGTCGCTGCCGAGTCCCATGCTAAAAAGCTAAAAGACGAATACATCTCCGTCGAGCATTTAATTCTCGGACTCTTAGACGAGGGTAGTAAAACCCCGGCCGGGAAGGTCTTTGCAACTTTCAAGCTCTCCAAAGATCGGTTCCTAAAAGCGCTGCTTGAAGTCCGCGGCCATCAACGTGTCCAGGGAGCAAACCCAGAGGACACTTACGAGGCGCTCTCTAAATACGGGCGAGACCTGGTGGAAGAAGCAGAGCGTGGCAAGATGGATCCGGTTATCGGGCGTGACTCCGAGATTCGCCGAGTAATACGAATTCTTTCTCGTAAGACTAAAAACAACCCGGTGCTTATCGGCGAGCCGGGCGTGGGCAAGACGGCGATTGTGGAAGGGCTTGCGCAGCGGATTGTTCGAGGCGATG
>CAYMWO010000195.1:0-5639 GCA_964393905.1 uncultured Bdellovibrionales bacterium | reverse complement strand
TGGTCCCACTGTTGGCCAGGTATGCTCGATGCTGCGAGACGCTCTCGCACGGAAGGGCGGCACCTGGATCGAAGCTCAAGGCGACTGGCCCGGTCCCGTAGGGCGGGCGCTGAGCGAGCTCTTCGTGTTCGGTCACAGTTCCGCATCTCCGGAAGGGGCTGCGGGTGATGGCCACCGATCGTTTGAGAGCGTTCTCTTCGAATACATGAATACCGGCTGGGCCTGTGAATACAAGCCCTGGGGGACTGAGTCCGGACTCTCGGTGGCCGACAAGAAGCAACTTGCGACGCTCTTGCGGCAGACCGTCGCTCGCCCCTGGGAGAGCCGCCAGGACGTGGCCTGCGCCTTCGGAGCTACGGTGTTTCTGGTGCGGCTCGTCGGCTCCAAGGCTGAAGCCGAGGGACTACTTGAGTTCTTTCTCTCCCAGACTCGCCGGAAGGAGTGTCAACCGGAGAGTTCTAACGACTGCCACCTAAGGAGGCCGTTGCTCGAGACGCCTGGGGGCCTGTGCCGCTTCCCCGGAGTCTTTGCGGTTCTCGAACCTGCCCGTCAGCTTCTCCTCAGGTATCCGGAGCTTCTGACGGCGAGTCGGCTCAAGGAGATGGCCAGAGCCTGTCAGCAGTGGAGCGTTGGGCTGACGCTGCCCTCCATCGTCGGCAAGCTTCGCCCGCAACAGCTTCCTCTCGGGATCGCGCTCGTGAACCACATCTACGATTACTCCCAGCGGATCGGAGACGTGGATCTGTCCAAGCCTACCGGTAGGAATGTGATGTTCGCCCTCCTCGCACAAGACCTGGGAGGCGGAGCTCTTCATTACTACCGGGAGCTTCTCGAGCTGGAAGTGGCCCATGTCACTGCGTATGCCTCGACGATTCTCGACGCGCTCCGGGGCTACTTGAAGAAGAACTGCCGGGGGCTTCAGGAAGCGGCCTGGGCTTCCAGCGCCGTGCGGAAGCAACTCTTCCGTCTGCGAAAGGTATTCGCCAAAGGGCGGAAGAACCTCTGCTTCGAAGGGCCTGACTTCCCGCAGAAGTCGCTAGACATAATCGAGGAGCTGCTGACAATCGCGCTCGGCGAGAAGCCGGACCCGCTGGTCGCCGAGCTCTGCGCCTGGGCTCCTTGCCCCGCGAAGCGCCCTACGAAGGCGTAGCGCGGCGCGAACTAGGTCTGAAGCCGACGGGACCTCCACCGTCGGCTTCGGCCACTAGCTTGGGTTTTCTTTTGAAGGTTTACACTGTGGCAGCTTCTGTTCTCATTCCAATCATTCCCTTTTATTGGTAAACGCCGAGCTCTTAATAAACGATTTCGTTTTGATATGATGGAATAAACTGCGGGCACCTTGTTAGCTAACCGTGACAAAAAACCACACCAGCTAGCGGCGAGCGAGGTTGTGAGCCTCGCCCGCCACTAGGCCTTTCTCGTCAGAGCTTGGCTGCTAAAGGTCTAGCTGGCGCTTGACCTCCGGCCACCACGGAGCGGCGTAGACGGCGGCTTGGGCCCTTCGCATGAGAGCGGCGGCTTTACCGATATCAGCTGCGCGCGCGGCCTTCTTGGGGAAGGGCATGTTGAGGGCTTCGAGCTCATCGAGCCTTGCCTTCACGAGCTTACGCAGCAGTTCGGGAAGCTCTATGAGTCCGGCCGGCATGGCTGAGACCGGATCCGGGCCCGTCTGTGACCAGGGGCCGGGAACGTCATGCATTGGAGTTGTCGCTCCAGAGTCGAAGTCTTTGAGCTGCACCCCTACCTGTAATTTACCGGTTGCGAGACAGCGGGAGGTCAGCTCCGCCGGCCAATCCCAGGGGAGCTCGCAATCTTGAGGTTCCTTTCCGGCGCGGAGCGAGGCGCATGCGAATGTGACTGCTAGATTCATCCGGACCAAGAAGCGCAGCCTGCGCATCCAGGGAACGAACTTCAGTGTATCTTCAAAGTCCACCCGTCCATAGTTGAACACTCCTAGATCTTGGAGAAGTGCGCAGAGCTCATCACGGACTGCGGTGGCAAACCAGGAGTTAATTGCGACTTCGGCCGCAGGCGGCTCGTCCGGAAAATCCACAGGCGGAGCGGTGAGCCCCGAGCTTCCCGCCATTGACATCTCCAGGGGAGGGGGCTCAGCAGTAACATCCTCCGGGACCTCCTCGGGAGTGGCCACATCCTGAGTTTCGAGGAGTTCGATGAAGCGCGCAAACGCCCTTTCTTGCCGGACCTTCCTCGCCAGAGCAGGAATCGAATCCATCACCACATCGAAATAGTGAGGCTCCCACTCCGCTACCGTTTGGAAGTGCGTAACGCCGTATTGCTTCTTCCCCCCGGGAACGAGCGCTATCTTTTCCTTGGACCCGCCTACCGGCAGAGTGTTCTCGTGGTCGTCGATAATTCTCATCAGCTTATCGAGCCTGTCCCCAGTAAGCTCTGGCTTAGCACTTGCCAGAGCACGCCCGAAGTGGATGCCGTCAAACCCGTCGAGCTTTAGGCCGGCATCCAGAGTGCCGCTCTGAGCGGCTGAAACTGCCGAGTCGATTCTCACACCAACTCGAATAGCAGTCTCGAAACAGGGAAAGTGCATCCACTCCACGTATTGGCGAGCCTCCTTATTAGGCTTGCCGGGGACCTCTTGGCCGTTCGGTTTCCGGGTGGGAAACTCCGGAGTGTCATCTGAGGTCATTTCGAGAAGCATCAGCGCATCGCCGAGAAGATGCCTGCCAAGCAAGGTGCAGAGATAGAGCTCCAGCTGGTTGAACTTGCGCATGACAGCTCCCTGAAGATGTAGATGGGGAATGAGCTGAAACGGGGGTTAAACCTTTAATGTTAAGGTGCCCGCGTTTGTCTCTGGGCTTGCCGGACTTAGTTAAGAAGTAAGCTAAGATTAAAACGCAGGAGTTAAATTGAACTACTCGAAATGAAGATTTTTGAGAGAGCTAAGTCCTAGAATCGCCAGAGTAGATCTAGCGAATAAAGAGGATTTGCTCAAATATTCCTGATTTATTACTATCGGGCACCAGGAATAAGGCACTGAGTTAAGCTTATGAAATGCCCCCGTTGTGACTCCCCTAAAGTCCGTGTTGTCGACTCCCGTGAGGGTGGAGATGGACGCTCTGTGCGCCGCAGGCGGGAGTGTGAGAGCTGCTTTTTCCGCTTCACTACATTTGAGCGTATTGAAGACAGCCTGCCGATGGTCATAAAAAAAGGCGGGCAGCGTGAGTCGTTTGATCGCTATAAGATTTTAAGCGGGCTTAAAAAAGCCTGCGAGAAGCGGCCGGTGAGCGTGATGGAGATGGAGGACATGGTCAAGGGGATTGAGACCAAGTTACTCGAGTCTGGCGAAAAAGAGATTTCCAGTCAGGAGATTGGCGAGTGGGTGATAGAGCGGCTGCATGACCTGGACCAGGTGGCTTATGTGCGCTTTGCTTCTGTTTACCGTGAATTTTCGGATGTTGGTGAATTTATGGAGACCCTTCGGCATCTGGTCTCAAGCAATACTCAGGTTCTTCCGAGCGGTGGTCAAGGTGGTGGAAAGAAGCTCTATGCCGTCCCTACTGGGCGAGAGAGCAAGAAGGGGTTAGATAAACAACAGGTGCTCGGGTTCTCCGGAAAAAGTTCCGCAGATTTTGATTCATAGGGGCCAATGGACTCCAGTCCCCCTAATTTGTCCCGCTCTAATGATGACCGCTTCGATTGGGCGATGATTGAGCGCGCATTAGCGCTTGCGCGGCGTGGTAGTGGAGTAGTGCATCCTAATCCAATGGTCGGGGCTGTAATCACCCGCGGCCGAAGAGTGATCTCTCAGGGTTGGCACAGGAGGGCGGGGGACAGCCATGCGGAGGCGGAGGCGATAAAGCTAGCAGGCTCGGAAGCTCGGGGCGCTACTCTTTATGTCACGATGGAGCCTTGTAACCATCACGGGAGAACGCCCCCCTGTGTTGAGGCTATCTTAGCCTCTGGTATTAAGCGGGTAGTCTTCGCCTCCTCGGACACCAACCCGACGGTTAAAGGTGGAGGAGCGGAGCGGCTGCGTGCATTGGGCATAGAAGTTGTCGCCGGTGTGTGCGAAGCCCAAGCGCAGGAGCTTAATGCGGACTGGTTTCATTGGATTCGTACCGGGACCCCGCTTGTGACACTTAAGCTTGCAATGTCACTCGACGGTAAAGTGGCTTACCAGGAGAGCACGGGAAATATTTTTTCAGATTTCACTAAGCGTAAACCCAAATGGATTAGCGGTGGAATCGCCCGACACCAGGTCCAACGGTTACGGCGCCACACGGATGCCGTGATGGTGGGGTCAAACACGGTGCTGGCTGATAACCCACAACTGACAAACCGTTCTGGCTCTGGTCGTCAGCCGCTCCGGGTTATTTTAGATTCGGAACTTAAAATTCCGACTAACGCTAATGTCTTTAAGCCGCTACTAATGGCAAGCGAAGGGCCGAATCCGATAACGCTGGTAGTTACCACAACCAAGTCGTCGTTCCAGCGTAGACGCGATGTGGAATTAGCGGGTGCTGAGGTGTTGGTGTTGGAGGACTCTGCTGGGCAGGTTGATATTAGCGCTGCCTTAAAAGTCCTAGGGGAGCGCGGAGTGCAGGGGGTTTTATGTGAGGGTGGAGCGGGGGTTGCTACTACGTTGATAAAAAAGCGGCTTGCGCACAGGGTGCTCCTTTACATTTCGCCGCTTGTAATCGGTATGGCAGGGGTGCCGTTTTTCGATTCTAAGGACCCGTTTCAGTTTACCGAGAGTTACCGGCTAAGCCTCGTAAGAAGAGTGGGGAAGGATGCGGCTCTCCTCTACACGTTGAAATAATCCTTTAAAATTTCCTTTATTTGACTAAAGCTAAGATAACCCGGAAAATGCTACGGCCTTATGTTTACGGGAATAATTAAACATCTCGGAGAAGTGCAAAGTGTCGCCCTGAGCGATGAAGCTGCGACTATTGTATTTAGCTCGCCATTCTTTAGTCCCACCACACAGAAGATTGGGGATTCGGTGGCGATTAACGGAGTCTGTCTCACAGTTACTAAGTTGCGTGATGGTCAGGCCGAGTTTGACCTAGCAACTGAAACGCTGAGGTGCTCCACTTTAGGGGAGCTAATAGTCGGGGCGCAGGTGAACCTCGAAAGCTCGCTTAAGCTCGGAGACTCGTTGGACGGCCACCTGGTTCAGGGGCATGTCGATGCCGTGGGGGAGGTGCTGAGTGTTGTGCGAGAAGATAACACCCACCGGCTGGAGGTAACTTTACCGCAAGAGATTCGCCCTTTGGTGGCCGCAAAAGGGTCGGTTACCATTAATGGCGTGAGTCTTACCGTTGGTGAAGCGAGTGATAATAGCTTCTCGGTCTATGTTATTCCGCATACTTGGGAGGAGACAAATTTTAAGTTTTTAGCGGTCGGTGAGCGGGTCAATCTAGAGGCGGATTGTGTTGCCCGTTATGTTAAGCGGGTATTGGAGACAAATGCAGCTCGAACTTGATTCAATTGAAGCCGTGCTGGCGGAGTTAGCAGCTGGACGACCTATAGTTCTAGTCGATGACAAGGATCGAGAGAACGAGGGCGACCTTGTAGTTGTTGCTGAACTAATTACCCCTGAGCAGGTTAATTTCATGGCACGGGAATGCCGCGGGTTAATCTGTCTTAGTTTACCGGCAGAG
>CAYMWO010000194.1:0-5703 GCA_964393905.1 uncultured Bdellovibrionales bacterium | reverse complement strand
GAGGACGACCGACAGTGGGGTGCAGGTGCCAGCAATGCGACCGTATGTGATCCGGCAGGGCGATTATCTGACGAAGCTCGCGCACATGATTGGGTTCAACGCGGACGCCACGTGGAACGACGAGGCGAACCGCACGTTCCGCGAGCGTCGGCCGGACCCCGATATCCTCGCCCCTGGCGACGTGTTGCACGTCCCGGCCGAGCCGACGGCCACGCCCCACGTGCTCATGCCCGACAGCGAGAACGAGTTCAAAGCGCGGCTCCCGAAGGTGAAGGTCTCGATCGTCTTCCGGCACGAGGGAGCGCCCTTGGAAGACGCTCCCTACGTCCTCGAAGGGCTCGCCAAACGCGTCTTGGGGAGGAGTGATCGCGTCGGCGTCGTCACGTTCGAGGTCCCCGTCCATGTGCGTGAGGTGCGCGTGACCTTCTACGAGAAGCAGCTCGCCTTCCCCGTGCGAGTCGGCGACCTTGATCCGATCGACGAGACGTCGGGCGTTCAACAGCGGCTTATGCACCTCGGTTTCGACGGGTGGGCGCTTGGTGAGGCTGCAGGTCTCCAGCGCCCGCTGCCGGAGGACAAAAGGTCCTGCCAGCTTCGCGCGCTCCCTTCTGAGCAACTATTTCTCGCCCGCCCCGTTCGCACCGAATAGTGCCCCCACCCACCAACACTGCTATTCATCTAGCTGCGATACAAACGATTCCCAAAACCATATTCAAACCCCAGCACATACCGAAACACCGGTACAAACGCGCATCACCGAACAGCCCATCACAAGATCTTCATTTCGAATCAGCACAGAACCTCCGCCACCGCCCTGGGGGGAGGTACATTCGAAGCAAGAGCAAGAAATTAGATATAGAGCTGAAAGGAGAGCAACTCTAAAATTATATTAGGATGGTCTAGCGATTGATCGGCCGCCGACATAAAGGACTTTGTAGGTTGCAGGGACTTTATCGTCTTCATCTCGAAACCTTAGCTGATACTCATCCACCAACCGCTCCACCTCCATCCGACTAAGCGGCACCAACTTTAACCCTTCCTTTGTCGCCGTAAACCCTAACTCCCTAAGCGTCCTAAAAAAGTGAAAAGCATCGGAATAATAGACCCGCGACTCCTCGACGTGGTCTTCCTCAATCTCAAACCCGGCCTTCGTAAAATCCCGCACAACATCCTCCCGCTCCGGAAGCGCCTGCGCCGCTGGTTTATGCGGAGCAATCTCTGTCCTTAAGCCGTGCAGTTCTGACAAAGTGCCAGACAACATCAGCGAGAAAAACACCGCGCCGTTAGGCGAAAGAATCTTATTAAACCCCTCAAACACCTCGCCCAGTGAAGACACCCACTGTAAAGATGAACTACTCACAATCAGGTCGTAATTCTTATCCGCCACATACTCATTAATATCCGCCAGAATAAAATTCACCTTCGACCCCGGCTGCAGCTCAGACTTCGCCTGCCTCAACATCTCAAAAGAAATATCAAGCGCATCTACATGGGCATCGGGATACCGGAAAAGAAGCTCGCGGGTTAGAAACCCCGTGCCACAGCCAATCTCCAAAATCCGCCGCGTATCATTACGGCCTGGAAGATAAGACACCAGTTTAGAGGCCACCCCTTGCTGAAACAAAGCACTCTTATTGTAGCTCCTTGCGGCCTTCGAAAAGCGCCCAGCCACCGAACTGTTCTTTTTCTTAATCGCCACAGAACCCCTCTATCTCCCGCGCAAGGCCGCCCAAATAGCGCTCAACAAACACATGTCCGCAACCGTGAATTGGTAGGTGACGCCCATTCCGAATATGACTCACTAGATATTCACTGGCAGCGTAGGGGATAACTTCGTCTTTATTCCCATGCACAATCAGCACAGGCGTTTCAAGCTCTCCTAGACGCGCCCTTAAGTCGCTGTCTCTAAGGAACCTAAGTCCGTTAAGCAGCGACTCCTCCGAGAAGCCGTTGGCGATTTCAAATTTCTTCGTAATCTCTTCCTGACTCGGGCGATGCTCACTAAAATATGCAGCCTGAAAAAAGCCCCTAAGCGTTAACGACTTTGCGGTTTGAATCCCCCTCTCCATCGCCGCTAGCGCCAAGCTAGAAACGCCGCATTTATAATCCCCGTTCGCCAAAAACCGGGCCGTCCCTCCAAGCATCACCAACCGCGAAATTGCCCCAGGATGAGTCAGCGCACACTCCAGCGCAGCTATCGCCCCTAAAGACCAGCCAATAACCACAACACCACCTGCGCCAGTTTCAGCCACCCGCCGAAAGATCCCAGCTGAGTAAATCGACTCACCCGGAAACGCCAGCGCGGCATCCGCTTCGCGCTCTCTAAATAAAATATCCGGGGAGAGTACTACGACCTCACTCTCCTTAAATTTCGGGAGCGCCTTTAGTTTACCAACCAGCGGGGCCAAGCTCTCCTCCCCCTGCGCCCAACCACAAACCGTCACAATTCTCACAATACCTCCTCTTTCACAGTCCCTCCTCCCGCACAGCTTCCGCCACAAGCTCCGCCGCTCGACTTAATTGCTCATCACTATGCGCCAACGTCACGCTCAGTCGAATCCTCGCCGTCCCTTCCGGCACTGTCGGGGATCTTATCGGAACACCGATGACGCCCTTTTCTCTTAGCCTAGCTGAAAGCTGAACAGCTCTGCTGTTGTCACCGACAAGCAACGGAATAATTTGGCTTTCTGAGTGGATTAGGTCTAGCCCCGAAAGCCGGAGCTCGTTTCTAAACTTACGCGCGCGGCGCAATAGCTCAACCCCCATCTCACCCTCTCTCTTCATAACTCTAAGCGCCGCCAGAGATGAGCCAATTACACTAGGTGGCAGCGCGGTGTTATAAATAAACGAGCGCCCGCGATTGATGATTAGTTTCTGCATTTCGCGGGATGAGAGGATAAAACCGCCGTAACTGGCAAAACTCTTACTAAGCGTGCCGGTTACGAGATTAACTAGCTCTTTGACCCCACTTTCAGGAACAATCCCCCGGCCATTTTCACCAAACACGCCAAGCGCATGCGCCTCGTCTACGAGCAGCATCCCGCCAAACTCATGCGCTAGCGTGGCGATTTCCGTAATCGGAGCCAAGTCCCCGTCCATACTAAAGACAGACTCTGTTATTACAAGAAGTCTCTGCGTCTTTTTGCGGCGCTCATTTACCTTTTGCAAAATTCCGCGGAGGTCCTCCAGATCGTTATGCCGAAACCTAAGAATTTTCGACTGGCTTAGAATCATCCCGTCAATTAACGAGGCATGCACTAGCCTATCAGCTACAACAAAATCATCTCGCCCGAGGATGGTGTTAACGGCCGTGAGGTTTGCCAGATAGCCGGTGCCGACAACCAGACACCGTGAGAATTTCATAAATTCGGAAAGCTCTTCCTCAAGCTCGGCATGACAGGGAAGCGTGCCGGTCACAAGACGCGAGGCGCACGAGCCGGGGCCGTATTCTTCAAGGGCCTTAATTGCACCAAGGCGTACAGCCGGGTGTTTGGAGAGATTTAGATAATCGTTCGAGGAAAAGTTAAGCGCCGGTTTGCCGTCAAGATTAATCACACCGCCGACTGTCGGATAAACGTTTAGCGTCCGCTCGCGGCCATCAGTCGCGATATCCTCCAGTGCCTTTTTAATCCAGCCTTCGTTATGCATACCTTCTAGATTTTATCCGGGCTTTCTGCTAACCAGTTGCTGCATGAGCTATCAAACTAACACGATTCAAAAAGACGAGCCATTTGGCGGAGCTACCATTCTAGGAAAGGACGCAAACCGCATTGGCCCGAGCTCCGAGGCGGTCAAGGCTGCGTTCCTGCACTCCATCGACGGGCTGCAACTTGTTGAGGACAAAATTGCGCAGTCCATCGGGTCGGACGCACCAATCCTAACTGAGATTGCGAGTTATCTTCAAGGCCTTGGTGGAAAACGCATCCGCCCGCTCCTCGCTGTGCTATGCGGCCGACTCTTCGGACATTATCCCCCGTCACAACAGTTAATCGATGCCGCCGCGGGCATTGAACTGATTCATATGGCGACCCTTCTTCACGATGACATTATCGACGGCTCGCCAACTCGCCGTCACCAGGAGAGCGCGTTCTCGAAGTTTGGCCTAACTCCAAGCCTTCTCACCGGAGATTTTCTTTTGGTAAAAGCCTTTGGCCTCTGCGCCAAGTTAGACCGCTTCATTATTGAAGCCACAGAGCGCGCCTGTATTGAGTTGACCGAAGGGGAGGTTCTTGAAGGGACGATTACTTCCGAGAGACGCCCAAACTTCGAAGAGTATCTAAATATTGTTTCAAAAAAGACCGCCTCGCTCTTTTCCCTAGCGGGCTCAGTTGGAGCGCATACAGCTGGCGCGAATATCATTCAGGTGGGGCATCTCAAGGAATTTGGTCTGAGCGCTGGAATTGCTTTTCAGATGATCGACGATATTCTCGATATCACCGCCGATGAAGATCTGCTGGGGAAACCCTCGGGCACTGACTTGAAGCAGAAGACCCCGTCCCTAGTAAATATCATCTGGCTGGAAAGCGGCGACTTGAATGCAGTTCACTTCTTCGAAAAGGAGGGTGTCACAATCGAAGAGGCCAAGGCGCAAGTTGATTATCTTCGCGGTTCGCCCGTGATAGAGCGCTGCCGGGAGCTCGCAAAATCTTACGCCGGAAAGGCGCTCGAGGAGCTAAATGCTGTAACTCATCCTAAACTTGACACCGAAGTGCGCACGCAGCTTACAGCAATTGTCGAATACACTCTTAACCGATGTCTCTAATGGCTATTCCGCAGACAAGCGTTCCAGTGGAAGTGAAGAGAATAAAAGACGAGACCGAGCGAGGAACCGGGCTCGCACTTCGCTGGTCAACTGGCGAGGATGTAGTCCTGAAGAGTGAGCACCTAAGGAAAAACTGCCCCTGTGCTGAGTGTCTTACTAAGCGCGGTGACACCTCGCACGACAAGCCGCTACTGGGGAGACAATCGCTGCTGCGCGTCGTGGAAGCCACGGTGGCCGAGTCTGTTGATCTAAAAACTGTCTGGCCCGTCGGTAACTATGCGCTGGGGATGGTTTGGGGTGACAAGCACGATACTGGAATTTACTCTTACGAGTTCCTAAGAAACCTTTCCAACGAAATACTAAACTAAAAGAACGAAACGAGAAATTTACTTTTTATGGGTAAACAGGTTGTTCAAACAGGTCTAGATGTTTTGGAAAACGCCGGCTTTGCCGCCTTAGGTGACGCGCATATTGGGATTATTGCAAACCAAGCAAGCGTCAACTCCCGGCTTGAACACCTGGTAGATATCGTCCGCAAACGCTCCCGCGCCAAACTTGTGCGGCTTTTTGCCCCAGAACACGGCTTCGGCGGCGCACTTCAGGATATGGCCGAGGTTGATACCGGGCTCGATCCCAAATCGAATCTGCAAATTGTGAGTCTCTACGGAAAGACCGAAGAAAGTCTGGCGCCAACGAAAGAGCAGCTTGAAGACATCGATATTCTGCTCGTTGACCTCCCAGACATCGGCACCCGTTATTACACCTTCGCGCAGACACTCGCTTTCTCGATGCAGATGGCGGCGCAGACTAATACTTCGGTGATTGTGCTCGACCGTCCGAATCCAATCGGCGGATTACAGTTCGAGGGCGCAGAACTAAGAAAAGACTGCCGCTCATTTTGCGGCTATGCACCGGTTGCTAACCGTCACGGGTTAACATTG
>CAYMWO010000193.1:0-5752 GCA_964393905.1 uncultured Bdellovibrionales bacterium | reverse complement strand
CGCAGATGACAATCTTCGAGGGTAAGGAGGGAATCATGAAGATTATGGATGACACCTTAACCTCATCTACCGAACTTCTAAACTGGAACGATGTAGAGCGTGCCACCGCCGGCGCCTTATTGGATTATTACCCGACTTACACCGAGGTGCGAGTCAAGAAAAAAACCTGGGTCAGGGGCATCGTTTCCTACGATAAAAGAGCCTTGGATTTTAAACGTCGGGGACAGGACGAATTTCGGGAGATATATCTAATCCCGAAAACAAAATTTCCTTGGAGAAATGAAATAAATATCTACGACGACAAGATGGCAATTATCTCTCACGAAGATAACGTAGGGGTGATAGTGCAGAATCAGTTCATCGCTGACACTCAGCGCTCAATCTTCAAGTTCGCTTTTGAATACGCGAAGCACTTCGAGTCTCACATCCTTACCAAAGAGGATAAGGATTATTTAGATAAGTAACTGGCGCTTAGCCCATTATTTGGAAGTAATAATCCTCATAGCGCTTAGTCACAAAATCTTCGTCAAACTCCTCCATCGCGCGAGCCCGGGATTTATCACTCATGGATTTATGAAGTGTCTCGTCCGTTAAAAGCTTAACAGTTTGGCGAGACATGCCCTCGATATCTCCGATATCTGAAAGGAATCCGGTCTCGTTCTTAATGACCACCTCCGGAATACCCCCCGCATTGGAGGCCACCACAGGCACGCCACAGCTCATAGCTTCAAGCGCGGCCAGTCCAAAGCTCTCGCTCTCGCTCGGCAATAAGAATACATCTGAGGCTTGTAGAATTTCTACAAATGATTCCTGCTTTCCGAGAAAGCAGACATCTTGTTCTAGCTTCAATTCTCTTACGAGATCTTCGATTCGACTTCTCTCAGGGCCGTCACCGACTAGCACGAGATGAGACGTCACTTGCTTTCTAACTTCAGCGAAGACCTTGACCACATCTTGAATGCGTTTAACCGGGCGGAAGTTTGAGACGTGGGTAATGATTTTGTCATTAAGTGAACAACCCGCCATCAGCTGGCCGAAGTCCCTCTTGGCTCCGGGAGCCCGGGGCTTATACTTTTCGACGTCGACGAAGTTAGGGATAACCTCAATAGGAAAATCAGTTGAGACGTTTAGCTTGTCGTATGTAGCGTTTTTTAGATAATGCGAGGGGGTTGTTACTCCGTCACTCTGAACGATGGAAAACCTTGTAATTGGCAGATAGCTGCGGTCGTTTCCAACTAGGGTGATGTCAGTGCCGTGTAAGGTAGTAATAATTTTCGGCGCCGCCTCTCCCAGTACCTGCTTAGCTAAATAGGCGCTAGTCGCATGCGGCACAGCGTAATGCATATGCAGCAAGTCGAGCTTTTCGTAGCTATGCACCTCAACAATTTTGGAGGCTAGGCCCAGTAAATACTGCGGACCGGAAAATAGCGGATAGTCCCGCATCTCTACTTCGTGGAAAAAGACATTTTCCGTAAAGCGATCGAGGCGGCGCGGAACATCGTAACAGATAAAATGCACCTTATGGCCCTTACGCGCCATGGCCATGCCAATTTCTGTAGCAATTACTCCACTTCCACCGTAGGTGGGGTAGCAGGTGATTCCGATTTTAAGCTGGTCTTCTTTCATAACTTATTTATTTCCAAAGCGGAAAAAACAAACTCTCGCTATTTGAGTTCTCACGAAAATGCGAAATCGGGTCTTCGACTTTCAAAACATTCCGTACCTTAAACCCCTCTGCATAGTTAACGCCAATCATTGCTCCGAAATACCTATCGCGAGCTTCCAGGGATGAGAGTGTCAGCGGTGAGCTAATTAATGTAGGCGCCTGATTCGGTTTAATGTCGCTATCAAGCCCAAGCTGGCTCGCATAACACTTCCCGGCTTCGACCTTCAGCGCATGCACATCAGAGATATCCACCACAAAGCTGGGTTCGAATGCGTAACGCATCTGATAATAAAGAACCTGTCGTGGAAGGTGTCTTTTCCCCCCTTGGCCGTCATCGAACTTCACTAGCGAGGCGAAAAACACAGCCTTTGTCACTAAATCACAGGCCGCACCGTGATCCGGATGACGGTCATAGTAGGGGACAAGCAGAATCTCCGGCTTGGTCCGTCTGATTGCGGCCACAACTAACTTCAACTGCTCCTGACTCTCAGCAGAAACCCCACCATCTGGGAGCGCTAAATTTTCCCGAAGCTTAAGCCCCAGCACAGTGCTGGCACGCTCAGTCTCTAAGGCGCGGGTCGTAAGATCGCCCCGCGAGCTGAGTTCGCCTCGCGTAAGGTCAACAATCCCGACACTCCTCCCGGCGCGACTTAATTTTGCCAACAGTCCACCACAGCTAAGCTCCGCGTCATCAGGGTGTGCGGCAAACGCGACTGCGTCTGTTAAATAACTATTCTCCTTCACCATCGAAAACCAGATCCTTCATCTGCGGGTTAAAAGGGTTTATCTCCGCCAAAATGCGGCGTTTAAAACTATCACCATATCGGGATAAATAATAGATCGAGGAGATTAGCCGTTCCTGCTCTTTTCCAGCCGGATACAGACCGGCCTTAAGTCTCGAAATCCTCTCGCTAGAGATTCCGTTTTTAGTCGCAACGGCCCTAGCGTAACGGGCACCGAGATTTGATATCTGGTGTAGAATCTTCTCTCGACTTTTGTCGAGCGAGTCCACTAAGGTTTGGTCTAATTCAACGAAGGCCCTTCTCATTTCCGCTAACGCTACATCTAGGCCCCTGATAGTTACCGCTTCCAGCACTTGGGGATCTGTCTCGGCGCTACCTGCCTTGGCAATCTTGCGCATTAGTTCTTCTTCGGAAAGAGCCAAATCTGTCGCTGAGAGCCGGAGCTCTGCCAGCCAGCGCGCAGACTTTTTCTCAATACAGACAAACCCCGCCCGCGGAATCACCAACGGCGACTCTAAGCCAAATACCCGATACAACGGCTGCAGCTGACTGAAGTAGCCAATCTCTGCTGCACCCCCTACATAGGCGGCCGTTGGGAAGAGTCGGTCTTGAAGGAGGGGTCTGAGGAGGGCGGAGGTGCTGAAACAGTTCGGCTCTTTTGCTATGGCGCTTTCGAGTTCGGTAAGAGAGAGCTTTCGACCATCGGGCAGCGTAAAGTCGCCCGCAGTTTCCTCGAGTCTAACGCGCGCACCTTCCGGACCATGGCTGTGATAAAAGAAAAGCGGTGAGTTGGGGCGAACTGTGACGGTCTCGGTAAACGAGGCGGCGGCGAGCGCCTTTGATTGCGCAACAAGTGCCTCAGAGATGCGCCCTCTGTTTGTTAAAGCCTCAAGAAAAACCGGCCGCGCGAATTCAGAAACCTCCGCTCTGCGGGGATTGAAAAACAAAATGCCCTCATCTGCAAGAATTCTGGCGAGAAATTCCGTAAAGGATTGCGCCGTACTTAGACCCGGCAAGTAGCAGGCCCTTAACTCACTCATTACCGACGCACCCGCCGCAAAACGTTCGAGAGTTGTGCCCGCCGCATCTAAGGCTTCGGTCACGTTTACGGGTAATAAGCGGTGCTCGACTGAGCTATGAGGAGCTCCACCGTAATCACCGAGCCGAAACTCATCTAGCTGAGAGCTGGAATTAAAAATGACCGCACGATCAATCTCTTCGAGATCATGATCCTCACTTTGTACCCAAAAAATCGGAATGCATGGAATCTTAGTTTCAGCTTCAAGTGCTTGAGCAATCTTTACAGCAGAGAGCGCCTTGTAGAGTGTTAACAACGGACCGCCAAACAGCCCGCATTGCTGTCCGGTTACAACGAAAGCCACACCTGATGGCGCGAGGCGTTCTAAGTTTTTCTCCCTGGATTGTGAAGCGGGAAGTTTGCCGTTAATCTCTTTAAGGAGAGCGATAACCTCAGATGATAGGCCCCGTTTTGCAGCGCGCTCAGTAATCAGCTTTCTCTGGGCAGGATCCTGAAAATCACCGCCCATTAGAGCAACCGCCTTTGGATCACGTGCAAGGTAGGCTGAAATTATTGGGGCCGACACCTTACGAACCTCCACTGGTAATTTTAGCTTTAGCTAGAGTCTGTTTTGAGGAAGGAGTCTGCGAAGAAGCAGTCGCCAGGCAAAGGGCTCGGGGAGAATCAGTTGTTAGCGGCGCACCGCTGAAATCCCCATACCACTTCAGGTCCGTAAATCCGCTGGCGGTTAGTAGACCAGCTAGCTCCGTTTGAGAGTACATCCGCACAGACTCCCTAAAGTTCTTAGTTCTTGCGGCGCCGCTCGTATTTTCAGTGATTTCGATGGACTTATTTATTCTCAGCCCATTATCCGACACCGAGCGTATCTGGCGAAGAGTGATATCTCCTCTTTGCTCTAAAGTTTCAGGCACAAGTTTATTGATAACAAAATCCCGGTTCAGGTAATCCAAAAATAGTTTTCCATTATCACGCAATACTCGGTGCCACTCGCCTAAAAGTCTCAGGTGTTCCTCATCGGAATCAAAGTAGCCAAACGAGGTGAAAAAATTCGTAACTAAGTCGAATGTCTTATCTTCAAAGGGGAGGGTGCGCATGTCAGCCCTAACAAGCGGGACTTCAATGCCCGCGGTTGCGAGAGCAGCGCGTGCCTCTTCGAGGAGTTCTGGAGAGAGGTCGACTCCAGTAGGATTAAAGCCGCACCTCGCAAGCGGTATTAAATGCCGCCCCGCACCACAGCCGATGTCGAGTGTCTGAAACCCCTTAAGCTCTTTACCGACAGAGTTCTTCACTTGGGAGGCAACGAACTCTACTTCGCGTATGGCCGCAGCCTCATCACGATGCGGGTAGAGCCTCAGGTAATCCGAGTTAAACCAATCCGAAAACCAGTCAGCTTTTGGGCTATGGCTCACAAAAGATCCCTAAAAATCGCCTTTTCTGCAAACGACATATACGCCCTAAAGGAGTTAACTTTTTGTAACGACTACGGAATATAGCAATTTTTTAGGATAAACAGAAAACTCCCTCATTAATTACCCCTCGCCCCTAGAAAACCACACTATTATTGTGTATGATACACCGGCTTTGAGAGATTAACGGCTCTTAAGAACAATAATGCGAAGTGTCCCTGGGGGTGTTTGCGCAGTGGAACTCGATACCATGCTTAGAGATTATCTCCTTGAGCTTTCCGCCGGCGAGCGGAAGAATCTGGGAGCCGCACTTGAGATTCTCTCGGGGACGGTTCTCTTTACCCCGGTTGTTGTTAGCGTTGATGTTGGAGACAATCGCGGCACTAAAAAGATTAGAGTCGCCACTCAAACCACCCCTGCTGGGAAGCGACTCCCGGTTTTCACAACCGAAGATCTCTTTTTCGAATGGTCAAATGACGATTACCAATTTATTCCCGTCACCGGTTCGGACTTGGCGCTTACATTGCCTGCCGATGTTGGACTGGTAATTAACCCGCAAACCGAGCTTGAAGTTGAGATTCTCCCGGAAGACGTAGCGCTATTAACTGAACAACGACAAGTTGAGGAACCAGCCGTAGAGGTAAATGCCCCCGCTCATGCAGAAGGCATTGCTGCTGGGTCAAACGAGCCTGGCACGGAGCATAAAGGGGATAAGTCTTCCAGGTTCTCTAGCAAAGACTACTCCGATGAGCAGATTACGGACGCGCTAAGTGAGATTTTTCGCTCCTATGCTGAGATTAAGGAAGGTTATTTTTCTCGAAGCAGGAGTGAGCTTTCCGAGGGGCTGCTTGGGATTCTGTCTGGCAAGTTTACACCCGAGCGGAGGTTTCATTTAATG
>CAYMWO010000192.1:0-5756 GCA_964393905.1 uncultured Bdellovibrionales bacterium | reverse complement strand
CAAAAAGGTCCAAATGCGACTCTCTTTTCGCAGCTCAATATCCTGGCAGAGTTAATTGCGAACGTGACTGAGGCATACACAGCCGCAATATTTGTAGCTGACCCAGTAAACAAGCTTCTCAGGTTGGGGGGACTCCAAACCCTTAGTCGTGATTTTTTAGTAAGCACTGAGATTCCATTCGGTTCGGGTCTGATTGGCTGGACTGCCGAGAATGCAGTGAGAATCTCTGTCTGTCCCTTTGAACACGATTCGACCACGTTGTTATGTTATTCCCAAGATCAGGCTCTTAAAAGTTTTATCGCAGTACCTATCCTAGGCAAGAGACGTGAATTGTTGGGGGTTATCTCATGTGATAGTAAAAAAAATTATGCCTTCGCCAAAGTTACGGAAAAAATCCTTCTAGATTGCGCGAAGCAGGCGGCGATGATTATCGAGTTAAATCAAGAGTTGGGACTAGCCACTCGCACCCGCACCGAACCTCTACCTGAGCTGCCTACATTGCTTGAAAAATTACGCGAGTATTCTTCGGAAAATAGTTTACTAGCGAGTGTTGCGAGTATCCCGCAGAGCATTATTCGTAGGGACGCTCTGGTCGTAATTACTACAGCCGATGGCGGGGTTGGACGGGGAGCATATTATTCGAACTCAAAAGAAAATCGCACCGAGCATCGTCTTTTGGAGCTTGTATGTAAGCACAAACGGGTTATATGCGGAGAGAGAAGTATTCAAGCGTTACCTACCGATGATATTCGTCAACGCTCATTCCTCTCAGTTCCTTTTCACATCCTCAACCGCGAAGCCGGTTCCTTGAATCTGTTAAGCGAACCCCACGAAACATTCGATGTCTCGCAAATAGCTGCTTTGGAGAAAATCGCCCAAGTTATCGGCAAGGAGCTCGAGCGCATCCGATTAGCAAACACTCTTGCTGCGACCCATGATTTAACCGGGATTTTCTCCTGGAAGCAGTTTGCAATTCAGGCGGAGAGCTTGCTTGAAGATGCGGCAAAAGAGCGTGCTAAACTCACTCTGTTACGTATTTCATTAACAAATATTCGAGAGATAGAGTTGATATCGGGCCCAGAAGTTGCGGCGCTTGTTCAAAAGCGCATTATGCGAATCGTTGAGCAAGTTCGCAGAGCCCCAGCGGTCGCCTGTTATCTTTATGGCTCCGAGATACTGCTCTTAACTGAGCGCGATGAGGCGGATCGATCAGTAAAGCGCATCATGTCGCTTGTTGAGCGTCTATCGATTAGCGATATTATACCGAACTTGATGTCCACGGGACTAAAATTAGGAGCGGTCATTAACCATGGCATGCAGTTTTCACATGCGCATTATCCAGATGATGGGCAAACACTTCAATCTTTAACAGCGAAGAGCGCCGAGCGGTTGCAATTAGAATCTACTCCCCAGGAGGTAGTACAAAATGTTGGAAATTGGGCGTAATCAGGAGCATAGCGCTTTGGGTTCAGTAGATGTAACTACGGGATTAGTGCAGCACGATTTTATTCGCGCTAACGAAATTCCTCGGGCGCGAACAGACCGATTTCCAACCTTCAAAGGATTTTTTGGAGGCTGGATCGGTCAGGACATGGCAATGGATTTAGGGACCGCGAACACGCTTATTTATATTCGTGGTCGAGGCGTGGTTTTAGATGAGCCTAGCGTTGTCGCCGTCAGAGAAGATGACGGTCGTCCTGTTGCTGTTGGGCGGGCGGCAAAGAACATTTATGGCAAAACTTCCAGCAAAATACGCTGCGTGCGTCCTCTTAAGGATGGAGTTATCGCAGATTTTGAGATGACCCATTTAATGATTAAGGATTTTATAAAGCGCGTCTCAAAAAGATGGCAACTTCGTAGGCCTCGGTTGATTGTGAGTGTTCCCTCAGGAATTACGATGGTTGAAAAGCGCGCTGTCATCGACGCGGCGTTAGCCAGCGGAGCTCGACATATTCATTTAGTTGAGGAGCCAATGGCTGCAGCAATTGGCTCTGGGCTAAACGTTCATGAGGCAACTGGCAATATGATTGTTGATATTGGCGGCGGCACGACAGAAGTTGCGGTGATCAGTATGGGAGCAACGGCCTATTCCGAATCGGTTCGTATCGCGGGAGATGAAATGGATGAGGCCATAGAGCATTTCCTAAGGCGCGCTTTCAACCTGCAAATTGGTATTTTTGAAGCTGAGCGGGTGAAACTCACAATTGGTTCTGCAATGCCAATGTCAGAAACACGTGAAATGAAGATCTTCGGGAGAGATCTAGCTACAGGCACTCCGCGAGAGCTGATTATAGATGATACCGTTGTCCGCCGTGCGTTACGCGAACCAGTAGCTGCAATTGTTCAGGCAGTATTGCGTGCTCTAGAGAGAACCAGCCCAGAGCTTGCGGAAGATATCATTAAGCGAGGTGTTTATGTGGCTGGTGGTGGAGCGCTGTTAGCGGGTCTTCCTGAGAGATTAAGTTTAGAGACTGGGTTAAAATTCTACCGTGCCGCGAACCCCTTAACGGCCATTGTACGGGGAGCAGGTGCCGTAATTGAGTCTTATAAAGACTATAAGAGTGTTTGTATAGCTTAAAGGCTTCGAACTTACAGACATTTATTCCCCGCTCTCATCCGTGGTATTAATTGCGGAGCATGGTTGAACCTTAATGGCCGCTGGTCTCCAGCATTTCGGAACTGTCATATCGATGGCGGTTCCCATTGCAAATTATACTGACTTTCCGATGCAAAAGATTTTTTCGAGCGTTTTCCTTCTACTCATTATTTTATCCACTTGCTCATGTGCTGCAAAAACGCCCGGAAGTTATATCCGAGAAGATTTAGCTAATCAGGGGCCAGTAGCGCTCAGTAAGGACAATCCTTACGTGGCGGCAAATCTTTTGCTTTCTCGTGAAGCAGAAAATAGCGAGTTCGTTCGCGGCTTCATTAAATTCAGAGGGACTCCAGATGCAATTGAAGTTAAGAAAAAGCTGCTTAAACCCTCGAGAATATATTTTTTCTATCTAGATAAGGCCGAGGCCTATCTTTTATCACAAAAAGATCAGGAATGGATAATCCGTGGACCGGAGAGAATTCCAGAGCCAATTCAATCCCGCTTGAATTTGATTGTCAGTGGGGGGCCAAGCGGAGAAATGACGCAGCCCACCAAAGTAGAACCCCCGCCTACCCTCTTCGGAGAGGAAATAATTGCTCCAGAACCAAGGCTCGCGCCAGCGCCATTACTGAACTCCCCCAACTCCCTACCACCAGCTCGAGGCACACGTGAGCTAACGGACTCCGGGGATATTACCCATAATGTCACCTATCCAGGAGAGACTCTTAGAATGATAGCCAGCTGGTATACGGGATCTGCGGAGAACACTAAACGAATAGCAAGAATTAATGGGATCACAACTCCAGACTTGCTTGTAATTGGACAAGCAGTAAGAATTCCCCGGTATTTGATGAAGCGCTCAGATCCTCTCCCCCAGAGTGAAGTTGAGAGATATATTAACTCGCTGAGTGCTCCTACAAGGTAGTTCGAGTTTATCCCCACACAAAGCTCTGGACCGTTGGCCCAAAACTATCTCAGTCCATTAAAAGCATCCGCGCTAAGCCAGGCGATTAAGAATTTCAGCACCTTTTTCTAGTTGCTCTATTGGAGCAGCAAATGAAATGCGAAAATGAGAATCACGAGATGAGAAAACATGACCAGGAACAACCAGAAGATTATTCTTTAAACACTCTTCCACAAACGCTTGGCCACTTCCCCCTGGGGCTTTGGGGAAAATATAAAAGGCGCCATTAGGCCTTTCCACTTCAAATTTGTCCCTAAGCGCATCGAATATGAAATCCCGCTTTTCTCGATAGCGGCAGACTATTTCACTTAGATCAGCATCGATCCCTTCGAGCATACCCCACTGAGCAATTGAAGGCGCACAAACAAAGGAATACTGTTGAAGTTTCAGCATCTCTTGGATAAGTCTAGTCGGTCCGACCCCAAAGCCCATCCGCCATCCGGGGATACCGTGCGACTTCGAAAACCCACCGACTATCAAGGCCTTTTCATATTTACCAAAACATCGTGCATGGGGCCGATCATACGAAAAGAGTTCGTAAATTTCATCGTAGATAAGCCAAATGTCCTTCTCACGTGCGAACTCAATAATCCCATCTAGTTCACTCTGCGACATTGAGTAGCCCGTTGGGTTGTTTGGGCTGTTTACGAGGATTGCTTTAGTTTTAGGAGTATACGCCTGTTCAATTTTCTCAAGTGAAATTTGAAAATTTGGATAAGTGTCATAACAGCGGGCAGTAGCATTTAACATGCTGGCCTGATCTCGATACATTCCAAAATACGGATCAGGGATTAGAATTTCATCTCCCGGATCAAGCATTGCCATGTAAGAAAGAAAAAGTGCCGCACTGACTCCCAAAGTTACGAAGACATCCAGCTCCTTATTATCTTGCCCGATTCCGTACTTCTGCCTGATTTTGGCACGAAGTTCAGGAATACCAGGAGATGCAGTATAACTGCTTTTCCGATTATTTATTGCCCGTATTGCTCCCTCTTTAACCTCAGGCAGCGCATCAAAATCGGGCTGGCCGATACTGAGATTGACCGGGGTTTTGAGGTTAGCAGCGAGGTCAAAGATGCGGCGGATTCCTGAAGTGTCTATGGCTTGGGCACGTTTTGAAATCATTGGGATTTCTTATGTGCCGGAGGGGCTTTTGTCAAACAGTAGTAAAACCGAGTCCGAGGGGTTCGTTTGAAACCCCTCGGACCAAAAAACCGATAATTAACCAGCTAAACCAAAAGTGTCGGCATTTCTGTCGATTCCTTCGGCGCTTTGGGGGCTCCATCTATTAAAATAGTTTCCCCACTACGCCGTGCCGCACGCACTAGGTGCAATCTCGCGCGGACCAGTTGTGCTCGAACATCTGACTCTGAGATATTCAGTGCCAATGCAACATCAGCTACAGAAAGGCCAGTAACATCACATCCAACAAAAACAGCTCGATAGCTCGACGGTAGTTTAGTCATAGCAGTTGATAAATTGTAGATTTCCCGTGCGCGAGAACTATCTGGGCTAATCCCAAAATCTTCGACACTTTCCTGAACGACTTGAGAGCAAAGGGTCCTTCCAAAATCAACTCCAATCTGAGATCCGTTTGAAGCGAGGGTTAAAGCAAGAGAGCAAAGCTTTGAGTGAATTGAGTCCTGACTCAGAAAGCTCATCGGCTCCAAATAGAATTGACAGAAAACCTCTTGAATCACCTCTTCAGCCGAGCTGACATCCCCTGTAATAAGAAGAGCAAGGCTGAAAACCTCACCTTCATATCTGGATACCAGGTCTTCAAACGCAGAACAGTCTCCGCCAAAGAACCGATTAATTAGACTTGAGTCACAAATTGAATTTTCTAGGCTCATCTTCCTTGCTCCCTAAAAACCGAATAACGTGTCCATCTGTCGGCAAAGGTAACAAGGTGGGGGGGGCTATGTTGTCACAGGGATGTAATAATCAATTGGCAGGATGTAATAGTTATCAAGTTCCCTACTTAGCGAGTCAGGAATGACAATCTAATCTGGGAGCTATTAGTCAGATGTCTTAAGGATACTCTTAAGACTATTCACATTGAATCGCGTCATCCGAATCCGTTCCGCTGACACAATACTCTGTGCCAGCTTCACTGCTTCCTCAAGCTGGTCATTTAAGAGAAAGTAATCCGAAAACCCTGGCATTGATAGAATCTCAATCTCTCCTTGTGCAACC
>CAYMWO010000191.1:0-5772 GCA_964393905.1 uncultured Bdellovibrionales bacterium | reverse complement strand
TAGATGTGGGAGCGCGTTTTGAAGTCTCACGGGAATATTCCAAGGAATTATTCTGGGCCCTTTTCCAAGGGCAATTGACCTGAAGCAAAAAACTCTAAATAATCACCAAAACCAAAGCTTGAGCTCCAAACTTTCGCATGTTTTCACTAGCTAGACAAAAGAACTTCTCTCGGCAATTTATCAGCGCACTGCTACTCTTGATTGCCCTCCCAGTAGCACCCGTTTGGTCTGAATCCAGCTCCGAGAAGCCACGCGGCCGCAGTCAGCAGGTAGTCGCCGAAATCGATGACTATCTAATTACCGATGGAGAGCTAAATCGCGAGTTAAAAGAGCGTTTTCGCGCCGAGATTTTTAATATCGAGGAGAGTTCCCTGCACCGGCTCCGCCGTCAGGTGTTGGAGAGTTTAATTACCCGCTACCTACTTTCACAGGCAGCGCTGGCCTCCGGTATTAAACCGACAAACGAAGAGGTCGAGTCCCGCTTGGCGCAGATTAAAGTGGCGTTTGTCCCCCAGAGTGGGCCAGCAAAGAGTGGAAAGGATTCCGATCCGGAACTGATAGCCGCTGAGTATGAAAAGCAGTTGGCTGCCGCTGGGATAAGTGAAGCGGAGCTTCGAAACCAGGTCTACACCGATATCGCGATTAACCGACTGTTTGAGACTCGGGCTCTCTCGAACATCCGGGTATCGGAATCGGAGATAGATGCGGCACTTAAAAAGGAGAGTAAAGTTCCGGCAGAGACAGAGGTCAGGGTTCGGCAAATTCTCATCCGCGTTCCGGAGGATGCGCCGGAGACTGTAGTTGAAGAGAAGCGGCTTCAAGCGGAGAGTATCCTGGAGCAGGTGCGGGAGTCCGGCGCGGACTTTGCTGCGCTGGCAAAGGTTCACTCGGAGGGGGCAGGTAAGGGAAAAGGTGGGGATCTGGGGTATGTAACTCGTAACCAACTACACCCAGCTTTTTCAGAGGTCGCCTTTAAACTCGAGCCGGGCGAGATAAGCGACCTGGTAAAAACTCCGCTCGGGTTTCACATTATAAAGGTCGAAGCCCGCCGCCAGGCAGATAAACCAGACCCAGAAAAGGAGCGCGCCCGGCTTCGGAAACTAATGCTCCGCGAACGCCAGGAAAAAGCCAAGGCGCAGTTAATAGCCGAACTACGCAACAAGGCGCGGGTGATTGTTTATATAAATTAGCCTTAGGTTAATCGCGAATCTTAAGTACGCGCGCGGGTGTGCCTGCAACTACGGCGTTATCTGGCACATCTTCTAGGACCAGTGAATGCGCGCCGACGATTACATTTTTGCCGATTGTCACACCGTCCAAAATTGTCGCCCGTGTGCCAATCCAACTATGTGCGCCAATTTTCACTCCGCCTTTCACATCCATCTCCTGCTCAATCATGGGCCGCCCATCATCTGTCGAATGATTCCCCGGTCCGATATAGGCGTAAGCGGCAATCAACACACTCTCGCCGATTTCAACTAAGGACTGCGTAGCAATCCGGCAGCTAGAGCTCAGGTTACACGCCGCACCGAGCTTAATCTTCCCGCCCTTTGCCGCGAGAATCGAGTGCCGCCCAATAAACACATGGTCTCCAATTTCAATCCCGGCTTGTTGAGCTATAGTCTTTTCGTCGGGGGTCTTTCCGGAGCGCACATCTAGCGCCGCATAATCCTCAACAATCACCCCGCGCCCGACTGAGATATTCTTCGGCTGACGAATCACCACCCCGCGCCCTAGCACCAGGCCCTTACCGCAACGACCAAACAAAAACGGCAGCGCCAGGCTCCTAAGCCCCAGGCCAACGATACTTGGAATATTCGAGAGCAGAAGATTATAAAGCTCAAACCCGGCAAAGCTCAGATAGCTCTCCTCACCGACAAGAAACTCCTTATACGTTGCAAGCCGACCTTCGGCCGCACTAAACCGGCGCTGCTGCGGGCTCATCGCCGGAGTATCAATTTTCTTAGCGGGCTCGGCCATTATGAAAAGCTGGTGTTAAAAATCCGTGAGGGACTAACTCCGTGTAATTAAAAAATCTGCCACACCCTAGCACAGAGCATTTCCCGTTTCTAGCTTGGCTAAAATAAGAAAACGAACGAAACGAAATAGAAAAAATACGGCCGCTGAAAAAGGCCGATGGAGAAAACAACGGTGAAACCGGTGCCGGGGGAGGTTTAGTCAAGAGAACCTTGAAAAAACCTCCCCCGAACACTCGGTAGCGGGTCGCTACTTCGTGGCCTTCGCGGCCCCCCGCGACGGGTTCTTCTTCTTGGAACCGAGCGCCGCCTTGGCCGCAGCCTTCAGCTCCGCTCGCAGCGCCTTGACGTCGTCCGCGACGTTGAAGAAGTCCGGGTACTGGAGGGAGAAGTTCCCCTCCTTCTCGAAGACCCGCAGCACGTGGCCCTCGAAGGTGCGGAGCTCGACGATCGCCGGGGCCTGCCCCTCCTCGGGGGTGGGCCGGAGCGCGATGACGATCCGCGGCGGGTGCTCGCCGACGTACCGGAGCGGCACGTCGATCTGCCCCCTGTAGTCGGGGGCTTCCTCGCAGAGCGTGTAGCGCTCCTCGACCCGCAGCCCCTCGCCCGAACCGAGCAGGAGCTGCTTGACCGTCACCAACTTGTCGGTGACCGTGATCTCGACGATCACGAACCGCCCACCGTTCGTGGACACCTCGAACCCGACCGCTCTCGCGAACCGGAGCTGTGCCATCTTGAAACCCTCCGTCTCCCGTTAGGGGCCCCCGTTTGGGGGAAGACCAAGTGAATGCTAGCGGGTGTCGACCCGCCACAGACAGCCAAAGGAAAACCTGTAAGTTCCTCCCTCGGCGCCCTCCTCTGAGATGATTCAGACAAGGATTCCGAGAGGTTCAGCTTGATATACTCAGATAAGGCTAGAAAAGATCGGGCTCTCGTTATGCGTTAAAAAAGATAAAAAATCCAGAGCCCAAACCCTATTTTTCCCATTTTTCTTCAAAATTTCAGCTAGTTAATACCCTCAATTATTTAATGCAACTAAATTTTTACCTGAAGCATAACGAAGGGGAGTCTGGATAAGGGGGCGTAAGGCGAATGTGATGGTTTTAACCAGGTAGATAAAAGTTAAAAAACCACCCCGCTGAACATTCCCAGGGGCGAAGTTTTAAAAAGTAGTTAGGAGTTAAAAATAAGATGTTTACTTCAAAGATTAAAGCAGTTGTAGTTTCCGGTTTGATTCTCTGTTGTGCTTCAAGCGCTGCTGCGCAGAATTACAATTACATGGCACCAGGAGGCGCGATGCCGCAGGTGACGATGCCTTCCCAGATCTTAACATCTCAGAATGCTTGCGCGTCGCAACTTGAGGCTTTAAGAGCCGAAAACGACCAACTACTCAACGAGCTAACTGTGGTTAGAGCCTTAGTTGCCGATGCCTACGCGGTTTCTAATGGGATAGCTGGCACCGGAAAGTGTGTTGCTGCTCAAACAGACGCAGACGAGGCGACTAAAGCTTTTTGCGCAACTGCAGCGAGTCAAAAGGCATGCACTTTAAAAAATAATCAACAGTCCGTCGTTATTTGTGTTTGGCAGGATCCTGCTTAATCACAGTCTCAAAGACTGTTCGACAGAAAAAGCGAGGGCTAACCCCCTCGCTTTTTTATTTCCACCCTGCAAAATTCGCAATTATCACCCCCCTCACCTCCCCCCGCACAACCTCTATCTGGGGCTTCCATTAATTTTTGTTTTTCTCTACTGTAGACGAACTGTCCGAATGGATGCGCCCTGCTCTTTCTCATTACAGACACGGTAACCAATACATACACCCCTACGGCGTTTTGAAAGGTAAAAGCTACCTACTTCAACACGCCGTGGCGGCTAGCTATGGCTAATTAGGTTTCTTTCTTTTTTCCGTTTCGTTCCATTTTTGGGCCCTAAAGGAGCCCGATAAAACCATGAACACCCCTCCCTGTGTAACGCGTCTCGCCTACTGCCTGCTCTTCTTCCGTTACCGGTTCCGGTTCCTGAGCCAGATCCGGAGGTCCCAGCTCCTCGACGCGGCGCGCGAGGTCGAGGCCAACTGGAAGCTCCTCGCGGAGCAGCCTTGGGCCACCCGTCGCCGCATCGAGGACGAGGTGATCTTCCGCTCGATCCCGAAGGGGGGCGGATGGAACTTCACCGACGAAGAGACCTCCCGGCCGGAGCTCCGGCACGAGCACATCGATGGGAAGTTCTCGCTCCTCCCCACGCCGGGGAAGGACGGGTCCTACATCGAGGTCACGCCCTGGGGCACCGCACCCGAGGACGTCGAGTCGAACCGCGTCGTCCTCGAGAGCCATCTCGCCGAGGCAAGGACGACCGTTGCGCCTCTCTGGGCCGCGGCCGTGAAGTACCTGAAGGCCGCGGCCTTCGACCTCGGGGACAAGAGCTTCGCGAAGCTCAAGCCCTTCATCGTCTCGTTCATGACGGAGGAGCTCACCCAGTCACAGGCGGAAGACCTCATTCGCCTTTACGAAGGGGTCGCGCGGCGCTTCATCGGGCGGCTCTGCCCGCCGCTCATGAGCGCGGTGAACTCCCAAGAGTTCGCCAACCTCCCGGTCTCGAGGACCCACGACTCGTAACGGCCAGGTCTCGCTAGGCGGCACGGCAGGACTTGTCTCCCAAGGTTCCTAACCCCAAGGTTACAAGCCCTAGCCGTGCCGCCCGGCACTTCTAATTTTTATTACCCACAAACTCCCCCTCTTCCCGCATAAGAGTAAACTGGAGACTACCGTTAGCCTTCGTTTCCCTTTATCCTATGGAAACGAAACCCATTCGGTAGCCTGCTCTTTAAAAGTAACTGCAGCTGGGTAGTCAAAACACTCCCTCCGCCGGCTAGGCGGGCCAGACGCGCTGGCCGACCTAGCCCGCGCGGACGGCTTAGAGTCATCTCCGGTTTTCCTCCTGAAGCTTGGTCCCTGGCCAAACGTTAACTCCGTCACGCGCTGCGGGGTTAGCGTTTGGTCAGCAACAGTTTCGTTTTTTCTTTTTAAAAAAGGGCCGATGGAGGGCCCGAGATATCATGAGCAAGAAGAAAAAGATGCCCAACGAGAAGTTTCTCTACGCCCGGGCGCTCGTCGCCATTTACCGCAAGCTCGAGTGCGCGACCCGGTCGCGCCGGCACATGTTGGCCAACTGGGCCGACGAGACCGCCGGTAACTTCACCGCGCTCGCACAGGTGAAGTTCGTGAGCCCCCTCCAGTGCGAGTCCGCACTCGCCTACGAGCTTCTCCAGGCCCGGGGGTTCAACCACTCCGAGCGCCAGAAGGGGCTCGTCCACGAGGGCGAGTACTCCGGCATGATCCGCTTCGTCGAGGAGGTGTCCTCCGACACCGGGAGCCATCTCCACATCGTCGGCGCAGAGGCCGACGACGTCGGTCCCTTGAAGGGGATCATCGAGGGGGCACTTGCCGAGGCGCGGAAGATGCGCGCCGAGGGCAAGCGAGCACTGGCCCGTCTCGGCTCCGTGCTCGGCGCACCGGGCACCGAGTTCAAGCTCGGGTGCAACCTCTCCGACTTCAATGCCGTCACCGGCATCGTCGGAGACATCGGGCTCGACCCCGGTCAGGCGCACTTCGCGGCGGAGCACTACCCGGCCGCCGTGGCCGAGCTCATCCGCTACCTCATGCCTGCGCTCGCAAAGCGCATGGAGGTGATGAGCGAGAAGTAGAGCAACGCGGTCCAGTGACGCGGCTAGACTTGATTTCCCAAAGGTTCCGAACCCCAAGGTTATCAAGCTCTAGCCGCGTCGCCCGGGCCAACT
>CAYMWO010000190.1:0-5785 GCA_964393905.1 uncultured Bdellovibrionales bacterium | reverse complement strand
TGCCGTTGTTGTAGAGAGAGTCTTTGGTCTCTCAGGTGACAGAGTGTTTACATTCTTTGATGGGAACACTCCGCAATACGGCGCAGTTCGTCTTGCCACCTCCGGCGCATGCGCTGGTCAATTTGAGTGGTTCTCCCTAGTCGGTGGAACTTCCTCAAATCTTGGCCCGATTCAGTGCTGGGGACTTTCGGGGGATATTCCGCTAGTTCGAGCCGATATCAACAACAACGGCAAGGCGGATTGGATTGTTGTGCGCCCTGAGACAAACGGCACGCAAAACGCTTATGTTCTCTTTGACAATCTGACTACGGCCATCATTCCACTAGGGCTTTCAACTGCGGTGCCGCAGATTGGAAACTACTACGGAACAGGGCAGACATTTGCCTGGTCTCAGCGTGATGCAGGCCTTGTCGGAGTTCGTCCTCCAAGTGGCCCGGATCAGATTATCTCCTTTGGTATCCCAAGTAACGTCGTGATTCGTCCAGACGGAACTGTGGTCCAGCCAACTTCGACCGACGCACTACCGGCATCGTCAACTGGCGGCGGTGGCGGCGGCGGTGGTGGTGGTGAGGTCGCTTCCTGCGGAACGACTAAGAACAGTGGCTTTTTATATAAGCCGTCTTCTCAAGATTCCGGTGGAACGCGTGAGGGCTATCCGATGGTCTTGTTGAACAGTGGTGGCTCTGCAAGCTGCGGAGATATCCTGGCTACCGACGGAACTGTAATCAGCAAATTCGGCAAGTTCAACACCAACCGTTATTACGAGGGCTATGGCTGTGGTAACGCGAGTCGGCAGAACTCCAGCGGATTAGCTGCACAGGCCGAAGCTGTTACTGGAAATCCAGGTGGGTATATCAAGATTGATAGCACCTGCTACGGACCAGTTTCGAGTTTCCGTAGCCGTTACGACCGTCGCTAAGGCGACAGTTGCCCTTTAACCAGGGCAAATAAACGGGGCCCTCCGCAAAACCAAAAGTTAGCGGAGAGCCCCGTTTTTATTTATTTTAATACAGTATCCTGGTCTTGATATCGCTCTCCAATCCGGCGAGCTTTTCCTTTACCTCGTCCGAGACCTGTTTATTTAAATCCATAATCAGGTAGCCGATATCTTTGTAGGTCGAGAGATACTGCGAATCGATGTTAGCCCCGCACTCAGCCACAATCCTGTTCACCTCTTTAAGGACTCCGGGAATATTTTTATGCACATTTAGAATCCGGTGCGCCTCGGGAATTACCGGCATATCTATCTGAGGGAAGTTCACCGCTCCAACCGTGGCTCCCGTATCAATAAACTTAATAAAGGAGTTTGCCACATCCACCCCGATATTATGTTGCGCCTCCTCTGTGCTGCCGCCGATGTGCGGCGTAAGGATTACATTCTCCAAACCCGTCAGTTCACAACGAAACTCCTCTTTATTGGTCTTAGGCTCCTTAGCAAAAACATCCACCGCCGCCCCACCCAGCTGCTTAGACTGAATCGCCTCTTTCAAAGCCGCCATATCCACCAAATCTCCACGACTTAGGTTTAATAGCGAGGACCCGCGTTTCATCAGCGCCAATTCAGCTTTACCAATCAGCGCCTTATTCTGAGAAGAGCTCGGGACATGCAACGTGACAAAATCCGAGGTCTTTAACACATCCGCCATCGTGTCCACCTGCTTAGCAGTCCCTAACGGCAACTTCTTAATCCGGTCAAAGAACACAATCTCCATTCCCATCGCTTCAGCCATCAACCCTACCTGCTGGCCGATATGCCCATAGCCGAGAATCCCTAAAGTCTTCCCACGAATTTCATTAGCTCCCTCAGAGGATTTATCCCAGATACCCTGATGCATCTGGTTATTCTTGTCCCCGATTTTCCGGGCCAACATTAGAATCGCCGCCATTCCCAGTTCCGCCACGCTGCGGGTATTGGATATCGGCGCGTTAAACACCGGGATGCCTAAGCTAGTCGCCGCATCCAAGGCCACCTGATTAGTCCCAACCCCAAAACACCCAATCGCCAAAAGCCGCTTGGCCTCTTGAAGATGTGCCGCAGTGATGCGTGTCTTTGAGCGAATTCCGACGACATGCGCATCGCGAATCTCCTCCAGCATCTCCTCCTCTGAAAGTGAGCGCGGAATTTCATGAACTAGATAGCCAGATTCCTGAAGTTTACCCACTGCCACCGGGTGGATTTTTTCTAAAAGTAGAAACTTAATCTTATTCTTCGGATACGATACGTGTTTTGTCATGTCAGCTGTGTTCCAATTCCAGGTTATTCTAAGGCCCGCAAATTTAAAGCAGGTCTGTTACGACGTAGTTCATTTTCCCGCTACCAACTAACTTGGCGGGGCATTCGTTCAAGGTCAGTTCCTTATCAGAAAAGCGTGCTAACGCCTCGCGCTTTCCCTCACCAATAAATAGCCCCATTACAAGCTCGGCCTTTTGTATGAGCTTTCTAGACGCAGACATCCGCCCCGGCGGTGGTTTTGGAGAGTCGTCCATTGTCACAAAAAATTCAGCCTCGTCAACTATCGAGTGGTGGTTAGGAAACAGTGCGCCGACATGCGCGTCCTCCCCAACCCCTAAGATTACAACTTCAAGCTTGCCGCCGAACTTCCCTAACTCCTTCGCGTAGGCACCAACCCCCGAGTCACTAAGCCCCGGCTCAAAATAAAACGGGTGTAACTGACTCTCTGATACTAACCCCTGACGAAGTAGCGGCTCAAAGAACAGGTCATTTACCATCCGAAAGTTACTATGTTCATGATCTAGCGGGACCAGCCGTTCATCGACCATAAAAAACTGTGCGCGCGACCAAACGCTCGGACCCTTTTCAATCCCCAAAGCGCTTAATGCCGAGAGGAGCGGCACAATACTGCGTCCACCGGGAAGCGCCACCACTGGGGAGGGATTTGTAGAACCTTCTAGCGCCGTAAATACCGCGCGAGCCGCCTCCCCGAATAGATAGGAGTGGTTTTTGTCAGAAATGAAATGCAAGTTGTTGTTCATCTGTCTCTTTAAGAAAATCTAAGTTATAAAACCGTCTGTTCCCCTCTGTTAAATTCAAGAACAGGACATGTTGAATTATGACATCCGGTCGCTATAAATTCCTCCTTTTCTTAGCACCGATCCTGCTCAGTGTAACGATCCTGAACTCCTGGGGATATCTCTCGCAAAAGCCTCCGGCATCCGCCGAATCTCTCGCGGTTTCTCAAACATTTGGTTCCGGACTTGAAGAACTTGTGTTTAGCGTGCAGTCAAAAGTCGCCTATGGAGCGCTTGTCTACAGAGAAAGCCACGCACAGACACTAGAGTCTCAGGGGCTAAAAGTCCCGGAACTTAAATTGCGCTTTAGCGAGATGTTTAAGCGTGCGGCATTAGATTCAGCTCTGGCTCTTCCTGTTTCTAACGATAAAGCGCCTCAGGATACTGAGCCAGATAAGGCACGGTCCTTAGAGCGCAGGATTATTATCTGCCACGCGCTCGGTCTCGAGTCGTCCGTGGCCCCGCTAATTAAGTCTTTAGCGG
Source organism: uncultured Bdellovibrionales bacterium (assembly GCA_964393905.1). GTDB lineage: Bacteria > Bdellovibrionota_C > UBA2361 > SZUA-149 > CAYMWO01 > CAYMWO01. The sequence continues at coordinate 2,272 of CAYMWO010000190.1, read as the reverse complement.
AGCTCAAAGGGCGAACAGAGCTGGATAAGCAACTTGACGGCATGATTCTAAGCTCGCTCGGGAAACAGCTATCAAAGCCGGAGGCCCCGGCGGGAAAGTCTACGCGATTAAATGAGAACGACTTGGAGATTCTGGAAGCGCATCTAGGCTGGTTCGGGAGATTGCAGGTCTACCTCGCCCCAAGTGATACAGCGATTGAGAAGTTGCTGGAGCCGCAGGTAAAGGGCGAGGCGCTGACGGCTTTTGTTAAATTTGTGGTGGCGAGTTTTCTTGCGCTCTGCGTGGCGACCGTTGGCGGCATCTCGCTTCTGGCCTTCGGAATTGCCTGGTTTCGCGGTAAGTTTCAGAAACGATTTCATCAAACCGGTGCTCCGCGCGCATATGCTTTGCAGATTTTTGTTGTTTACTTGCTGACCATGCTGCTTGCGTCTTTCTCGATGTATTTTTTCGATAAGCTTGGGATTGCCAAAGACCAGCTGAAGATGAACGCGGCCTTAATCTCATGCATGCCGCTTGTGGCGCTGTTTCCCCTTTTCTCCGGAGTTACCTTAAAGGAGGTAAGAGAGTTAATTGGGTTTAAGACAAACGGCGGCTCACAATTTTTTAAGGATCTTGTTATCGCCCCCTTTGTCTATTCGGCAGCGCTGTTGGTGTTGTTCTTGGTGCTGATGATATACGCGCAGATTCTCGCCGCACTGCATGTAAATATCTCAAACGGCGCGCACCCGATTGTGCCGCTGATTCTTGGTGACAGTAATAAACAGACCGCCTTCTGGGTGGTTCTCTTAGCGGTATTTATCGCGCCTTTTGTCGAAGAGATTATGTTTCGCGGCGCGCTTTATGGCTGGCTCCGGGAATATCTAAAACCAAGCTACGCTATTCCAGTTTCCGCCTTGACCTTCGCGGTGGTCCACCCACAAGGCCCCATCGGAATAGTCCCGCTGATGTTTATCGGAATGGTCCTGGCAACCCTTAGAGAATGGCGCGGAACGCTAACCACCTGCATGCTCACGCATGGGTTGTTTAATGCGGGGACGTTGTCTTTGGTTTATTTGTTTTTTAAGTAGATCTTTTTATCATCCCCAGTGTTTCGCGTGTCGGTTAGTGGAAGTTCGTTGGTTATAAGAAATAAATTGCTGCTGCGGGGCTCAGAAGGTTGGCGAAAAAAGAGCGAGACGAGAGAAGGGGTTAACCTTCTACTTCGTTTCGCTCATGGCATCGGGGGCTGGGAGGCGATGAAGCCGACCCAACCCCCGAATCCCGGCGTGGCTGCTCGCTTGTTAGGCGAGGGCCCTGGCCGGGAGCCCGAGGAGGGCGCGGACTCTCGTCCCGGCCCGCCCCCAGACTCGCATCCGATTCTCCTCGACCCTCCAGAGGATCACGTCATCCGGAGGGTTTCCCCCCGGTCGGTGGCCGACGTGGCCGCCGATCCACCATGTGCCGGGCGCCCGCCCCTCGTAGAGGCGGGTTTGCGCCCCGCACAGGGGGCACGGCTCCCCGCCTTCGGGGAGCTCGACGGCCGCCAGGCCGTCGAGGAGCTGGCGGTGGACCTTCCGGGCGCTGTCGCCCGTGAGGTCCACGATGAGGTTCACCTCGCCGCCGTCGGCGGCGAGGGCGGCCCCGAAGTCGCCGCAGCCCCGCAGGGGCATGCGGCGAGGAGAGACCTCCCCGGCCACTAGGGCCAGGGCGGCCTCGAGGGCATCCGCCCTCTTGAAGTACTCTCGGAGGGGAGCGTCCAGCTCCCAGAGGGGGATCGTATCGTTCATCGGACTTCTCCTCAACCGGTCGCCTCAACACCCAGCGGGTAATTCGCTGGCGCGTCGGGCGAAGACTGTTAAGCTCGGGGGTGCCGAACTTAACAGTCTTCGCCACGGACACTGCTTGGAATTTTGGCTGTTGGAGTATGAGGCGAAAGGAGTTGGGGAAGGTTTTGCTTTATAAGCGAAACAAAATTTGGGAATAACTTTATTAAACTCAATAAAAACCTATTCCCTTCTCTCATCTCTCACTCTAGAGCGCGTAACAAAAATAGACGTGCGCTGCAGAATGAGAGATTTAAGATTTCCGTCTACCCAACTATCGATTTTAAAGAACAAGCGTAGATTGTTACACGCCTAATATCCGTTATGAGGTGGATGGTTACATTAGTCGCATTAGGCTCATAAGGGGTCTTTTTTCCTTAGAAAGTTAAGGGAACTAAAAAGGATACAATCCTCTCCAATCCCTCCGCAAACCTACAACCACAAGATCGCAACGAATCTGCTGAACGCTA
>CAYMWO010000189.1:0-5824 GCA_964393905.1 uncultured Bdellovibrionales bacterium | reverse complement strand
CAAGCGTCTGCAGTAATCGACCAATATTTTGATAGTGGGCCAGATAGGTTGTGCTCGTAGTGGAGCCCATACGCGGGCGGCTTATTTTGAGATCAGCTGGGCCGCTGCCATTAAGGACAGCCGCAACCTGGGGAGACTTCGCCGATAAAACCGTTCGTTTCGGCGCTAAACCGGAGGAGGTTGGATTTACTGGAGCAACGAGCATGTCGATAAAATATTGAATTTTTTGCCTGCGATTACCCCCTCTTGTGCATCAAAAATGAGACAAACTCAAGAAGTTAATCTAAGGGCTTCGGAGGTTGATTTTGTATCTTAATAGAAATCGCTGGCGAAGCAGCTAGTTGCAAATTACACTTCCGTTTTGTGTCAAAATTGATGTTGGTTTTTATTTGCCTAATGGTGGGAGTCGGGACGGATTTCTAAAAATAATTTTGTTTGAGCCGCGTGTTGAAGGTTAATTTCAAAATCACTCCTCGATTGTCTTGGCTTAAGTCTCTCGCGCTTGGTCTTGCTGTTAGCCTGTGTTTTTTTCCACTGATTGCGCACTCTGAAGAGCCGCCGACTAAAACCGATTCCCCTCAGGGACTGACAATTAGAAAAATTAAGATTGAGGTGCGTGATGTTTTTGATGGCCCTGAGCTGGCTTGGTTTTACAAGGCCGTAAATAAGATAAAGATCTCTACAAAGGAAAACGTCGTTAAACGAGAGTTGCTCTTCAAAGAAGGGGAGCCCTTTGATCCTTTTCTAATAGCAGAGAGCGAGCGAAATCTTCGTGGTCTGCCATTCCTCCGACGCGTTTCGATTATTCCAATTCAAGAGCCACCATATGTCGATCTGATTGTCAGCGTGCAAGACACTTGGACACTCTATCCGACAGTCGGATTCTCTACCGGGGGAGGGAGCGATAAGAAATCTCTTGGGATCTTTGAAGGAAACTTTTTGGGTTATGGAAAGCGGTTAGAGGTGATTGCTTCCGAAGAAGATGAAAGCCAGAAGCTACAGGGAGTTTGGGATGACAACCGTGTTTGGGGGAGTAAGCAACGACTGACACTGGGATACTTTGACCGGGATGATGGCTATAGTTCAGTTGGGTATTTCGGCAGGCCGTTTCGCAGTTTAATTGATAAAGACGCCTGGGATGTTGTCACTCAGTTTGCGGACACAGTTGAAAAGCTTTATCACGATGGCACTGAGAGTTTTATCTACCGTGATAAAACGGATAGAGTCTCAGCTAGTTACACCATCTCCCAAGGTGATCCAGAGAAAATGTTACGTAGGTTTAGTTTCGGCTACGACTACGAAAATGAGAAATTCGATCTCCCGGATGAGCAGGATTTTGAAGATGTAAATGTTGAACCGGGCGATGTAAGTGTTGATCCAGCGCTGCTTGCTGAGGATCGGAAATATAGCGGACCGTTTGTCGGGTTTGCTGCGATTGAGCCGGACTTTCTCTCAATTAACTACATTGATAAGTTTGATCGTGTTGAGGACTTTAATCTCGGAAATGTACTCTCCGCCAGAGCAGCATTTGCCGCGGAATCCCTTGGGTCGGCTGAAAATACCCTATTAATGGAGATTAACGACTCAGATGGCAGTCGTATCTCTCCAACTTCATTTGTCAGGGGAGAGTTGGGTGCAAATGGTCGGGCAAACTCCGAGGGGTTTGATGACATAATCGGTCACGCGGAATTTAAATACTACAATGTGCTGGGGGCGAAGTTCTTTAGGGAGATTTATCTCGGCAAACATACCCTAGCCACTTCTATGCGGCTTGATTATGGGGAAGATTTAGATCGCGATCGTCAATTTCTGCTAGGGGCTGGAACCGGTTTGAGAGGTTATGAGGACAGAGCATTTGATGGTTCCCAGCGATTAATTATAAATCTCGAAGATCGTATTCATTTTGTTGAAGATGTTTATAAACTAATAAACATCGGCACGGTGTTTTTTGCAGATATCGGCGGCACTAGTAGTAACGGTATTGGAGATATTCTTACCGATGAGCTGCGCGGAGATGTGGGTTTGGGATTTAGGATCGGTTTTCCGCGGTCTTCTGGTGGTTCTGTTTTGCGTATCGATCTAGCATTTCCCCTGCGCAGCGGGCCGGAAGGAACTGACCCTTGGGAACCTCGACTTCTCATCAGCACGAGTCAAGTATTCAACGCTCGACTACAAAGCGAGTCTTCCGGTATTCGGCCTTCCAACATTACCGTAAACCAGCTCGCCCGCTAAAACGCCTTGCATTGTAATTTGTAAATTTACCGTGCCTTTGGTAATTTCCACCCTCGTTATAGAAACTTTACGCCTTAATTAGGAGCGCTATGAAAGCAATTTTAAATACCCCCGGCGGACCAAAGCCAGTCGGGCCATACAGCCCAGCCGTAGAAGTTGGTAACCTACTTTTCCTTTCCGGGCAGATTGCAATCGACCCCAGTTCTGGACAGATTGTCGCAGGTGGTATCGAAGAGCAGACTCGGCAGGTGTTGAGCAACCTTAAAGCCGTGCTCGCGGCCTGCGGTTCAAGCCCAGATAAAATCGTGATGTCGACAGTGTTTCTTACCGATATCGCTCATGGCAAAGTGGTGAACGGAATCTACGGAGACTTTGTTAACACCGACGCTCCGCCAGCTCGCCAGACTGTTGCGGTTAAAGATCTTCCGATGGGCGCTATTGTCGAAATTTCTGTCATTGCCGTTAAAGGCTAATAATGGACAGGCTCGCTAAGTTACGTGCCCAGGTTGATGCTATCGACACTGAGATTGTCACGCTCTTAGGGAGACGTGCGGATTTAGTGCTCCAGATTAAGGATGAGAAGGAGCAACTAAATGTCGCCAAATACTCCCCCGACAGAGAAAATGAAATCATGGCTCGAGTAAAGAAGCTCGGAGAACAGGGGAAGTTCCCGTTGGATGCACTAGAGGGGGTCTTTCGGGCGATAGTAAATGCCACTCGCTCGTTGATGGGCTAGACTATCCACTATGTCACGGCCCGCTAATAATAAGATGGTCATTGAGCGGGGAGCCGGTTTTCTACAGGGGGAGGTAACCGTCCCCGGCGATAAATCTATTACCCATCGGGCGATCTTTTTTTCAAGCCTAGCGCATGGGACATCAAGTATCCGGACCCAAATCCTGGGTCGAGATAATTTTGCTACACTTCGAATTATGCGACAGCTTGGTGTGTCGATTTCCGGAAGGATATTGGAGGAGATTAAGGCTATCGCGGACGAAGAGGGATTTCCGGACTTAGTCGGGGTGGGGTCGGGGTGTGAATTAAAGGTAGTAGGTCGGGGCCTTGATTTATTAGAGCCTACAGAAGCGCTTGATTGCGGAAACTCTGGCACGACCGCGCGGCTTTTGCTGGGTATCCTTGCTGGGCAAAGTTTCAGCGCTAGGCTTGTCGGGGATGAGAGTCTTTCGCGGCGGCCGTTTAAGCGGGTTGCCGAGCCACTCGCGCTGATGGGCGCAAAATTCAGTTCGCATCAGCTTCCATTAACAATCACCGGCGGAGAGCTACGCGGTATTGAGTATCTCTCTCCTCAAGCGTCGGCGCAGGTTAAGAGCGCGATTCTGCTTGCTGGGTTGCAGACTGACGAGTTGGTGTCAGTAATTGAACCAGCCAAATCTCGAGACCACACTGAGAGGATGTTTAAAGGGATGGGGGTGGAGTTGGTGGAAGAAACATTGGCGCACGGAAGTGTACGGGTGACGCTTCCTGCTGGCGGGGCGCGTAAGATGTGCGCACAAGAGTTTCTTATCCCTGGGGATTTTTCATCAGCGGCATTTTTGTTGGTGGCGGCTACACTTATCAAAGGGTCGAGTGTTTTGATTCGTGATGTGGGGTTTAACCCAACCCGGATTGGAGCATTTGATATTTTGTGCCGCATGGGGGCCAGTATTCAGGTGCTGAATCGGCGGGTGGTTGCCGGAGAGGAGATAGTGGACCTGCGGGTGGTGTCAGCGGAATTGAGCGGCGTCAGTGTTAGCGCTGAAGATGTTGTGCTGGCGATCGATGAGATACCGATTTTAGCTGTGGCGGCGGCGTTTGCTGCCGGTGAGACGGTGATAAAGGGAGCTGGTGAGTTACGGGTGAAGGAGAGTGACAGGCTTTCAATGATGGCAGGGTTGTTGCGGGGGTTTGGGGTTCATGTCGAGGAGTTCCCGGATGGGCTTCAGATTATTGGGCGGCCAGAATTAGGATCGGGTCTCGGGAGCAGCTGCGTTGGAACTGATGCGACCTGGAGGGGTGTTGGGGACCATCGGATTTTGATGTGTGGTGCGATTATGCAGCTTGTCGTTTGTGGTGAAGCAACGCTTTCGGGGGCCGAAGTGGTTGAGACAAGTTTTCCGGGATTTGTTGGCACTTTAAAAAAGTTAATAGGTACAGCTAAATGAAAAAGCCGATTCTTCCGCCGCTTTATCTACTTTGTTCGATTGCAGCGATGATTCTCTTACACCTGTTTCTACCAGGGCCGGAGATTTTTCACCGTCCGGAAAATGTCTGGGGTATTGCCCTAGTGGTGTTAGGGGTGTTGCTGATTTTGTATTGTGCTCTTAGGTTTAGGAAGGTTGATACGACGATTAAGCCCTTTAAGGAATCAACGACACTAATCGTGACGGGGATTTATCGCTACTCGCGCAATCCAATTTATTTGGGGATGGGGGTGATGTTGGTAGGTGTGTGGATTGGACTCAGAACGTTAAGCGGATTTTTTGTCATCCCTATTTTTCTTTGGCTGATTCAGAAGAGATTTATTCTTAAAGAGGAAGAGATGCTGCATGAGAAGTTCGGCGAGAGCTATGCTGAATATCAGCGCCGGGTGCGTAGATGGTTCTGAGGGAGTCTTACACCGAGAACCTGTCTGTTAACCTTTTCTGAGGAGAGCTGGATGCTCGGCCGGTGGGCGCCGAGCATCCAGGTCATCGTCTCTCGGGGACGGTTACTTCTTCGCACTCAAGACGACGTTCTTCGCGGGTTTGAACTGGGCCCACTTCCGCAGCATCGGGCGGCTGAGTAGTCCTTCCGGCTTGAATTCCATCGTGAACTCCTTGTCCCCGAGGGGTGCCTGCGCAATGAACAGAGCGCACTGGTAGCTGTCCGGGTCCTCGTTGTCAGCCAAGGAAACGCACCATTCGTTTTGACTCTCAATGAAGGAGACGCAGAGACAGGCGATGATTCCCGCTTGCGTGCTTCCCGGGGAGCTCACACTTGTGGCGACTTCGGTGTCGGGGACGAAGGTGAGCGCCTTGTCCTTGAGGAAGATGTCGAAGGACATCCCATCCTCTACGTCGAAGGTTTGAGCCCAGTCTCCCGAGCTCAGCCTCAGACGGAGCTCAGTTTCTCCTTCAAGAACTTGCGCAACACGAAGCACAATCTTTCTTTCGGACACCAGTCCGCGAAAGGAGAGTGTGCCGATCGGGCAAACAGTGCTGTGGGGCATGGTAGGGTTTCCGGTTGTAAAACCTGTCAGGTGTAAGACCTACACCTCGTGAGAGCCGTTCTCAGAAGGTGAAGGCGAGAGCGTCTACAGGAAAAAAGGTAAGAAAGATCACAACAAGCCGGGGCCGAATAGTAGAGCGTCCCAATTCCGGGGTCAAATACAGCATTATTAGTTCAAGCCTCAACAGAGCAGGTGCAATCCAAACGGAACAGGCCCGTTAATTTATCTTTCTATAAAAAGGGATCACATTCTTTTTCTTTCTCTGCACCTGCGACACTACGTTGGTTGCTTACGACAATAGAAGAGTAAGGAACAACCGAGCCAAACCCCCTGGAGGAGCCATGGCAGATCGTATACGGGATACAGATCCCAATAAAATTCACT
>CAYMWO010000188.1:0-5845 GCA_964393905.1 uncultured Bdellovibrionales bacterium | reverse complement strand
GGTAGTAAGCGAACAGTTGAATTGTTCTTACAGCGCCGCTCAATATCTATGAGCTCCTTTTCCGAAATCGCATAGCCTTCTATTGCCATCGAAGCCTGAATTTCTTTTAGGTCCGCCCACAGAACGTCGTTCGAATCGGTTTTGTTATTTGCCATAGGGCCCAACTATATCATGTGTTTTGGGGACGACTTTCCAGACACTATCGACTGCAGAGAATGGCCATCAAAAAGACTGTTTCTATTGATGCAAATTGCCACAATTATCGCAAATCGCATCAGGCAGCCGCTTTCTAGCACTCTCTAATGGCTTGATAAAACTAAGTAATTTTTGAGCTCAGCCTGGCACGTCTCCTGCCTTGTGAATGGAAACATTTTACAGGAGTAGTGCCTATGTATCCTCAAACCATTGTCAGTGAAAAATCTCGAACATCGGCAAGCTCAGAGCTTTGTCTTTGGTTCTCAAAAGAACCGTATCTTACTCTGGACCGAACGATGTTCAGGGCGAACTGTCTTCCGGATACAATCTTAGCGGTTCGCGGCAAAAGTCCAGGCGCATATGTGGGTGCTGCAACCTTTCAATGGTATCTCGGTCCGCAGGCACTAATTGTTTTCTTACTTCGTGCCGCATCTCGGAACTACTCGCCGGTTATTCCTGTTCTTGAAGGGGGAGTCGGTAGCCTTGCGGCGTGCCTCGATATGATTATCGAAAAGTCATCTTCATGGATCTATGACATCTTCGGCTGCAAAGCAGACGGAACTCCGCTCATTAAACGCATTTTAAGAAGGAGAAATGCTGGGAGAAGGCGAGGAGGGGATGTTGCGTTTTCGCTTAATGATACATTCCTGCCGCCTGAGAACATTCGCGTGTTCGTGGACGGTGTGCCTGTTACAGATAAAAAGGAGCTCTTTCGCCTTTCTGAGGAAGTTGAGTTTCTATGGCTCTCTAAGAAAACTCAGCTTCGTGCGAGTCGGGCTGAGGGGGTGCGGGTTGCAAAAGCGGAATTGTGCCCACTTTTATGGGTATAATTTGCCAAAATATTAGGTTGTACGTCAACTTTTATCCGATTGCAGAAAAAACGGAAAGCTTAGATCCCCTAGACGCTTTGTGGTAACGATCTCCACCGTCTCCCGCTGCGCGCCAGAAAAACAGGTTCTCAGATATTTTTTGGTTAAAATCAAACAACACTCCCCAATTAGATCGAGAAAGTTACGCGCTATCGCCAAACTCTCATCGACAATCTTTTCCAATTCTTCTAAAGAGGCATCCTTGCCAGATGTCGTTAACATTGAATGGGCGACTATTTCCTCTGCGAACGAATAGAGGCTATTGCCGTCCTGATCGTGCAAGTATAAGTGGAAATTATAATCATCTTGAATTTGCGCAAGCGTCTGCTTTAATTCTGACGACCCAAAGTGAAAGCTCAGACTGTTTCGAATTTTAGTAATACGGTTTTCTTTACCGAAGTACTGCTTTATGGAATCAAGTGCTTGCTGAGCAGCGAGACTTAACTCGGAATTTAGGCTTTTAGACAGACCACTCCCAAAAAAATCTTTTCGCAACATCTCCCAAGCCTCATGCAGTTTACCACTTAGAAGGCGCGTTATGAAAAGCTCGTGAAATGCATTGCCAGCTCGTTCCGGATCAGTAGCAGCCTCAGTATTTGTGAACATTAGCTGAAGTCGATGGAGTGCAAGCAGCTCATTGGCAATGTGACCTAGCTGTATTAAAAAGATGCACTCAGCTTCTGGTATTTTCTTGAGGTCAGAAGCGGGAATTGTCACGTCGTAAATTTTCATATTAATAACGGTCTAACCCTCGCGCATCTAAGCGCGCTGCAACTTACTTTGTATCTCCACCGCCAAGACATCACGCGTGCAGCTTGGAAGGGGTTTTACCCTGTATTAAGAAGTCAACGGATTGGTACAGAATTCTATAAATCGCTTACCAAAAGGTGTTAATCGGTCGCCCAACAGCTCCATTCCATGACCAATTGTCATCGTGTGGAAGATCCCGACGTCCGTATTTGTAAGACCGGAACGGTGGAGATCCGCAAACGATTGTTTAATCAACTCAAGCGACGATTCGCGCAACACTCTTGGGAAAAACTGATCAAATCCACCTTGTACTTCGGATTCCGCGATTGTATGGACCTTCAAAAACTCTTTCGGATGCCACATAAAGCTTAGCATTCGTACCTGAAGTGGTGTTAGCCGATCCAATAGCTCCAAGAAGTACTCACATTCATCGAATGGCATTTCGGGCTGCAGGAGCGCATTGAGCAATATCGCACGATAAGCGTCCAGTTTTTCGCGACGAAAATTCGATGCGACGCCGCGAAAACACTCCTCAAAGACAAACGCGAGTTCGTCAGTTGAAATAGCGTCCGCGTTAATCTTGTCTTGAATTTGATTTAGATCGACTGCCAACTGAGTTACAAAGCTTTCAAGCCGTCTTTGCTTCTGCGAAGGAATATAATCACTAAGCAAAGAGGCTACCCCGCCACACCACGGGGCAGTAGCAAACCCGGCTTTCAGAATATTGACGAGATGGTCAAGTAAACTGAAAGCAGCCAAAGTTTTAGGTGGGTTCATAATATTCTTAGAGCCTTACCGCCCAGGTTCGATCCGCGGCCTGACGGCCCTTGTTTACCGGAGGGCAGCATAATCTTCACTCAACCTAACACATTTCTCCCAGAGAGGCTCGTTTGCATGCCGTCGATTGATACTATAAGCGGGTAAGACAGACCTCTTCACACACGAGCGACTTTGGGATTGTGTGATCGAGGAGTGACCTTTTTCCACTCCACTGAACCGTTAATCTTGGAATTTATAAAATGCCCGATAAGTAAGATTATCGGGCATTTTATTGAACAATTTCAATATAATAGATGAGTTATGAACAAACCGAGAGAATGCAGTTCCCACCGCTTTGTCTGGAAGGTGTTCCGGAGAATTTAGACTATCAAATGCTTCGGAGGCAAACCACCATGTTACTAACCCAAACGCAACCTGCGGAGATATTCTTAGCAGTGCTCCTTGAAAAGTTAACAACTCCTGGAGTCATCTTAAACGCACTCGGTCATCATCCTACGGAAGATATTTACTTTGCAGTAGCTGGGATTGCGCTTGGTAGATGGTTAGACGAAAACGACTTGAGCGAGACTGACGATCATACGCATCTATTCTTCGAGGAACTGCACGCGGTAAAGAGTCAGTCGCTCCATATTATTCAGTCCCAAAGCTGCGTGCCAGAACACTGTGACCAAATTCACTAAAGCCCCCCTTCCCCAGGCGGCTTTTATTATTGGGCTTCTTTTCGCAAGTAGGTTCTGCTTTCTGAAATTCGGCCCAACACTCATTTGGAACTTTACCGAGAGCACTCCAAAGGGAATTTATCAATTGTCTCCACTCAGAGGCATAGAGCGCGATAAGTTTGTGGCGCTTCCACCGCCTAAACAGGCCATACAGGTCGCATCAGGCCGCCCGTGGTTTCGCCCACACCAGATGATCATCAAGCAAGTAGCGGCCCTAGAGAATGACCTTGTCTGCACTTCGGGTGGTGCTTTGAGCATCAACGGAAAGCACTTTGGACCTGTCTTTGAGACGGATAAGCAGGGTATCCCCCTGCCCCATCATAACGGCTGTTATTTGGTTCCACCCGACACTGCGTTTCTAATCGGTCCAGATAGTCCATGGACGTTTGATAGCAGGTATTTTGGCCCTGTTTCTACCGGGCTGATACCGTTCACTGCGAAACACCTTCTGACTTCTCCGTTCTAACCTCATCCCCCTTCTTACTCATCGCTCCACCGCTTTGTCTGGAAAGCCCTATTAGTTAACCACGCTAGTAACTGGGCTCAGTAGTGTTAACTCCCTAACAAGGAAACCAGATATGAAGTCGAGAAAATTTTGTAAGATGCTTCCGTTACTTGCGCTAACGGTGGTTCTATCCACGTCAAATGCGTTTGCCTATCCGTGGAACGTATATAACTGGCGAGGAAAGATGACCCGAATTCAGAACACCTGTAATGATCCTTCGGCGCCAGCAGTGATGAATGCTTCCTTCCGAGAAGAATCCCTTACTCCAATCGGACACCTGAAGGACAACACCACAGGGCTCCTATTTAGTGCAGACTTCTACGGTGGCGGTAAGAATTTCGTCTCCTATCTCGCAATTCCGTTAACCAGTTGTGTGGCACATTTTACCCATACATTTGCAAACATTAACCGCTCCAATCATTCTGCATCGGTAGTAACATGGTATTACTTCGATTGCGCCCGGGCGAAGTGCTTCTACAAGTATGCAGGAAAGCTTCAGTACTAGTCTCAACATCCGGGCCTCGGAGGAACTATAAACTGAGGTCCGGTCAATCTTTTAGATGTAATCGTGACAACCGCACTCGCCCGCAAACAGCTAAGTGAAGACCGCCTCATTAATATGCTCGCCAGTGCATTGGGTGAAACGGCGGGCCAGCTCCTTCACGACCCGGATATAATTGAACTCATGCTCAATGCCGATTCCAAATTATGGATCGATAAACTGGGCGTTGGTAGAAGCTACACAGGGCACAATATTTCACCCGCCGACGCAGAGCGGGTAATCTTTCTTGTGGCGAGCGGAATTGGCACGATTTGCAATCGAGACTCCCCTCTTCTTTCAGCGGAGCTTCCCGGAACTGGCTCCCGCTTTCAGGGGATTCTTCCTCCGCTTGTCGCGACTCCCATATTTACCATCCGAAAAAAGGCAATCAAGGTCTTCACCCTTGATGATTACATTACAGATGGAATTTTATCGGCTCCTCATAAAGAGGCAATAGTCGAAGCGGTTTTGGATAGAAAAAACATTCTTATTGTAGGCGGCACTGGTTCAGGAAAAACGACCCTTGCAAACGCAATTCTTTCGCTAATTGCGAACTGTGAACATCGGCTAGTGATAATTGAGGATACGAACGAGCTTCAGTGTAACGCGGAGGATTGTCTTATCTTAAGAACCAAGGACGGAGTGGCAACTATGACGGATCTTCTGCGTGCCACCATGCGACTCAGGCCGGACCGAATTGTAATTGGTGAGGTTCGTGGAAAGGAGGCTCTGGACCTACTAAAAGCCTGGAATACGGGCCATCCAGGGGGCTGTGCCACAGTTCATGCGGACTCTGCCGTGAAGGGTTTGACCCGACTTGAACAGCTCGTTCAAGAGGCGGGGGTGGCACACTCCAAAAGCATTATCTCAGAGGCAGTAAACCTTATTGTTTACATAGAAAAGGAAAACAACGAGCGACGGGTAAAAGAGGTCGTTCGAGTCGAGGGTGTAAAACATGAAGAATATCTTATCACGGCTATCTAGCCAGATTCATCCGGGCTATTTTGAGTATGCATATGAAAGCCAACAAGGGCTTATGACATCCGAGTTAAGGAGTAAATGGCCGTCATTGGGTCAGCTTGTTCATGTAGTAGAGCTGTTCGCGCTCCTTACAGTGTCGGCTCTTGCCATCTACTCCTTTCATTCTAAGGAGCAGCAAGAACTGCCTTCTATTTCGGCTTCGGTAGCCGTCCACGAGTCTAACGATATCGAGAAGCGGCTTGAACTGGTCGGGCAGATTCTGGATTACCTGGTGAAGAAGGTTGATGAGCCCTCCCCCGTTGCTGCTTCCGTCGAAACTCAACCCGCAAAAACCTGCCGCATCACTGTAAGTAAAGCGTTCCTCCGCGTCGGGCCTGGTAGAAACTTCTCCCCGCTCTTGTCACTTCCGCAGAATAGCGAGCTCTTGGTTGAGGATGAGTCCGCGGAGTGGCTCCAAGTTATAGCCCCTACGGGACAGAAGGCTTGGGTGTCGAGGGGGGTTGTA
>CAYMWO010000187.1:0-5877 GCA_964393905.1 uncultured Bdellovibrionales bacterium | reverse complement strand
CGGCAAAGTTTCTGGAACAGCAGCACCGGGCCGGAGACGATTCTTAATGTTCCTTCCGGGTACCGAATCGCGAGGGACTTCATCACGAGCTCGCCTAGCACCACATGCAGGAATGTTACTAAGACGAGAGCCAATACCGTTGCTATCGCGTGCGAATAAGCTAGCGCCTGGGCCTCTCCCATAAACTTAAGCGAGTCCATAAAGATCGCTTGAAACACATGTTCACCCCACCAACCCAAGACCAGGCTCGCCACAGTAATTCCCAGCTGCGTGGCCGAGAGTGTCGCATCTAAGTTTTCGAGGAGCTTAAGCGCCCATTTCACCCAGCGCTTATTAGCGTATTCCTTTGTCCGGAGCTTAGCCGCATGGGTGCGGACGAGCGAGAATTCGGCAGCCACAAAAAAGCCGTTTAAAAGGACAATCGCCAGCACAAGGATGACGTTAAAAAATAGCGATGTTACATCTTCCATTAACTAAAGTTCATGCTTGAATATGATTGCCAGCAAACCCGACAACCTGGTTAAACACAGGTCTAAAGTTTCGGGCGGGGTGTTGGAAGATCAGTTGGAGGTTCATTACCGGGTAAAGTTTCTCAGTTTTAACGGGGGCTTGTCAACCGGCAACCACAAATGCCGGACTATTTTAGTTAGAATCCCGCACAGTTATCCCCAACCTTAGATGAGTTCAGAGCCTAAAGCTGTTCGACTCTGATAGTTAGCGTTCTTGAATGTGATTCCGCCTTTTCTCACAAACAAGATGTTGCTAGCCTCCAGCTTATTTTAGTGCCCCGCTAATTCGGGGATTAGGGCAGATAAAGAATGACTCCAATTTCCAACGGAACCGCCACGCGGGAGATTCTCTGGAACGTCTCCTCAGTCTCGGATCAAGTTCTCCTCTACTCTCTCTTCTTCCTCTCAATGGTCATCTGCGCCTGGGGTATCTGGTCCCGAATTCGGGTCTGGGCAGCAGGAAGCGCTGATAACTCGCGGTTAAAAAACTGGCCGGCCCGTTTCGGCATCATCTGGGACTATGTTCTTAAGCAGCGCGGGGTAAACCGCCGCCGCACACCGCGCGTATTCCATACGCTAATTCTCTGGGGGTTTCTCGTTTTGCTCTTTACCACGACGATGGTCTTTATCGACCACGACTTAGGGATACGTATTTACGAGGGAAAGTTCTATCTAGCAGTCACGGTATTGAGTGACCTGTTTGGAGTGGCGCTTTTTATCGGAGTTCTGCTCGCTTATCACCGGCGTTACATCCGGAAACCAGATCTGATTCACAACACCCCGTCGGACCTGCTGATGCTGGTCCTGCTAGGACTACTGGTAATTCAAGGCTATCTTCTCGAGGGAATCAGAATCAAAGCCACGCAAGACCCGTGGGCCATTTACTCGCCTGTGGGACTCCTCTTTAGTAAGTTCTTCTGGGGCCTCTCTCTCGACTCGCTTCGCGCACTGCACTACGGCACCTGGTGGTTCCACGCCGTGACCGTCTTTGTGTTCTTTGCCATCCTCCCCTACACAAAGTTTCTACACATCGTCTCCAGCAGCGCGAACCTTTTCTTTAGAGGGCTAGAAAAACCCAAAGGGGCGATTAAATATCCCGGAGACATTGAGAAGCTGCTGGAAGCTGCGGCCGAGGACGGCGCTCCGGAGTTTAAAGTCGGCGTGCATTCAATCTCCGATCTCAGCTGGAAGCAACTTTTGGACTTAGACGCCTGCACCTCCTGTGGCCGATGCCAGAGTGTGTGCCCGGCCTATAACTCCGGGAAGATTCTCTCCCCCAAATGGCTGATACTAGATACCCGCGATCACATGCTAAAACTCCACGCGGAGCAGAAGTTTGGGTTAGCAGGCAACAAGAATCCACTAGATACGCTCGACCGCTTCCTCGTTAAAAACCTAATGCTCTCCAGCTCAAGCACCACCGTTAACGGTAGCGGCCATACTGAGCGTGCGAAAAACGAGCTCGTGCAAAACTCTGCCGCCAAAGCGATCGGTGTTAGTGTCGGCGACGCTCTGGCTGGCGAGGTTTTGGACGAAAACGTCTTTTGGTCCTGCACCAGCTGCCGCGCCTGTATGGAGACCTGTCCGGTCGGTATCGAACATCTTGATTACATCTTCGATGCCCGGCGCTCGATGGCGCTGATGCAGGGTAACATCCCGCAAGAGGCGCAGAGCAGTCTGCGAGCCATTGAAACCCGTGGGAACCCCTTCGGCAAAGCGGAGGCCCGCGCGGAGTGGATGGAGGGCTTAAATGTTCCAATCCTCGAAGCTGGTGCCGAGGTCGATGTCCTCTACTGGGTGGGGTGCGTCTCAGCCTACGACAAACGTAAACAGAGTATCGCCCGCTCGCTGGTAAAAATTCTAAACGAGTCGGGGCTCAAGTGGGGAATCTTAGGCTCAAAGGAAAACTGCACCGGAGATCCGGCACGGCGTCTAGGCGAAGAAAACCTGTTTCAGACGATGGCTAAGAAAAATATCGAGCTCTTGAGCACGGTAAAATTCAAAACCATGGTCGCAAACTGCCCGCACTGTTTTAACACCTTGAAAAACGAATACCCGCAGGTAGCCGAGAATTTTATCAAGTCCGATGTGCGGATTGTTCACCACAGCCATTTTATCCAGGAGCTTTTAGAGCAAAAGAAGCTGACCCTAAAGAAAACCTTCGACGGGAACATCACCTTCCACGACCCATGTTATCTCACCCGCTACAACGACACAGTTGAAGAGCCGAGAGAGATATTAGTGCAGCTAGGCGGCGGGAAAGCCCTTCGCGAGATGAAGGACTCCAAGAAAAACAACCTCTGCTGCGGCGCCGGCGGCGGCCATTTCTGGTTCGACATGAAAGTCGGCGAGCGCATCAACGTCCGCAGAGTTGACCAAGCCGCAGAAACCGGAGCCGATACCATAGCCACCGGATGTCCGTTTTGCATGCAGATGATGGAAGATGGGGTCAAGATGACGGATCGCGAGGAGACGCTAAAGGTGCGCGATATCGCCGAGCTGGTGGCAGATGCTTTGGGGTAACCCGTTAAAATCCGCATAACTTAAGACCCTTAACGCACTGCATCAGGGGCACTGCATCAGGCTTGTTTTACTGTTAAAGAGCCTGTAAAAAGACAGCTCCCGAATTGTTCCTTTCCATTTTTTCCGAGTACCCGATTTGCTGTTTTTCGCCTTACTTGAGCGCGGGAGAATTTCTGCGTTTTGTAAGGTGGTAGCAGGCACCGAATTTAAGGTTTGGTTTTTAGGTTTTGAGTGTGCTGACCATGGTCGGGGGAGATCATGCGATAGAGTGAGAGAGGAGATTGGACCTAAAGTTATTTGGTTGCAATCTCTTCTCTCCCCATGTGCTCTACCCTAACCTTGGAGAAAACACGATGTTCCTTGCCATATTCGCCTTGGTTGTCTTGGCTATCATTACTTTTTTTGCCTGGGTTTCTGAGAGTGATGCATTGGAAGGCCTCTTGTTCTGTTGGGTTATCATAATGATGGTGGGCATTGTCGTCCTCGTGAAATACACCAACAACAACGCTTTCCTTCTTTTGTTCCTCATTCCCGTCATCCTCGGCTATGTAGCAATTGCTGCCGGGGACAAGAGAACTCCAGATGAGCGGGCGTTTGATGAGGAGGAAGAGCGTTTGGATCGCCTGGCAGCCGATGCCAGGCAGGATCATTGGGACGGCACTTGGCGCTAGCCCTACAGTCCACCAAGTGGCCACCCTAGTGGCCCAAATTCAGCGGCGAGGTTGTCCCACTGGGGAGCCTCGCCGCCGGAACGCGTTTTTTGTTTCGGTGCCTGCTAACCCTTAACTACTTCGACGCCCCTCCAACCTCTAACTCCAACATCACCGTCCCTGAGGCTTCATCGGCAATCTGAATCTTTAACTTCTCACTCAGCACCGCAAACTGCTCACTCATATTCTTCAAAAACTTATCCCGCGCGAAGGGAGGCATTTTATCCACCGGAAAATCCTTTACTTCAACCCGCACCAGAGAGCTCTCCGGCCAGATAATCCGCTGCACCTTAGGGCCCACTATCTCGTGGTTCCTAAAATAACTCTCCACCATCATCGCCGGAGAAACTGTATCCCCTGCGCCCTTAGCAGTAGCAGCCTTTGATTCGGGTTGGTCGAGGCTCGCCACAAATTGATCAATTAAATGTTCCGCCTGTTTCTCCGGAGCAAATTTCTTGGCCTCCAGCGCCGCGGCTTTTGCGAGTTTCTTCTCCCCCGCCACCCGATAAGCCAGCGCCAAACTCAGCCGCGGAGCGAACTGCTTCGGCTCCTTCGCCACTACTTCCTTCAGGGTCTTAATTGCACCCCCATGATCGCCCCCTTGCAGCAACGCCAACGCGTAATCGGTTTTAGATTTTAAGTCTTCCGGGTGCTTTGCCAAATAGCGGCTGTAATATTCCACCGCCTTATCAAAAACCCCAGTCTCCATCGAGACATTGGCCATCCCCAACAGGGCTTCTGAGTTATCGGCATCTATTTCTAAGACAGCGGCAAAGGTCTTCACCGCCTCCATCACGATATTCGCATCGTTAAGCCGAATACCTTCTGTGACCAAAGCTCGCGCTAGTGCAATCTTCGGAGCAACTTCCTCCGGCTTACGCTCCGCCTCGGCCTTAAGCGCCTTAGTCTCAGCCGAAATACTGGCCGAGATATCCGACATAGTATTCCCACGCTCCCCTGGTTTCTTCTCCCCAGAGACGGAAAGCCGATTGCTAATTGTAAAAGCCGCGCCCCAAACAAGGAGCGCTAAGGTAAGGATATAGGCAGCAGAACGGAAGTTGGTCATAGTGCCGGAGAGATATCACGGAAAACCCCTCCGGGCTACCTCTGACAAACAGGCCACCAACACAGGAGTTCTTTAAACCGAAACAGTTACTGCGCGCAGTTAAGCGTAAAAGTCGCGTTTGCGCCGTTAACCGTCGTATCCCCCGAAACGGAAACTCCGCTAAGGGTCACCCCATCCTCAGTAGTCGTCCCCGTCACCGACGGGGAGAAGTTTCCAGGCGTAACAATCAACGTGCCGGATGCGGTATTCCCACTAGCTAGTGCAAGGCTCGTTTCAAACAAGACTTTATTTTCATCACTACAAATAGACTCGATTTCGCAAGTGCTAGCACTTACCGCACTCGGGGTAATGATTCGGATATCGGTATCAGATATCTCCTGCACACTCACCGCAGCATCTTCAATAATTACCGACTGCGAAGGTAACCCTGTCGTGTCTCCCGTGGAGGCAGTCTGCTCAGTCACAATTTGCAATGAGCAGGTATCAAGGGACTTGTCCTGGGCGGTCACTGAAAGCAGTGGAGTAACCATGGCAATTCCTGCACGGTCAACGGCGCGCAATCGAAAAGCTACTGGCAGCCCCTCTTTAAAATTAGTCACCCCCAAAACAGCCTCATCAATCTGCACGGAAGCCGGAAACCCCAAAAAGCTCGCGAGCAATTTACCCGCCGGAGCGTCCTTTCGGTAAATCCAAAGCTCACTCTTTATATCCTGCGGCATGGCGTTATCATCGCTACAGTTCCACTTCACAAAAAAAGGCGAGAGTGATGCCGTCGGAAGGTCTAGCTGGCACTCAGGTGGAATCTTGTCTCCACCGCCCTTAAAGCGTTCGTTGTATCCGCCGTAATCCGCGGTCTCGGCTTGGACCAGGCTCTCCTTTTCAATAACCAAACCGTAAATCAAAAGCGAAGCTGAGAGCGCCAGCGCGAAGAGGCCAAACCGTCTAAAAATGCTTTTCTTCTGCAGGATAAGATTCTCGTTCATAAAGTTCTTAGCTCCTTAAGGGCCCCTATAATATCAGACCTGTAGTGGTCGTGCTGCTCGAAGTTGTAGTCGTTGTGCCAATCGTA
>CAYMWO010000186.1:0-5903 GCA_964393905.1 uncultured Bdellovibrionales bacterium | reverse complement strand
GCAGGCCCTACGAGTAAAAGGACTAATACGGACCCGGGATCTAGCCCTTTTAGAAGTAAAGCAGCGGCAAGCGGCGTTGAGGAGGTCGCGCAGATGTACATTGGAAGTGAGACTAGAAGAACTAGGACCATCGAAAGCAAAGGTGAAACTTGAAGGGAGCTGAAAAAGCTCTCCGGAAACACACTACTTATAAGTCCCGCTAACACAAAACCCAGGGTAAGGGGTCTGGCGATGTCTGCAATGGCTTGGAAAAAACCGTAATCAATTACCTCTCTGATAAGACCTAACGCGGACTTCGATTTCTTGGGTAATATTTGCACATGGTCATTGTGGCAACAGCTCGCTGCGTTTTCTTTTGTATTTATCCTTTCGCTGTCTTGATTTCCAAATAAATCAATTCCAATCCCCACAAGTACTGCAGAAATAAACGACACTATGGTACGTGCCACAGCTAGAAATGGCCCCAACAGCCCGTAACTAAGAAGGAATGAGTCAACGCCGATTTCGGGTGTGCTAACGAAAAAGCTGGCAGTGGCTCCCCGGCTAGCTCCCGAGCGGCGAAGTGAGAGAGCCACTGGGATGACGCTACATGAACATAGCGGAAGCGGAACCCCAATTGCTGAGGCTTTGAGTATTGAGATTAGTCCTGGTTTGCCTAAATGTTTCCGAATCGAGCTTGTTGGAAGGAAGACGTGTAAAAGGCCAGAAATAAAGAATCCAATTAGTAGCCAGGGGGCGCTCGCAAGCACCACTTCCCATATCGCAATAAGCCAGTTGATTAGCATGGTCGAAGTCTAGCCCAACCAAGCATGGCCGAGAAGAAAAAGAGGCTTATCACTCTAATTCGCTGTGCTTTCTAAGTGCTTATGCCCAATTTGGATGGGAGAGTTTACTTCATCTTCACGATCAATAAGATCCTGAATAGTTCGGTTTAAAAGAAATGAATTTACATGCTCACGAAATGAATTCCAGAGCTCTCTTAAAGAGCAGAATGAATCATCAGAGCAGCGAGCTGGGTTTAATGGCTTCGTTTCACAAATGACTTCAAAAGTATCCCCTTCCGCAGCACAAAGAACCTGATAAAGAGTTGTCTCTCGAGCGGGGCGTAATAACTTGTACCCTCCTTGAGGACCTCGAGCGCTCTCGATAATTTCTCCCTTTCTTAGTCGTTGAAGAATTTGCTGAGCATATTGAATATCAATTCCTTGAGCCTTTGCAATCTCAGCCGCCCCGACAGTTAGCTCCCCAGCACTGTGCCGACGAGCCAGATAAACAGAGCATAGTATTCCGTATTCTCCCCACTGAGTTACGCGCATATTTGCAGCCTCTTTAAGAGTTAATTACCGGGCCTAAACTATCGGTTAATACAAACAAGAGCAAGCTTATCCACTGATTGGGAAGCTTGATAGTCCTCAGGATGAGAAATGGATACTAGCCTTTAAAAAAGAGGATATAGGTCCAAGGAAGAATCGCAGCTACCAAATAGACACATGTTAACGCACCCATAGCGTTATGAACCCAAGGGCGTCTCTGAGCTAGGTAGGTAAGGGAAAGAACTATGATAATCGCGATAAGCTTTAGAATCGCTAGGGTAGGGATATGTCCAAAATGCTCCATTAATTGACGGAGTACCGGGTTCCCTTCAATGCTTGTTCCAAACCGAGTCACGCCAATTGATGTTAGGACACCATCCGCAGCCTGTAGAGAAGCAAGAAAAAATCCAAGGAGCAATACTTTTGGAGTCTGGTCAGACTCACTGTTAGATGCCCGAAAAGAGTTTGTAGCAGGCGAGATTAAGGCTATTCCAATCGGTGTAGATGTAGCAATTTCCATCTCTGCCGGCCTGAAATCCGAGTCTATTTTAAGGTTTAATTCTGCCACGTTCCAACCTTTCTCCGCGCCACTTACTATTTATCCACTAAAAATAGCAAGATACTCCATTTAACCGATAACCTACTGAAATTTCTTGCGATATTGTTCTTGAGCGTAACTATTTAATATTACGAGAAATTTTAAAGGAATGAAAACTAACCCGTTAAAACCATGGCTTTAGTCTTTCAGCGTCAGTTGATAGTTATCCGCATCTAAACACGAAAGGTTTTAATTCAGTTGATTTTTCGAGCTACTCGAATTTCTGAAATAAGGTTCCAAAATGAACACTACAAAGATCCACGAAATTGATTTGAGGTTAGACCACCTTGAAGCAATGGGGGAGTGGTTAAGCAGAGTCCTTGTTCACAGCGACAATTCGGCCTCCCATACTGGGACCTTGGTAAGTGTAATCGCTGGCGATATTCGCAAACTTCTAGCAGAGCTTTATAGAGCTGACACAGACGCCCGCCTTAATGCCGAAAATAGCAAGCCTGAGTCTCAAACCTCACCAAATACTCCGGTAGACCGGAAAAAACTACTTAAATTGCTTTAGTTACTCGCAACTTGCTTAGGCATTTCCTCGTAGAAGCTCTTCCAGGAAATCACGCCGCTTTCAACTTTTATGGCTCCCACCATAAGCCCCATTTTGCGGATGGCAGCGATATTCTCCTGGTTAACGGATTGCGCAGCGCCTGAATCTTGTGGAGCATACATTGAGAGAGTCCCACCAAGAGTTTCCATAAATGAAGCCACTTGTTCAAAATTCACATAAATACTGGCAACAGTTTGCTCATCCTGTAATGCGCTGCCGATTCGATTTGGTAGGCTGGTTGTAAAAGCCGAGCTTAACTGAAGGGCATCAGTAATCTGAGATTCTGTCGAAGCAACAAGTACATTGTTGCCTTTGCTTGCAACAAATACTCCGAGGCCCAGAGGGGTCAGAGCAAAACTGACAGTGTCTTTTCCAATTTGTTTATCGGTCCATTGAGAGGGCATTCCATTCTTAGAGAGGCCTGCACCGGCTAACTCCTTTAAGCGAATCTTTACCTTCTCCGCATCAGTTGTCTCTAATGCAACTAGCAACTCCGGCAGAGGCAACATTGACTGGCCCAAGGGCGCTAATTTTCCGGTTAGGCCAATTCTTGTAATTCCACCGAGCATCTCAGAGAACTTTGCCAAGTCCTCTTGCTTTTGCTCGGGGAAGGTTTTCTCTATAAGCTTTTTTACTGTTTGCCCATCGATACTAAGAAATGCAATTGGGCTTTTAGGTGCGGAATTTAAAACTGCGCTTGATAGGGAGCTGCCGAGGGCATCGAACCATCCTTTCTGACTCTCGTCCTTTGAGTTATATGCGGCACGAAGTTCAGTTGTTGGCGCCTGATCCATCGCCCCACTAAACGAAAGGAAATTAAATGGAATTTTGGCTAAATCTTGTGCCATCTCAGGAAAGTTGGAGGACAGCGCATTTACAACACTGGCGACGTCAAGATAGCCCAGAATAAAACGGCTTGAGCTATCAGGAAATCCCGTTGTGGCTGCCTTAAACCCTTCAGATGAAACGAGAGCTGGTATGGCGTTTGAGGTTCCGCTAAATGCCTGTTTTAGCAGATTAGCATTAAGCGTAATTAGCGTATCCTTATTCTCATGTCCGAAATAGACTCTAACCGGTAGAGCCTTCGCCGTTTGAGCTGTAGTGGCTTGCGCTAAGGTGTCCGATGTCACCGTGCTTGCCTCAGTTTTTGCTGACGTCGAAGTGCCATCAGGAGTGGTCGGCGGTATTGCAGTTGGAGCTGCAACTGAAGATGCTGGAGTAGAGTCCTTTAATTCAAAACTAAAGGCCTCGCCTTTTCCGACAGGCTCCTCCTTGAAATTTTTGCCTGTGCTTTTCAGCTCAGTTTTAAGCGCCGATACGACCTCCTCTATTTTAGCATTGACTGAACCTTGACAACGAAGAGCAATCAGAGGCGTTGACTCAGTAGATTGTCGCTTGACTGTGTAGACAACAGCTCTCTCGCACAATGACTCCCATGTTGAACGCTGAGCTGGATCGAGACCAACCTTTCTCAACGCGCGCACGACTTCCATTTCGTCGGCGGAGGTTCCGGATTTAAACATTGCAATTTCCTGACTGCCGCTCCACGGGGAGGAATTAAGTTTCTTATAAGCCGCAGTACTTAAATCCCATTCAAGAAAGCCGTTTGCCTCAGTGGGAACCTGAGTGAAGAGCGGGTTTGTAATGGAGGATGGTGCTGCAGGGGCCCCAGTATTCGGGATCATTGATGCACGTTTATCGTCATCCTTTTTTTTGCATGAGATCGAACTCGATGCCGTGAATACCAATAGGGAGATCAATAAAAGTTTGTGAGTTTTCATGGAGCCACTTGATTGAAAAAATTCATAAGTAAAATACCCGAAGAGCTTTTACCCCACGGGTCTAAGCACCTCTTCTAGCAACACTCACGCTCTTTGCCAAACCTGGTATTTCTGGGGAATGCTCGAGAAATTGGCTTAATAAATAAACGGGTTGCCGGGGGAGAGTCTAGAAATTTAAGTTGTATTCAAACATGGCTTGGGAGTCCATGATATCGTAACGAAGTAAGAAATGATCGCTAATTCGAAGGCGTGGTTCAATCCCCTCTCTGATACTTGTATGCACTTTAAACTCAAGCAGCCGGCCCGCCGTAGATGCCTTTTCGCCATTGCCAACATCAATATTACCAGCACCCCGCTGAGAGACCTGGACTGTAGTCATATCGTCATATTTTCTGAAATATCTGCGAAATCTCTTATAGGTTTCAGCTAAAGGTGAAGTCACAATATAATCGGCGATGGAGTCCAGACCATAATACATTAACATTTTCTCCGCCGCTGGACGCGTATCGAAGTCGTCAGCATTTACGGCACCGGAGAGCTCGTCGAAATACTTAAAATATAAAAAGCTCTTAGATGAATTCAGGTAATTTGAGCTTGAATATTCTGCCGAAGCTACGATATTTTCAACGGTGTCAAGCTCAAGTGCGTCACCTAAATCACTCCCATTAAGCTCTCTCCGTGGAGAAAACTTAATTGCTCTTCCTTTTTTTGATTGCCTCAGGGATTGCGATTTCTGCGGAGCCGCTCGGTCGGCTCTTTCGCGAGCTGCTGAGTTAATTAACGATTGCTTAGCTATGTCCTGGGCGTAGCAGTGTGAGCTGTAAATGGGATAAGCGGGGGATATCAGGACTGACCCGATTAAATACAAAATTGCGAATAGAAATTTCTTCCGCAAGTAAACACCCCGTCCGCTAAAAAATCCTGAAAAACGCACCACAGACTATCTTAAAGTTCGTTACCCAGACTGCCAGATTCGTCCGTATACTATATCGGCAGCAACTCAGTGAGGCACCAGGTAAAATGCTCATGACAGACAATAATTACCAAAGCCATCATCGTGTGAACCTATAAGAAAGCGATATGCCCCTAGTATTTGGCTCTAATTAGATAGATGTAATATTTCCGTTGATGGTCGCAGCAACAAAGAGAAAAGCCGAATATTATGGTAGGGAATTATCGTCTCCTGTTAAGTCGGAGATATTGGAGCGCAACAAAATCATAGACACTATGCCCTATAGCCGGAACCCAAAGATTAGAATTTAACTGAGCCAGCAGTCCAAAATATATCCCGATAATTACATACAAGGTGGTTAATAAACGGAACTCGCGGGCGGAACCGCCAAAATGCATCAAAGCAAAAATGGCGCTGGCAATAAAAATTCCGAATTCGGGCTGAAGGACCCCACGAAAAAACAATTCTTCACAAAAACCGGCGGCGATACTAACAAAAAGTGCTTCCGTCCAGTTGAGCGCTGAGGCAATGGGTTCAGCGATTTCGTTACGGAAAGTAGCGAAGCTATGTAGAATTGCTACTCGACTACTGAGAATCTCAAAAAGAATGAAATTAACAGCTAGAAGCGGTATTGATGAAAGTACGCCGATAAATATCTGCCATATGGTGGGAGGAGAGCTAAGGACTAACTCACGATAGTAAATCC
>CAYMWO010000185.1:0-5920 GCA_964393905.1 uncultured Bdellovibrionales bacterium | reverse complement strand
CTTTGCTCATTGTTTAGACAATATCCCATATGGATATAGAGAAAAAGCAGCTGAGTCCTAGGAGCAAAATGACACTTATCTAGGGCTTGTGCTGCTAATACTGTTCCTTGGGCGGTTTCGGGAGGGTTCGTAACGCCGCGCCGGAGGTAGGGGGGCTTTTTTCTGCGCTCTCCCGCTACTGATGGCCACCTGCTCCCTCCGGATCTTTTTTTGCATATTCTAACCGGTTCCCGGTTAGGCAAAAAAATATCCTACGACTCGCCATCCAACTCCCCCGCCCCTTTCGCGCAGAAAAAAGCCCCCCTACCTCCGGCGCGGCTAATACTGCAGTTAAGTGACAATAAAAATTTCCAAAATTCTAAAATTCTGAGCAATGATCCGCGTCACCATGACTCAGGCAGGCCAAGAATTGGGGCATGACACGATCTTCGCAACGAATTTGATGGGCGTCTATGTAGGCACAGGGTGGAATGTGTCGAACGAGATTGGGAACTGGGTGGTCCTTGGGGTTGGCGAGTCGTAGGAAACTTTTTCGCGCAGCTGCGCGAGCAGCTGCAATTGCGAAAAAGGTTCTGGAGCGAGCAGGGGGTGCTTTAGCACGAGAGCAATCTTGTTCGACACATTCCACCCTGTGCCGAAGCAGTTGCTCCTGAAGCAGGTTTAAAATATCGATTAGAAGTTGATTACTAGACCTTAAACTTCCCGTCGATAGAGTTGCCCAATAGGTCAAGTCCCTTGAAGTTGCGCTTTGCGTCTTGCATGACAAGCTGCAATCTCTGTTTGACGGTGACGGCGTTTTTATAACGTTCGGTGATGGTCTTTACTCGTTTGTTCTCTTCTTCAATCTGATCGAGAATCGTATCCACCGCTGGCGCCAAGAAACTATCGGCTGCGGTTTCGCGTTCGTCTTCGGTTTTGAACTGAGCCCGGTAGGTGCCGAGCTCACCGACATCAAACCAGATACCACTACAACGCATGCACTGATCAATTGTAATCTTATCGTCCGGCCCTGATGCTCGGCGGGCTAGGATTCCGTCTTCGCCACATTTAGGACAGCTCATTGCGGGACCTACGTCATTACTAGCCGGAGCAGCTCCGGAGGGGGATGTAAGGAGCAGCGGGGTAGCGTCCTCTGAGGCCTCGTCGAACTTTTTATATTCCTTCTCATCAAACCAGACTCCGCCACAGCCGTTTCGGCAGATATCAACTTCCACACCGTTAGCGGTAATAGCTGCGAGAGAGGAATGGCATCGGGGACAGTTTAGACTAGACACAGTAGATCTCCTTAAAGAGAGGAATAGACCCTTTGGTGATCGGTTCAACAGTTGGAAATCTTAACGGAAAGTTGGGGGATTGTCATTTATCATTAGTTAGCGGGAAATGGCTCGTTTTAGTAATTCTGCAGCCCCATCCAAAGGTTTGGGGACTGACGGAAAACCTTACCAAGCTTCTTGGCCATCTTTGCAGAGATGCCTCTCTTCCCTCGGCAAATTTCACTAATCTTAGTCTGTGGAATATTCAGCCGGCGACTTAGTTCTGATTGCGAGGCCCCAAATCCATCAAGCACTTCGCACAATACAGCACCTGGGTGAACTGGAATTACAAATTTAGCTTTATACTTTTTCATAACCGACTCGACTTTTAAAAATCTTAACGGAAACTTAGGGAATTGTCATGTGCCACTTAATTCCAAGTACCTTTCTTGTCTATCTGCCCCGATAAATGTCCTTCCGATGCCCGACCTTCAGCACCAGAATCCTTAAAACACGCTTTTCAATATCGTAAATAATTCGATAATCCCCGACTCTTAACCGGTAGGTGCTTTCAGTCCCACTTAGTTTCTTAACGCCAAAGGGCAGGGGATCCTGGGCTAGGGCTTGAAGGAGTAACCCGATTTTCTCACGTGCCGACACCGGAAGCTTTTTTAGCTGCCGCTCGGCTGTGCTGGTAATCTCGACTTTATAGTTTGCCACCGATTCCGAGCTCCTTCAGCACTTCAGAAAGTGGCCGGGAACGCTCCTTTCTCAGCTTTGGCAGGTCCTCTAAATCCTCGAGCTCTTCTAACTTATCGATTAGAGCATCCTCAACTAGTCGAGACATTATCAGACCGCGGGTCTGACAAACCTTGTCCAGTATCTTCTTTAGTTTTGGGTCAATTCTTACGCCGAGCGCGATTGCTTGAGCCATATGATTGTCTCCATCATTCCTACGGGCATTGCTAATGGTAGCTAATGATAGCATATGATATCAAGCCTGTTAAGCGCCGTAAAAATAGCCCAAACTTCTCGCTTATTTGGCCCCTAACAACACCACACTATGCTCCCCCCAACCTTTAAGTTCCACCGGATGCCGGTAGTGAGCGTGAACGCTAATCGGAAAGTAGTTCTTGTATTCCTCCTCTTGCTCTTCCTCCATGAAACAATCCTCCATGAGGGTAGTGTCGTAAGGAGAAAACGAAACTTCGCCGCCGTGACACATCGCATAGGAAAGGGCGTGTTCGATTGCGACTTCGGGGGTGTGTTCGTCTACGTAAAATACCTCGTTGAATTTGCTCTTAAGTTGTTTGTCCCGCTTTTCCATCCACTTAATTGAATAGCTATGACTCCCTAACTTACAACTTCGATATCCAGCTTCAATTTTTTGTACCTTGGGGTATAGAAGCTGAACTTCACTAACCGGCATCTCGCACATTCCAATTTCCTGCTGGCCAATATTGAAAACGACACAGAGGGTGTCTATGGTAGAGGTAACGCCATCAACCACAATCTCTTCGGACCCGGCACAGGTCCAGACTTCCCGTTCGGGAGCAAGCCAGTTAAAAATCAGATCTTTAAATGAGTCGCATGAGTCAGCGTGCTTACTCGCCTCCTCTATAGCTTCAGCGTTCTCACACTTAGCATCGGGAATAAATTTGAATTTCATCGTAGCTCTCCTGGTTTACGCATAATTAGATTTAGAGCTTAAAATGCTCTTAACCTATTATCGACCAGGAGTGCCCGACTATTTCTCGGCTATATAGTAGGTTAATTCAGCCCTACAATCTCAACCCGCCGGTTCTTTGCCCGACCCTCCTCAGTGCCATTACTGGCGAGCGGTGCAGCGAACGACGCTCCGAATGACATGAGCCTCGAGGCGGCGATACCGTGTTTCTGCGTCAGGGCGGCGCTTACAGCTGCCGCACGACGCTGGCTTAGATCACGGTTAAACTCAAAGGCACCGACATTATCCGTATGCCCCACAACCAGGATACTTAACCCCGGCTTTGCTGCCAGAAGTTTGGCCACCTCAGCAATCACCGGCTCGGATTCGGGTTTGATATCGGTTTTATTGAAGTCAAAGAGAATTCCGTAAAGAGCGATGCGACCGTTCTTGTCGATTTCACTCTCCATCTCAGTGGCCTTAACGAAGACCATCTTCTGCTCCATCTTCTTTGTCTGAATGACATCAAGCTGGACAAGCGGGTCCCCGGCTTCAACTTTTATCCCGCGGGTGAGGCCATACTGGTATTTGGTAACAAACAGCACGGCAGTAAGCCCCTCTGCAGGTTTTCGGGCCACTAGAGCATGCGCCTCGGCATCGCTATAGGTAAAGAGTTGGTCGTTATCCCGGAGTGACTCATACAAATGGGAGTAGGGGTTCCCCAGTTCGGCCTTGCCACTGGCCTTCCAGCTTATCTCCCAACCGTCAGCGGTTAAGGACTCTTCGTAGTTTCGTAATACCTCAAGACTCGATCGCTGCGGGTCGGCAAGGCGATAAGAGACTCGGGTAACAGCCCCTTCTAAAACCTCTGATTTCTCGAACTCCGCTTTTTTTGTTCCAAAATCAAACTTAGTCATCCTGCCAAGTGGCACGGTGTATTGATCGAAACTGATAATTTCATAACGCACGATCTCAGTGCCTTCGTAGCGCTTAATCCCTGCCGGATCTTTACTGTTCGGCAGATCTGCAGCAAAGGCCGGTGCTGAAATAAGAAGGGTGAAGACTGTGAGTGCCAAGAATCGGAGTTTCATAATCATCCTTAAGTTAAAGAGGCCTGCCCTGAGCCGTGTCGAAGGGTATCATTATCACATTCAATTTCCATTTGCAGACAAAAAGACTAGGCAGGGTGCTTTAGTTAAAACCTATTTTGCCTGGTTTCAAAATCAGCCTGCTAATGGTAGATTTCTTGCCCATGGATGTAAAAAAGTTGAAAACTAACTCCGAAGAGGACTGCCCCAGGGCGGCGGAGCACCTGGTGTTGCACAGGCATTGGCGGTCTGTGGTTCTGTGGTTTATTCTTTTTGGCTTAGTTAGCTTTTACGGGATTCCTATTTCGAAGGAGTTTCCAGAGACCGTTTTACATCAAAATGTGGACCTATTTGGATTCTCCTTTGTCTTGCACCTTCCGATACTACTTCTAGTCGCCATTCTGGTCATTGCCAGGCCGTTATTTCTGCTTTTTGATTGCAAGTACGAGGTCAAATGCCACCATATCTCGGCCACAACTGGTATTCTCTCCTTTAACAAACGGCATTTTGAAATGCCGCTAGAGAACGCTCGTGGGGTTGAAGTTAAGCAGAACCTCTGGGAGAGAATTCTTTTTGTTGGAACAGTGCTCGTCGGCTCGGCTATGACTGACGTGCCAGAAGTCGAGCTCCACGGCGTTGCAGATCCCGAGGGCATCGCAACCATCATCCGTTCCAGGATGGACCGCAGCATTAAAGAGCGCAAAGGACAGGAACGTTCCGGCGGGTTTTAAAAGCGGATATCGTCCCCTTTACCTTCTTTAGCCTCTTTAACCCTCTCGAAACATTTCAAACCCATATTTCCGCGGATGCCTAGTGCGAAACAAGCGCTAGGAATTCTCGATAATAATTACAGCGGCCTCGAGCCTCGACTTGTTAACTAGTACCATTAATGATACTATCTCATGGGTAAGATTAAACGGGGTGGATACGTGTTTGTGACCTGGATTGGGGATCATGCCCCAAGACATGTACATGTGTATAAAGACGGCAAATTTGTTGGCAAGTGGGATCTTGAGAACTCGAGGGTTATGAAGGGAAGGGTTTCGCGGGAAGTGTTAAAGCATCTAGCGGCGCTAATTTCCGAGGGATGTTTATGAAAATCAAACGAGTGCTTACCAATAACCGGAAGCGAGTGTTTGTGATTGAGACTGCAAAGGGCCAGGCTGAGTATCCTTATTCTGCCGCAGGGCTAAAGCGCGGCGATGCTGTTTTAGAAGTCGAGACCGACTCGGAGTTAGGGCATGAGGGATTCAGCTTTGAATGCCGGTCTGGTAAAACCGGAACGGTGCATATTGATCACGTTCTCAGCTTTAACAACGATTCCGATTACAATCGCGAGCAGTTACTTTACCAATTAACAATACAAGCTCAGCGAGCGCTCAAAAATTCAAAAATAGCTAAACGTGAACTTGCGAGACTTTTGCAAACCTCTCCAGCGCAGACATACCGTCTTCTGGACCAGACCTTTTACGGAAAGAGCATCGATCAGATGGTGCGTCTGTTGGGGATTTTGGGACGTAAAGTTACAGTTCGAGTAGAACGCGCGGCTTAAGGTTGGGTCTAACTGGCTGAAATCACTATTCGTTATTACGTTAACTCTTATTCAACATCAATTCCATAAAACCTACCAAAAAGGTTTTAATTTTCAGTAATAACGGCTAGTTTTCCTCCGCTATGTTGTCCGCCACTACTATCCTCATTCTTCTGCTTCAACTCGGGTTCTATTACTTGGGGATTTCGCGTGGGCTCATTCAGTTTGAATCCCTCACTCAGATCACAAAAGCCGTAGCCCTAACACTTATCTCGCTAATCTCATTTATCGAAGCGGTCAATTTAGCCTGCGGCCGGTTCCGTTGGGTAAGGTTCGCGCTGAATACGGTGCTCGTGTTTTTAGTCGCCCTCCTTTTTATTTA
>CAYMWO010000184.1:0-5959 GCA_964393905.1 uncultured Bdellovibrionales bacterium | reverse complement strand
GGGGGGGGGGGGGTGTTTCGTCGGGTGGTGGTGGTGGGGGGGGGGGGGGCGGGGGTTGGTAAGAAAAAGTGCGCAAAAAAGGCGAGCCTGAGTTTCCCCAAGCCCGCCTTAAATTCTAACTAAAAACTAATTAGTTAGTTTTTGAAGCAGCTGCTGCAGCATCAAGTGTCTTTGCCGACTCACTTAGTGCCTTTGAAGTCTCATGGTCAGCTGACTTCATCGCAGCGCGCGCACTGTCCATCGCTTGGTTAGCAGCAGCGGATGGAGAAACAACTGAGAAGTTGCCGCCAATTACTGTGCTTGCTCCAGCTGCGCTCTTGCCATGAATCTGGCAATTAGCTGCGGATGCTGCGTTCTTTGCCGCTGAGATATGAAGCTGGCTTGAGTTAGGAGCAGCAATTGCAGCAGTTACATCTGCTACTGGCTTGCTGTCACAGAAAACCTCAAAGCTCTTGAAGCTAGATGGAGCAGTTCCCTCTAGAGTAATTGGAGATGGATTGCCACCAGCAATTACCTGCACATTCTTCTCCTTAATCATCGCGCTCTCTGTTGCAGCAAAAGCAACGCCTGCACAAAAAAGCACGCTCGCACCGACGACGACAACTGATTTAATATTCATCTTGAGAATTCCTTAAAAAGACTTAATTCAACACAAACGTCCACGCAGCCTAATTGCCGCGCAGGCTGTTAATAATGCCGCTGTTGTTAGGAGTCAAACAATTCCGCCTAATCCGCGTGGTCAGATAAGGCTCTCTTTAGCGATCTCTTTTAGGCGCTTCAGATCCAGCTTGCCACTTCCGAGTAGCGGGAATTTATCAATTGTTAAGAAGCACTCAGGTTTAGGAATCCAAAGGTTAGGAAGTCCCCCCTCCTGCAATTTCTGAATAACAGCAGTAGTCTCAACAGCAATCAGGGAAAGGACTACAAGCCTCTCCCCCTTTTTCTCGTCCGGAACGGATGTTACAAAATAACGGTGTTCGACCTCGCCGAGGATACGGTGAATTTCATCTTCAATCTTAATGTGAGGAACCATCTCCCCACCGATCTTACTAAATCGCGAAAGCCTGTCGGTGATAGTAACAAACCCATCTTCGTCAATTATTGCGATGTCGCCGGTCACATACCATCCGTCACGAATCACCTCAGCTGTGAGATCCGGACGACCTAGATAACCTTTCATGACATTTGGTCCACGAATAAGCAGCAGCCCCTCCCTTCCTGTTTCCAACGGCGCAAGGCTCTCACTATCAACCACCCTCGCCGCAATTCCCGGAAGCGGATGCCCGGCAGTGCCAGCTTTTGTACCGATTTGCTTAACGTCAGTACTTTCAAAGTCCGGAAGATTAATTGTAGCAACGGGCGATAGCTCAGTCGCCCCGTAACCCTCAAGCGGATAAATCCCGAACTTCTCCTTAAAAGTCTCTGCAATACTACTCTTAAGCTTCTCCGCTCCAACAATTACCAACCTTAAAGACTTAAACTGTTCAGGCTCGCACTTTCGCGCATACATCATTAGAAATGTCGGCGTGCTCATCAGAATTGTGGCCTTGTGCATCGCCACCTTTTCACCCACAACTCCGCACTCCAGCGGGTTTGGGTGATAGACCGCACGAATTCCGCCCAGAAGCGGCAAAAACAAAGTCCCGGTAAAACCAAACGAGTGAAAAAACGGCAGCACCCCCATCACACAGTCATTAGGGCCGAGTTGGAACACTCGATAGAGACTCTCTAGATTCGAACTAATATTTCCGTGAGAGAGCATGACCCCTTTCGGCTCCCCAGTGCTGCCACTAGAGAAAATCACGGTCGCTAACTCATCTCGGGTTTGTTCACGATTAAAATAAAGCCGTTCAATCAGCCAAATAGGGGTTACAAACGTCTTGAGTAATGCGACGACTTTTCCCTTTACGAGTTGCGGAAGTAACTCCTCAACGAAATACACCTTGCTAAATTGGCTGGGGAACTCCTCGGAGAATTCCAATTTCTCTAAAAATGTCCGCGAGGTGATGAGTGTTTTGATTTCGCACTGCTTCACCGCCGATTTCAGCGACTCGGTAGCAGCAGTAAAATTCAAGTTCACCGGCACCTTGCCCGCCATCAGCAATGATAAATTAGCAAGCACACCAGAGACCGATGCAGGAAGCAGAACACCTAGGAACCTCTCCCCTGGATGTAGGCGCTTAAATATCTGTGAGAGCTTAAGTGTCAATCCCAGAAGAGCGCCATAACGGAGTGTTAGGCCGCTTGTATCGCAAACAGCTTGGCGAAAAAAGTTTCTCTTCGCGACTCGCAGAAACCCGAAATGTAACAGCTGATGCTCACGCCGACGAATTCTAAATGTCTCGCTCGCAAGCTCTTGCACCGCCAGACGAATCTCATGCGTTGTAGCCGCCCCTGGTAGCGGCTTACCAAAACTTATCGTTACCGGATAAGGAAGCTCCTTGGGGCGTTTCCAAAGAAATTTCCCGCCACTAAAACTAAAGATGCTGCCCCAGACCTGGTCCAAGTAAACCGGAATAATCGGAGCATCAATTCCCTTCATTACTCGCTCCAGCCCGCGCTTAAACGGCATCAACTGTCCGGTTCTCGTGATACCCCCTTCGGCAAAGATGCATACAAGTTCGCCGTTCTTAATGGCTTTCCCCGCCTCCATTAACGACTTCAGCTGTTCCTTGGGGTGATCTTCCGGGGAAACAGGAATCGCTTTAACAATCCGCACAATTGGATTAATCAACTTAGCTTCGTAAATGGGTCGATACATTATGAACCGAATGGGTCGCTCAATCGATGCCAAGAGTAACGAGGGGTCGACATACGAGACATGATTACAAACAAGCAGAGCTCCACCAACTTTCGGCACATTCTCACTACCGACAACGTGCACTTTATATAACGTGTGCGAGAGGAGCCAATTAACACAGCGCACCAGCACCTCGGGAAGAACTGTGCAGATATAAACAGCAACCCCAATAGTTGATAGTCCGATGAGAAGTGAGATCTGACCCGGGTCTAGCTCCAAAACATCTGTCAAAAAAGTAAATAGCGCTGAAGACAGAAGCATTCCGCTAAAGACGACAAAATTCATTGCGGCAAGATACCGTCCACGTCTATCCACCGGGCTATGAAGCTGAAAGTAGGCATTAATTGGGACCACAAAATATCCGCAACTAACTCCCAACAGAAACAAGAACACCAAGGTTAAGGCAAAGGAGAAACCAGAAAAATTGAGCAGAATCCCAAACAGACTCATGCCCATTGCTCCAATCGGGACAAGCCCCATCTCGACTTTTCCCTCTGAGACCTTTCCAGCAAAGACACTCCCAATACCGATGCCCAGTGCCAAAGCCGTCATCAACAGTCCGGTATATAGATCCCCAACACCCAGCAACCTCTTGGCGTAGAGCAAAATATCGAGTTGAAATAGGGAGCCGACAAACCAGAAAAAAACATTGGCGATAAGCGACAAATATAGCGGCTTGTTACACCGTATCTCCTTTAGCGTCTCCCACAAATCCCGAATATAACTATCAACCTTCGGCGCATTGGGATTTCCGGCAGGGGTCACTTGAATCCGCAAACTCGCGAGCCATCCCAAGATTGCAACTGCCACGACGCATAGTCCCGGGAGGATATGCGAGCTATCAGAAAGTGACTTGATTACACCGCCCACGGCGGTCCCTAAAATAATCGCCAGAAACGTCCAGAGCTCTAAATAGCCGTTGCCCTTAGAGAGATGATCAGGGCTCAGCAACTCCGGGAGAATGCCGTACTTTGCCGGACTAAAGAGGGTGCTATGGAGCCCCATAAAAAACAACACCGTAAGTAGCGCCGGAACATTGCCGATTGTAAAGAAAACCAACCCAAACCCCATCACCACAATCTCCATCACCTTTGCCCAGCGGAGAATCTTGGTTTTAGAGTAGCGGTCAGCGAGATATCCTGAAAACGGGGAGAAGATTATAAACGGTAAAACAAACAACGCCTGCGCCAGGCTGAGATAGATTCCCCCGCCGGTTTGATCTAAAACTGTATCAATAATAATCAGCGAGACGATTAATTTATAAAGATTATCATTTAAGGCCCCAAGGAATTGCGTTGCCATCAACCCCTTGAACGAAGATGTCGAACAATCTCCAGAAAAAGTTGGAAGCGTAACTTCGGAAGATTTCTCGCCTTGGAGGTCGGTTTTCATTTTAGCTATCAGGATACTCGATACGATGCGCAATAAGATACGCGATTAAGACAACTAGTGCAGCGCCAAAAAAAATCGGCCCATAGCCCACGCTCGCTGGCAGCCAATTAGCTGAACTCCCGGCAACAATGCGCCCGATAAATACCCCTAATCCCGGACCTACCGCAATTAATAGCGCCTGGCCGTTACCCCGATAACCCTCCCCTAAAAGAAGATGCATTAGCCGGTTAGAGGAGGTGATAAATCCGGCAATTGTGAAGGCATGAAGTAACTGAGAGAGGAGGATAATAGGAGTTGCGCTTATAGTACCGACAACAAACCAGCGCAGCGCTGTCGCTACAATGCTAATTCTAAACAACCCTGAAAGCGAGAACTGCCTCTCTAAGGCTTCAAAAAAGAAATAAACCACAACTTCCGAGAACACCGCTACAGCCCAGGCCCCGGAGAGCCCGGCTCCACTCCACCCCAGCTCCTGTAAATAAATAGAGAAGTAGGTATAGAAGACCGCGTTCCCGGACCAAACCAGAAACTGAACCAAGAGAAAGAGCCTGGCAGTGGGAGTAATCCCCGCGGTGATATTCTGAAATATCTTAAGTCGAGAGCCAGGCATCTGGCTTACTTCGGCGCTAAAAACATCTCGGACCTTAATAGCTGTTATCAAAAGCCCTAAGAGAATTAGCAGTCCCAGGCAGAGGATGCTTGAGACCCCGTAAATATCAAAGAGTAAACCAATAAGAACGGTGAAGACCACAAACCCAAGCGAGCCCCCGATGCGGCATCTGCCATAGGAGATTCTCTGGTTGAAGGAGGCCTGCACCGCGGCTGACTCCGCGCACACCAGCGGGCTTCTTGAGACAAATAATAAAAGAAACCAGGCCAGGGTCACCTTCCAAAAGCTGGAGATCCAAAAAAAAGGGATAAAGAAAAGTACCTTAAGCGACAAGCCCCCGATAACAATTTGCCGAGAAGAAAACAGCCGAGAAAGGATTCCGATTACAGCTAATGAAGCAAAGAGGTTGGCAAGATCCTCAACCGAGGTAATCACCGCAATCTCAAATGGGGAGAACCCAAGATTTTTAATATAAATCGGGAAGAACGCTCGTACTAGGGCGTGAAACCCAAAGAAAACAAAAAAGAAAAGGAAGAACGAAGTTCCGCCTTTTAACTTATTGGAAAAAAACGCCGTCAGAACAGCGGGAAGTTTTAATTGGTTAATCGACACCTGTCTCACGTTCGACATGTGGATTGAACTTAAAGACATGTAGATCGTAAGTCTTCTCCCCGATATCTATGTAGAGCACCTCTTGATAGGAGAGGTCGATGATTATCTTCCCGCCGAAGCGATTAATTTTGAGCTCGTCGGGGTCGCCTATTGGAAGCTCCAGCTCCTTAATTTTCTTCAGCAGGACCTTGCGAATCTGTGCGTCGCTAAATACCGATGCCTTATCAGCTTGTGACTCCATTACCCCTAGAAACTCGTAGTAGTAATAATAAAAGGGGATGATTTGGAAGCCGAGATAGAGGGCTGAGGAGAAAATCAGTAGAAAGAACAGCAGTCCAATACGGCTTATCCCTCGGTATCCTCGATTTACTATCTCCCGAAGCGAATTCGTTTCCTCAATGGGGTTATTCATATTTTCATAATTTTTTAGGCTAATATCCGACAGCGAATTCCCGTGGAGTATAGCAATTAGATTTTCCCGTTGGCGATTAGAATTTAATAGTTCACAAACTTGTCTATTAC
The DNA here is from genome assembly GCA_964393905.1 of uncultured Bdellovibrionales bacterium. Lineage (GTDB taxonomy): Bacteria > Bdellovibrionota_C > UBA2361 > SZUA-149 > CAYMWO01 > CAYMWO01. Next base: position 23 of record CAYMWO010000184.1, on the reverse strand, counting down.
CCTATAATTCGCTAGATAATTGG
>CAYMWO010000183.1:0-6108 GCA_964393905.1 uncultured Bdellovibrionales bacterium | reverse complement strand
ATCACTACCCATTAGAAACTCAATTCCATCAGAGAATCCATCGCCATCCGAGTCCCGAGTTGTAGACTTTGTCCCATTTAGGGTTTCAACATTGTCCGCAATGCCATCGTTATCTGAGTCCTGCGGCGCCGCTCCGGTGCGGGTGACTCCATCTGATGCAGGTGGCGCCTCCCTCACAGGGACAATGGATTCACGAAACGGATCTGCGTTTGCGACAAGCTCAAGCCCGTCTTGATACCCATCGCCATCCATATCCGGACTATCCGGGTCCATTTCGTTATCTGTTTCAAACGTATCCCCTAGCCCGTCTTGGTCTCCATCCCGTTCATTCTGCAGTGCGTCCTGCACGAGCAATATCTTCTTCCGCCTAAACGGTGTCGGGCTAGCGCTTCCATCCGCCGGATCGCCTAAATCTCCGACAAACTCAATCCCATCACTAAACCCATCATGGTCTGTATCAGCCTTTAACTTCTCAATCTCAAACTCATCCTCCACCGAGTTCGAAAGCCCATCCCCGTCATCATCTTCAACAGTAACATCCGACCCACCATCACCAGTTGAGCCATCATCGGCCGTCGGCTCAAAAGAAAAACTCTCATCACACCCAGAAAACCCCAGAGCAAAGAGAGCAAGAACAGAGATAAGATAACGCAAGTCGCACCTGATAAGTTTAAGTCACATGATTTGCGAGGGTAATTGTACCGGTTCAAACCCTGTATTCGCAAGGAAATTCATGTAAGTGGTAGGGGGGGGGCGTTTGATTTTCCTCGTTGCCTTCCACGATCCAAACTAAACCCAGCAATCACTTACGAGAAGGCCCTGGGGGGAGTGGTCTAAACGAGAAAGCGAACGGGGCGGTCCTTGGGGTGGGCGAGACGTAGGAAATCTTCTTGCCGGCCGGGCACCGGCCGAAATTGCAAGAAGAGTTCCGGAGCGAGCCCCGGGGGAAAAGACGGGGCGCCGACAGCGCGAGAGCGCTCTCGTTTAGATCACTCCCCCCAGGGCCTAACCACCGACTCTCCGACTTATATTAATTTGATTATTTCTAAAGTTAGATTAGATCTAAAGCAGAACGTCCCGAAATCCCCGGTGCTCCTCAACATCAAAGCTCTCTACAACAAACTCAAACTCCAGATCTTCCTTCCGCACAAAAATATCGTGCTCAAAAAGCTCCCTAAACCGGTACCCAGTAGTCGCATCCACAATCTCAACTGACACTAAGTCAAAACCAACCCGAGAAGCCTCAAATAAATCCAACGTCTTAGTCAGGTCATGCGAGAGATCGGCAAAGCGCCTAAATACGATAACCTTATCCTGCAGCTCCTCGTGCGAGAGCTTCGTACTCATCCCCCCACGAAAAATCGGCAGCGGCCATCTCTTCGGCACACACTCCACGTGGTTAATTTTTCGGTAACAGTGAAGACGGGCGCCGTAACGATGATACTCCTTATACGGAGCGGTCAGGCCAAACTTCTGGGCAAAGCGTCCATAGACCAGGTCAAAATATAACCTCTCCGATAGGTCCAAAAACCCCTGGCCACTGTGTAGCCGTACCGTCACGAGCCGCGGGTAGAGCGAAGTCAGGGCCGACTGGAAGTTAAGTATGACCTCAGAGTCCGAGATACCGTCAAGCACCCGTGCCGGTTCAGGATGGTGAGTTACTGGATTTCGCCTATCGATCATAGCTCTTTTGATTAAGCGAGAGGGTTACCCGATTCAGCACTATTTGGCTGAAGGGTTCTAGCGAAAGCAAACATTGTAGCGCCAATAACCACTAAAACCGCGCTAATGATTTGAGCCTGAGTAAACCCATGAGAGACTCTGGGTTCAATTCTCAAATACTCAACTAAAAATCGGGAGACCGAGGCCAGCAATAAATAGATTCCAAAGATAGCCCCGCGCCGGTTGATAAGTTTTGTCTGTAAAAGCCTTTGTAAGAGCACGGCCACCAAAAGCGAGACCACCACTTCGTATATTGGAGTCGGATGCACCCTCACACCAAGCTCCGTGGGAACCACACCCAGATGATAGCTAAGCGCCCAAGGCAAATTCGAAATCGTTCCGTAATCCCCATCCCCTGAGAGCTGGCACCCGATACGCCCTATTCCGTAACCAAAAGCCAACGCCGGTGCGGTCAAATCCGCAAAGGCCAGAAAGTCCTTCTGACTTCTCTTAATTAAAATCCAACAAGCAAGCGCCCCGCCAATAAGCCCACCGTAAAATACAAACCCAGCGCCACTAAAAATCACACCCCAAGGGTCCGCTTGAAACTCCTCATAGAAGCTGATGATATAACTTATCCGCCCGCCCAAAATCCCCCCAACCGCCGCCCAGACAATCATCCGCTCCGCAAACGCACTCCCCTCACCGACCCGCTCAAGGTTCCTGGCGAGCAGCGCCCATGCCGACAAAAAGGCGAAGACCATCATCAGACCAAAGCTGTGTACGGGAAGGGGACCGAGTTGAATTACGGTGGGAAGCATAAAGCAGAGTTTCCCAGGAACGGCGAATTTGGAAAAGGATTATTTAGTATCGAGAATTTCGCTCACCGCTTTGATAAAGGCCGGAGAGTCCCAAGGCTGGTCGGCAATCACTCTCACAATCGGGGTCTTCTCCCCGGGGACCTTGAGCGCTTTAAGCAGTCCATCCTTGCCCACAAGCATCGTCTCCGGAAAGCCCGACACGCCGTATTTCCCAGCGACCTCCAGCTCTGGATCCATTAACACCGGAAAGCTTAACCCCTTATCAGCAACAAACTTCCTCACTGCCTCTTTGTTCTCAGAGGCATCAGTGTTGATAGCCAGCACCACTACACCCTTGTCCTTAAGCGACTTATAAAGCCTCTCCAAAGCCGGCATCTCCGCTACACACGGCACACACCAGGTAGCCCAGAAGTTCACGAGCACTACCTTCCCGCGAAAGCTCTTAAGAGTGACCTTCTCGCCCGCCAGACTCTCAAGCTCAAACTCCGGCGCCACCGCACCCGGCTGAAACATCTCACTCGCCACCCCCTTCATCACCGACTCAGCTTCTCCCGCCTCTTCCCCCGACTTCACACCCCCTCCGCCAATAGCTGAAGACGCAACTGATTTATCTGTTGGTTTGTTACAGCCAATAGGCAAAAGGAATAGCCAAAGGCAGAGAAGCCCAAAGCAAACACTGGTTAATCGGGGAATCAAAATCTTAAAGAGATAGTTACTGAAGCGATTACTGCTTAGTAACTTTCTTCGGTGTGCCAGTTGCTGCATACCGACGGTTAAACCGTTCAACGCGACCCTGGGTATCAATCAGCTTCTGTGTTCCGGTGTAGAACGGGTGGCACATATTGCAGATTGCGAGCTTAATCTCGGCCTGAGTGCTACGGGTCTGAAACTCATTGCCACAGCTACAACTTACTGCGCATTCAACATAGTCTGGGTGAATTCCATCTTTCATAACGTTCCTTAGCCAAGAGCTAATAATTAGGGCTAGTATGTAGCCGGTCCTATAAGAATAAATTGCTTTACGGGTATCCCGTGAAAGAATTAGAAGGTGGTCTAAATTACTTAAATTGTCTGATGAGTCAAGTAGGTTACCGCCGTTAACGACCCCATAAGGGCTATTCGCGCATTAAAATCTTAGGAAATCATGCATATGAGCCCTGCCGGTATTAAGAAATCCTCAGTTCCTGCCCTCCTAGTAGCTCTCCTACTAATTTCAGCGCTAAGCGGTTGCCAGGTATTTTACGGCGTCTTCGGTGGCCCATTTAGTTATAAAAAGCGTCCATCGGATGCCCAGCTCGCAGGCGAGCTACGAGCCAAGGGTGAGTTTGGTGAAGCGGTGAAGCACTATCAAGATCACATGCAAGCAAGACTAGCCGACCCGCGCCGACCAATCGATGAGAACCCGTACTTTTACTATCTCTTAATCGGCGACACCTACCTAGACGCCGGTGAACCGAAGCAGGCGTTGGAGAGCTATCATCTGGCCGCGGACAACAAAGTAGAAAACGAGTTCATAGTCGACCGTATCACGAGACTTTCCAGATGGTATCAAGAGCAAGGCAAACTAGAGACCGCTCGCACTCTATTACAAGAGCATAGAGAGCTAGACTCGCTGGTGATGGACGGCCTAGTGGATGAACTAAACCGGGCCATAGTAGCCGAAGAAGACCTAGCCCGGCTAAAAGCCAAGAACAAAAAGCCCAAATAACCCAACTTTCTTTTTCTTTTCTTCTCTGCGCCTCCGCGTCTCCGCGTGAGTGATCTGAATATAATATCCATTATCTCACGCAGAGACGCGGAGGCGCAGAGAGAACCCAATATAAGGGCACTAGGGGCTTCTCCTAGAGCTCTTTCAGGGTTGTCCGGATCTGCCTTCCCTAGATCTCTCGATAAGTAATCTGTCCAAAACAGGCGAATATTAATACAGGCAGCGGAGAGCATTGATTACTGGCACGGGCTGCTCAAAACAAACGGAAACTAGATTTTAAGGTTTTAACTGGAGTGAATGTTATGAACGAGAGAGCAGAAGCGCCGATATTATTGACAGTTCGTGAAGTAAGTATGCTCTTAAGAGTGCAGCGCCCAAAGGTATATGAGCTTATTAAAGAGGGCGTAATTGACGGCTTTAAAGTCGGAGCAGACTGGCGTATTCGCCGGGACTCGATTGAGAACTTAATCGGCGCAATTCCACTAAATTTCTTTGATGGTTCGACTGACGATGCTGAAGAAGACACCAGAATGAACGGCGTGATGTCCGGCGGACATCCAATGCCCAGCATCATGAAATAGCTATTGGGTCATGCAGGGATTTAAGTCCCGGGGCCTTCAGCCTGAGAAGTTTTCGCAAAGACTTTTCACCCTGGAGGCCGCCAGGCAGTCCTCGGGACCGCTCCGTCCGATCTCCCGGAGCGGTCCCTTTTTTTCTTCCCGATTTTTCCTCTCAGCTATCTCAAGCAAATTTTTGTTGGTCTCAGGAGCTGGATAAACTAGCAATCCTCCCAAACTCCTCCACACTAAGGGTCTCCGCCCTCCGCTTTCCATCTATCCCACACCTCTCCAACAACTCCCCCACCTCCTCTTTACTCCCCATCACCCCCGACGCCCCGAGCGAATTTAAGAGCGTTTTTCTTCTCTTACTAAACGCCGCCCGAACCACTTTTTCAAAATACTCCGTATCCTCCAACTCCACCCGCGGAACCTTTCTCCGCGTAAGTTTTATCACCTGCGACTCAACCTCCGTCTCGGGATAAAACTCACTCCCCGCCACCACTGGCCCAAGCTCAGCGTCAAAGAAAACAGATCTCAAAACCGTAAGCGACCCATAATCCCTTCCACCTGGCTCCGCCCCTAAGCGCTCGGCAAACTCCTTCTGCAACAACAGTGATGCGGACACAAAAGCCGCCCGATTCTTAATCACCCAAAGCACAAGCTCGGATGAAATCGAATACGGCACATTGCTCACGAGTTCAAATTCCCTTTTGACCCCTAACCCGGAACCAATCGCCGCTGGATCAATCTCCAAAGCATCCGCGCAGATAATCTGCTCCGGCCGTAACTTTGGAAACTCCTCCAGCAGTAACTTAACAAACCCCTCCTCCACCTCCAGCGCATAAAACTCACACCCCAGAAAAACCAACCGCTCCGTCAAAGCTCCCAACCCCGGCCCCACCTCCAACACCACAGAGCTCCGCTCTACTCCGGAGAACGCCAAAATCTCATCTGCAATAACTGGGTTCGCTAAGAAATTCTGCCCCCGCGATTTTCGCGGCTCAATTCCCAACCTAGCAAGGCGGCTCTTAATCTTTGTGTTTTCCCCTTGCCTATCCACCTACTTAACACCAGTCAGGTCAGTTAACGGCCACCGCGGAAGCGCGTCCACATTAAACCCCACCCCCGGCCCGAGAGTCTCACCGTTTGGCTTAAAATCTAAATACCCCTGGGGGTCACTCCGGATAATATTAAGCGCCAGCGCCCCCATCATCGAAGCGTTATCAGTGCACCACTTGCGCTCCGGCACAATAAACTTTACCCCCACCTTCCCCAACTCCTTCTCCAACGTCGCCCGCAAAGACCCGTTCGCTGCCACGCCCCCTGTTAGCACAAATGATTTCGGCCTCCGAGCCTT
>CAYMWO010000182.1:0-6177 GCA_964393905.1 uncultured Bdellovibrionales bacterium | reverse complement strand
CACTGAGAACTTGTTAGGTGCTGTCGCTTGGGGTGCCGTATGCCGAGCGCTCCGGCCCCGATTAGATAGCGAACTCCAGCGCATTGAGAGCCTACGAGATAAGTTAGTGCGAGAAATTGGGATAAATGTCCCGGGCACACACTGCCTCACTCCATTATCACAGACCAAACCCAGCACCACCGCTATTGCAAAAACCGCCCTCGCAAACACCGCCCTAATCCAGTTCACCGACTGCCGTGGCGACGATTTAGTAGTAGCCCTCGACCTCCTAGGCATCTGCGTCTCCACAGGCTCAGCCTGCGCCTCCGGTAAGCAAGAGGTCTCTCACGTGCTTCGCAGCATGGGACTCTCTAACACCGAGGCACGCGAGGCCGTGCGCTTTAGTCTTGATTGGGATGCTGATGAGGCAAGTATTCAGCGCACCGTAGAAAGTGTAACCCAAGTGGTCAATCGCATGCGCGGACTAAATCAGCCGGAGCTTAGAGTCTGATGCTTGAGGGAGTGGCAGAAAAATTGCCAGCAAGTCAGCAAGGCGAAACTGTTGTCGTTGCTATGAGCGGCGGAGTTGACTCCTGCGCGGCGGCGCTGCTGTTAGCAGAGGCCGGGTACTCTATCGTCGGTATTTCAATGCAGGTCTGGGATTACCGAAAAAATAACGGGAACTCTAAAAAGGCGACCTGCTGCGCGCCGGCGGACTTTCAAGATGCGCGGGGAGTGGCGGCAAAGAAGGGCTTTCCGTTTTATGTCTTTGATTTTGAGGAGTCGTTTCACGAGGCGGTAATCGCTCCGTTTGTGGCGTCTTATCTGAATGGGCTGACTCCTAACCCGTGTCTGGAGTGTAACCGCAAGGTGAAGTTTCGTGAGTTACGAAAGCGGGCGCTGGCGTTGGGGGCGAAGAAGGTGGCGACGGGGCATTATGCGCAGGTGAAGAGGCTCGATGAAGATAAATGGGGCTTGTTTACGGCGCTCGATACGGCAAAGGACCAGAGCTATTTTTTATACGCCATGACTCAGAGTGATTTGGCAACGACGCTCTTTCCCGTGGGCGGGATGAAGAAGCCGGAGGTGCGGGCGTATCTGGCGGAGCACGAGCTTGAAGTTTCTAGCAAAGAGGAAAGCCAGGATATTTGTTTTGTCTCGGGAGAGGTTTCGGAATTTATTGAGAGGCAGACGGGGGCTCGAGGAGTTGGGGGGAGTATTCGGAGTGTGGGCGGAGAGAAGCTTGGTGAGCACGAGGGCATTCATGGGTTTACTGTCGGGCAGCGTAGGGGTTTAGGGGTTAGTAATAAGAGTCCGTTGTATGTGATCAATATTGACGCTGAGACGAACGATGTGGTGGTGGGGGAGAAGGAGGAGTTACGGCGGGAATCGTTTGTGGTGGGAGAGGTCAACTGGATTAGTGGGGTTGTGCCCGAGGGACGGTTAAGCGCGCGGGTTAAGATGCGTTATCGGCATGCTGGGGTTAGCTGTGATGTTTGGCCGATGGAAGGGGGGCGTGCAAAAGTTGTTTTTAAAGAGGAATGGAGCGCGGTCAGTCCTGGGCAGGCGGCGGTGTTTTATAGCGAAACTCCGGCTGATGACGGAAGCTTTCAGGTTTTTGGCGGGGGGATAATCTCTAAGGAGTAGTGATGGAAACCGCCGGTAGCGAAAACGAAAAAGAGTTTAGTCAAAAAGGGGAGCAGCTTCGAGTGGCTTTCGAAACGCTCGGCTGCCGCAGTAACTACGCGGACACGATTGACTTACAGGCGGCTCTCGTTGAACGGGGCGCCGTGCCTTGCGAGTTTAGTGAGGCCGCCGATGTCTATGTCATTAACACCTGCACAGTTACCGATGGAGCTGACAAGGAGGCCTATCGACTCATTCGAAAGGCCCACGAACGCTCGCCCGGGGCTCGAATTGTCGTGACCGGTTGCTTGGCCGAGGTCGGGAGTGATGAGCTTTTTGCGACAGGAAAGGTGAACTCCGTTATCGGCCCCGGCAGAAGGGATGCGGTTCTAGGTGCAATTTTGGGTCGAGGCGAGCTTTCTCGCCTTACAGACCGAACAGCGCTAGTAAAGGCTCCCACTCGTCGCGTTAAGAAAAGCCTTCCAGTCCGTCACTCCATCTCTCTCGCCGACCCAATCTCGCCAGAGATTGCCGGACCAGGAACATACTTGGGCGAGGTGAAAAGCCGTGCCCGCTATCACCTCCGCATCCAAGAAGGGTGCGAAAATAGCTGCACCTTCTGCATTATTCCACAAACCCGTGGGCTTCTAAGCTCCCGCAGCTTGAAAGACCTAAAGGCGGACTTTCAACATCTCGCCGCCGTTGGCTACAACGAGATAGTGCTCACGGGAACCCATATCGGGGGCTACGGCGAAGACACGGGAAGCTCCTTATCGGCGCTCTTACAGGAGATTGCGGCCTGGGAGTTTGGCCCCAGAGTGCGGCTTAGTTCTATTGATCCTAACGACTTATCCTGCGAAATCGTGGATTTAATAGCCAAAGGACACGTTTTCTGTAACCATCTCCATATCTGTGTACAGGCGTTTTCGGACTCAGTTCTTAAGCGAATGAACCGGCGTTACCGGTTGGGAGAGGTCTTCGAGATAATTTCATATATCGAAGAGCAGCTTCCTGGGTGTTGCATCGGCTCAGACTTAATCACTGGGTTTCCCGGAGAGAGTAGGGAAGAGGTAGAGAAAGAGATTGAAGTCTTTCTTAGCCTACCTATTTCCTACCTACATGTGTTTCCGTATTCCGAACGCTCAGACACGCCCGCGGTGCGTCTTGATGGCGCAGTGGATAAGGGCGAGCGTGCGCGACGCGCTGCTAGATGGCGAGCTTTGAGCGAGAGGCGCAGAGCGACATTTTTGCAGAGCTTAGTGGGTGCGGAACTTGAGTTTATCGTCGAGGGTTTCGACGATGACTTTCTCTATGGGACGAGCCGGGAGTACGCAGCGGTAAAAACACCGCAGCGGCTGTTTGTTTCGGGAGACTCTCCCGTGACAAAGCTGCTGGGGAAGCGGGTTATTGTGCGCGCTTTAACAGAAGATAACGGTAGTCTCTTATGCGAGTAATAAGACCAGGTAAAATTGCTTCGAGTATTCAGGGCCCGGAGACAGAGCGCAAGGTTCGTAGCGCTCCAGAGAAGCCCAGCCGTGACATCTGGGATGATTTTTCGGGGGCCAAGAAAACGACTAAGAAAAAGGAATATGAGCCCGGTCCGGGCAACCGGATGGTGCAGCGTGCCTCCCAGAATGGTGATGGTGATGACTCCCTTGAAGGCCGAGCTGCGCGGGAAGGCTCTGAGGGTATTGACGGTAGTCGAACCTACCAACCTCGGACAGATTTTGAAGTCCTGGAGGCTAAGCTTAATTACACATTTAAAGACCGAAGCCTGCTCGCGCGGGCGCTAACTCACCGTTCGGCGCTGGGTTTAAGAGAGCGCGCGGATTATGAACGGTTAGAGTTTCTGGGAGACGCCGTGCTGGACCTTAGTGTCGCGCATCTTCTGAGTGACCGCCACCCAGATGCCCGAGAGGGTGACCTCTCAAAGATGCGTGCGGCGTTGGTTAACACCCAGGCGCTGGCTGAGATCGGTAAGCTACTAGAGGTTGGTCCCTATATTCGGCTCGGTCGTGGGGAGCTATCAAGTGGAGGTCATGAACGACCCTCGATTTTGGCGGACGTAATGGAGGCCATTATTGGGGCTATTTATCGGGATAGTAACTTCGATGAGGCGTTAAAGACTATCGAGGGGATTTTTGGAACCGATATCGAGAAGGTCACCCCATATGATCCAAAGACCGAGCTACAAGAGGCGCTACATGCTGCCGGTAGCGAGCCGCCAGCTTATTTACTGGAGCTTGTCGAAGGGCCGGAGCATGCTCCAACCTTTGTCACAGTCGTGATTGTTGACGGCGAAGTCGCTGGGCGGGGCCGCGGGGCCACGAAAAAGGCGGCGCAGCAGGCAGCAGCAGCTGAGGCTCTTGAACGGATGGTGCCTTCAAGCCCAGCTCCAACTTTGGCCGATGGTCAGAGGGTATTTATCTCTTCGGCGCTACTTGTCGCCCCGACCATGGCGGCAGCCGCCGCTAAACCGGAGGTCGACACCTCAACACAGGTTAGTAATTAGCTTATGACAACTTCCCCCGGCGATAACTCGCTTCCCGTTAATGCGCTCGCTATTAGCTCCGAAGAGATTCACTCGGGGTATGTCGCAATTATCGGCCCGCCCAACGCTGGAAAGTCCACACTGTTAAATACGCTGTTGGGGCGGAAGGTAAGTATTGTCTCTCCCAAGCCGCAGACAACTAGACAACGCATCCTGGGGGTGAAGGATTTTAAGTTTAAGGGAGAAGCTGCGCAGGTGGTGTTTGTGGATACGCCCGGATTTGTTTCTAGCAAGGTCCGAGGAGAGCTTGGAAGATATTTGGGGACTGAGGTGCAGGAGGGGGCTGGGGACGCCGACATCTGCGTTTTGGTTCTTGACTCTCGTGAACTTGTAAACGCAAAAGGCGTAAACGTTAGAGCATTGCAGGAGCTGATATTAGAGCATCTTTCGCGGGATATTAAAGCTCCTGGAGTCGTGGTTCTTAATAAAGTTGACGCTGTGGAAAAGCAGTTTCTGCTCCCTTTAATTTCCGAATGCCATCGGCTTTTTGTTACAGATGCGGAAAAGTCGCTGGAGTTTATTCCACTATCGGCTAGAACTGGTGAAGGGGTTGAAAGTCTTCTAAACGTGCTCTTCGGAAAACTGCCTAAGGGGCCTCGATTCTTCGCTGAGGGTTCTCTCACAGACCAAACACCGGACCAAATTGCCGCTGAGGTTATCCGTGAAAAGCTGTTTTATAATCTTGAGGCGGAGCTGCCATACAGCACTGCCGTTAATATCGAGGCCTGGTCGGAAGAGGGCGGGATTCTAAATATCAAGGCAGTGATTCTCGTTGAGCGCACCTCGCAGAAGGGGATAGTTATCGGAAAAGGTGGGCTAATGCTCAAGAAAATTGGGACTGAAGCCCGGCTGGACCTTGAAAAAATCCTCGGGAGGCGTATATTCCTCGAACTCTATGTGCGGGTGGAAGAGAACTGGACACGCACAGCACGGGGGCTAGAGCGGGCTGGATACAAGCTCTAAGGACCTGGCTTCCCGCAAACTTCAACTCATAAAATTTCTAATTATGTCTAGCAGAGCTCCGATTGTTGCCATTGTCGGCCGACCTAACGTCGGTAAGTCGACCCTCTTTAACCGTATCCTTCAAGAGAAGCGCGCGGTGGTGGAAGACGAGTCTGGAGTTACCCGGGATAGAAACTACAGCGTCGTAAAGCGCTTTAGCGTGCCGTTTATTTTAGTAGACACCGGCGGGTTTGAGAAAAACCCCTCAGACGAGATGTCGAAGCTGGTTGTCGAACAGACGCTACTCGCGGTTGAAGAAGCGGATTTAATTCTCGCCGTGTTTGACGGTAACTCCGGGGTGCATCCCGGGGATGAAGATGTCGTGGAGTTACTCCGAAAAAGCGGCAAGCAGATTCTCTATATAGTTAACAAGTGTGACGGCAAAGAGCAGTCGTTAAAGACTGTCGACTTCTACCAGCTCGGAGTTCCCGAGCTGCATGATATCAGCGCGCTCTATGGTCAGGGTGTCTCCGACATGGTGGAGGCGGCGCTTGTGAGTCTGCCAAATTATCGTGTGCTTTTAACCGAGGCTGAGGCCGCAGAGGAGAAGCGTAAGATTGAAGAGGCCCAGGCGGCGTTTGATTTTGAGAATGCCGAAATTCCCGAGCGCGAAGAGATTGAGGCTGACGGAAAGTGGTTTACCGAAGAAGAGTCGGTTGATGATGAAAGCGAATTTGAGATCTCCGATGAGGAAGAGGAGACACCGGCGAATTTTGCTCCGGTTTTTCTTCCAAGTGAAACAAACCTAACCGCTGACGAGTACGAGTCGTCGCACCGGCTAAGATCGCTCCATCAGAGCGATACGGGGTATGAGGCGGGGGAGGAAGGGGATGCCGAGATTAAGCCCGCGGAAGAGCCGCTCCCGACTCCGGAAGTTGTCCGGGTGGCGATTGTTGGGCGGCCAAACGTCGGCAAATCTACGCTGTTAAATACCTTAAGCGGCGAACAACGAGCGATAACTTCAGATGTTGCTGGGACTACCCGGGACACTTTAGATATGGAGCTAATCCGTGATGGTC
>CAYMWO010000181.1:0-6180 GCA_964393905.1 uncultured Bdellovibrionales bacterium | reverse complement strand
TATTATCGTCTTTGATGACGTGCTCGGGCATGGCGAGAAGGCCGAGAAGCTCCGGAAGGCCGGAAAGATTGTCGTCGGCGGCACAGCCTATACCGACAAACTCGAAGACGACCGCACCTTCGGCCAAGAGGAGCTTAAAAAGGTCGGCATTCCAATTATCCCCTATAAGGAGTTTTCAGACTTCGACTCGGCGATAGCCTATGTCCAGGAGAACCCAGGGGAGTATGTAATCAAGCCTAGCGGCGAGGCGCAAAATATCAAGCGGCTGCTCTTTGTCGGAGAAGAAGACGACGGGAAAGATGTCATCCAGGTGCTCGAGGCCTACAAGCGGGCCTGGACGGATGAGATTAAAATCTTCCAGCTTCAGCGCCGGATGAAAGGCGTGGAGGTCGCAGTCGGGGCTTTCTTTAATGGCAAAGAGTATCTGACACCCATAAACGTAAACTTCGAACACAAGAAGCTCTTTCCCGGAAATCTTGGGCCGTCGACCGGCGAGATGGGAACGACAATGTATTGGAGCGAGCCCAACAGGATTTTTAATGCGACGTTAAAGAAGCTCGAGCCTAAGCTCGCCGAGGAGGGGTATGTCGGTTACATCGACCTAAACTGTATCGTGAACCATAACGGTATCTACCCGCTGGAGTTTACCGCCCGCTTTGGCTATCCGACTATTAGCATCCAGCAGGAAGGGATGCTAATGCCGATGAGCCAGTTTCTTTACGATATGGCAAGCGGACAGTCGTTCAAGATTAAAACCAAAAAGGGGTTCCAGATTGGCGTGCGGATTGTCGTTCCGCCCTATCCGTTTGATGATAACCACACCTTCGATACCTATTCCAAAGATGCGCTTGTGATATTTCAGAAGCCGAACAAAGAAGGGGTGCATATTGAGGATGTGAAGTTAGTAAACGACCAGTGGGTGCTAACGGGTTCCTCCGGTGTGGCGCTGATTGTGTGTGGAACAGGGCAGACGATGAAGCAAGCGCAGGCGCAGGTTTACTCGCGGATTAAGAATATTCTGATTCCCAGCATGTATTATCGCACCGATATCGGGGACCGCTGGTATGAGGACAGCGATCGCCTGCATAACTGGGGCTACTTGCGAGAAGGCTGATTTTGGCCGAATCCTTCGTTGCGGGAAATTAGAATGGCCGGGGCAGTAGTAAACTACAGCACCCGACCATTCGAATTCCCGCGCCTCGACTTCGACTCAAACTCAGCCCTCTCGCGTGTTGGTGGCGGGGCGCTCCGCCCTCTCGCGCGGCAGTGGCGGGGCGGTCGGCCCTCTCACGTGTTGGTGGCGGGGCGCTTGGCCCTCTCGCGCGGCAGTGAAAAGTCTATAGAAAATTAATTGAGCGACTTCACCGCTTCAGTGATGCGCGCTAGGCCCTTTTTTAGGTCTTCGGTCGCAAGCGCGTAGCTAATCCTAAAAGCTTTATCATCGCCAAACGCCTCACCTTGAACGGCTGCAACGTCGTATTTTTCTAGTAGCAGCGTGACAAAGTCCGTCGGGTTTTTAATTACATTATCCCCGTGTTTCTTCCCTAATAGACCCTCTATGCGGATAAAGCCGTAGAAGGCGCCGCGGGGCTTTACCGGCAAAGATGCTCCGGGCATGTCGGCTACCGCGTCGCAGACTATCTGGAAACGCTTTGCAAACTCCTCCCGCATCATCTTGGGGAAGGCGTAGTTATCATCATACGCCCGCGCTGCGGCATACTGCGCAATCGAGCAGATGTTCGAGGTAAACTGCCCTTGATGCGTAGCCATCGCGGAAATAATATTCTTCGGCCCTGCCGCATACCCCACACGCCAGCCGGTCATGGAGTAGGCTTTAGAAAAGGCGTTTACGATAACTGTGTTGTCTTTTAAGTCCGGGTTAGCGGTCGCAAACGAGCAGTGCTTAAAGCCGTCGTAGACTATGTATTCGTAGACCTCGTCACTTAAAACCACGACCTCTTTGGCGTTTGGCATTGCACGCACCGCCGCTCCGAACTCTTTAAGCTCCGCCTCTGTATAGGCCGCTCCCGATGGGTTCGAAGGTGAGTTTAGGATAATCATCTTCGTCCGCGGAGTAGCCGCTTTTAGTAACGCCTCCGGCTTCAGCACATACCCCTCTTCGGGCTTGGTCTTAACAATCACCGGCGTGCCACCGGCGAGGTAGACCATATCCGGAAAGCTCGTCCAATACGGCGCGGGGATAATGACCTCGTCCCCTGGATTTAGTATTACGGCGCACGCCGCAGCTATCGCCTGCTTCCCGCCGTTAGTGACAATCACCTCTTGTAGACCGTAATCCAGATTGTTATCGCGCTTAAGTTTGGCGCAGATGACCTCTTTTAACTCCTTAATCCCGGCAACCGGCGTGTAGCGCGTAAACCCCTTGTCCATCGCCTCGCGCGCCGCCTGTTTGATGTGCTCTGGCGTGCCGATATCGGGCTCGCCTACCGAGAACGAGATAATATCCCGCCCCTCGCGTTTTAACTCCTCAGCTCGGGTAGAGGCAGCAATCGTTGGCGAGGGTTTAACGTTTTTTAGCGCGTTTCCAAGAGTAATCATTTCTTCTTTCCGAATTTATTTTTTAACCTATCTGCCACTCCAGCCGAGACCAGAGATGAAACATCCCCTCCGTGTCTCGCCACTTCTCTCACGATGCTCGCACTAATAAACGAGCACTTCTCTGAGGTCATAAGAAACACCGTCTCAATCTCGTCCGCCAGGCGCCGGTTTACTACCGCCATCTGCGCCTCGTATTCGTAATCCGAAACCGCCCGCAGGCCGCGAATTATAACATGCGCGCCTTGCTCCTTAAGATATTGAATCAAAAGCCCCTTAAAGACCTCGACACGGATATTCCCGCCCAAGCCTTTTGCGGTCTCCTCGACCATCTCCCGCCGCTCATCGGCACTAAATAGCAGCTCCTTCCTCGAGCTTTCAGCGACGGCGACAATCAGCACATCGAAGAGTTTTGCCGCGCGTTCGATAATATCCCGGTGCCCGTTTGTGATCGGGTCAAAGGTTCCGGCGTAGACGGCTAGGCTTGGTTGCTTGTTTCCCATTAACTAGGCTCTAATCTCAGTTCTAAAATAGCGCACGACAGTATCCCCATAGCTTTTATCTTTTAAAAACCTGAGACACAAGCCGGAGCCAGTGGGCAGGTTCTCGGTATTAAAGGGGAGCTTCTTCCCGCTCTCGACTACCAAGATTGCTTCTGGGGAGCAGAGTCCGGCCTGCATAATATCTGCTAAAAGTTTCTCCCCGGGGTGTTCGGCATAGGGCGGGTCGATGAGGATTAGGTCGAAGGGATTTCCGGCGGCGAATTTGGCTAATATCCCAGGAATGGCGCGCTCGACAGTATCGCAAATTACCGTCCCGTTAAGCGCAATCCCGAACTCCTCAAGATTCTCCTCTAAGAGTTTTACGAGTCGCCTGTCGCGCTCCACAAACACGGCATCCTTCGCTCCGCGTGAGAGCGCCTCGATTGCGAGCGCACCGCTTCCGGCATAGAGATCCAGCACGTGAGCGCCGTTTAGGTCGATTAACGATTGTAGGGTTGAATAAATTGCCCCACGCACGGCGTCACCCGTCGGCCGGAGTTCGGCCTCCTTCGGCAGCTCCAATTTCCTACCTTTTAGTGTTCCTGCGATTATGCGCATAGGGGGAAACTAACGCAGATTTAAGCAGGTTCCAAATTGTGGTTTTTATTTTGGCTGAAATCCTGTAGTTTCTGGGCTCTGTAATTTGTTACATCCTTGGGGGAATCCGTGTCTGGAATTGAAAACAAAGCTTTAGAACTTAGCCGGCGGGAAAAGCGGCTTAAATACTGGAAGCAGGAGTTTAACCGGCGCAGTTACAACCAGGCCCAGGTGGCGGATGTTAACGAACTGCTTCGCACCTACGCGCTCTTAATATCGCGGCTGATTAATCCCTCGTCTGAGGCGGAGCACAAAGATGCTGAAGGCCGGCTCTATGCAGTGGAGCGGGTGCTTACTACTCTTTTTGAAAATTCGCGCTTAAAAACAAGTCCGTTAGGATTGCGGCCTTCGTCGGAACACTAAACTAGTTTGCCGGAGTGACCACTTCCTAGAGAACCCTATAAACTTCCAGGGGCGGCATCCGCCGGGGCATGGGCCCCCGGCGGATGTGAAACCTTCCCGCTAGCTGTGGCCCGTGTACTGCGGCCTACTTGATGTGAACGGAGTGGCTAGTACGGGAATGAGGTATCGAAGTGCATCGTGGAGATCGAGGGCAACTCCAGGGACCGCATGAAGCACTCCATCGCCGTATACACCAACTCTTGTCGGACGACACTTCCGTCCGGGAGCTCGCACTCGGTGTCTTGTAGAAACGAGGTGTAGACCATGCCATCTTCCTGGATCTCGGCCCTGTTACACTTCACGTTGCACGGAATCCGCGCCAGCGGGAAGCTGAGGAAGCGATCGTTGGGACATGAGAGAACGATGCGCGGAACGATGTCCGCCTGCTCGCTCTCGAAGAACGTGACCAGCACTTCGCGTTCGCCGTGTTCCCCACCATCCTGAGAGTAGCGAACGCTCTTGTCGTTTTCGCTAGGGAATACACAGACCGAGGTGGCATGGATGACGTAGCCCGCAGGTAGCGCACGCTCCATGCTCGCCTTGTCGTAGGTGAACTCGATCTTCAGCCGGCCGCGCTCCAAGCTCTGCATGAAGATCGGGACACCGTCCAGCGCGTTCGGCATGTTCTGCGTGTTGAAGCTCACCCGCATGAGACTGCGGACGCTCTTCATCACCTCCTCTTGTTCGGCCGTCGGCTGATACGGTGCCGGGAGCTTGTAGCGCCCGGTCTCGGGGGAGACGGCCACACCACCGCAGGGGCCCGATGAGAACTCGAGCTTCTCCGCCTGCGGGTTCCCGTCGAGGGACTCCGATTCACTCGACTCGGCCGCCGCACACTCCGGCGGCGCCGGGGGCTTGGAGACAGGAGCCGGTGTCGGAACAGGCGTCGGCGGATCCGCAGGGACGTCCCTCGGAAGCTCGCGCGAGTCGTTCGCGCTCTTCGCGGGCGGAGCCGGGGCCTTCTTGTTGCTCGGAAGCAGACGGGTCACGCCCCATCCCGCAAGCAAGACGGCAATCAACACCGCCATCGCGACGAGAAAGTTGTTGTGATACCAGCGAACCTTGGGCTCGTCCATGACGACCTCCGGAAGGAGTGACAAGAACAAAGAAGCCAGGAAAAACCTTTTTAAGTGGTTACCCGGCACAGGTGACAAGCGGAAGCCACGAATGCCGGAGATGAATTGACTACCGCAAAAAGGAGATTGTTTTAAAAGAACTACAGTCCGATGGAACCGCAAAGTTATACGCTAACTCGACTGGCGACTCAATTTTGAGCTCCCCCGAAATTGCAAGTGAATCGCCTCTCAGGCCAATTTTTGAATTCTGAGGAACAAGGTCGTGGCAAATCAAGCGCAACGGGAATACGAGGACCGGAGTTTGCTACTGCAAATGAGGACCAGAGAATCTCCCGTTGCGCTTGATTTGACCGAGATTGTTCCTCAGAATTCAAAAATTTGAGGCGTGGTGGATTTGAACCACCGACCCGTTGCTTAAAAGGCAACTGCTCTGCCCCTGAGCTAACGCCCCATATTGTCCTATACGAGATTGAGCGCCCTGGTGGGCGCGGTAGGCCGCGCTATATTCATTAAGACCAGCGGGGTTGTCAAGTTTCAAACGCGGCCCATCGCCTAATTCTTGCTGGTTTTACAGGTAGATAGTCGTGTACTAGTATCTAAACATGGCCCGTCTGCTTTTACTGACCGTTTTCGCGCTCGCTCTCTTTCTCCTTCTGCATTTCGGGATCTCGCTTCGTGTTCCATTGTTGACTGTCGGTGAGACGGGGCTGAGTGGAAGCGATTTTGCTTTTCATGTGTTGCTGGCTAAAGGGTTTTGGTTTCGGGGGTTGGGGCATCTTTACGATACGGCGGCGCAGCAGGCGTTTTGGGCTGAGGAACTCAGGCGAGACTTTTCGTTTAACTGGATTCTTGGGTTTACTCCGGTGGCGCTCCTTTTGTGGCTGCCGTTTGGGTTTGTCGCGCAGTCTAACCTGCCGGCTAGTTTATCAGTGGCAAACTCCCTCTGGCTTACCCTCTCACTCTCCGTTTTCTTTTACGGGGTATGGAAAATTCTTTATGTGTTAAGA
>CAYMWO010000180.1:0-6205 GCA_964393905.1 uncultured Bdellovibrionales bacterium | reverse complement strand
GGAGAAGATATTAAACAGCATGGCGCTACCTCTGAGAACTTCCTTACAGCGTGGAAACATTAACAAAAAGCAGTAAAACTATCAAATTACGGCAGCCCTCCCCCACTTTCCCGATTGAGCGTAAATCGTTAGACTCCATTTTGTTCAAAGTCTGTTTACCAGGAGCGCTTATGAGTGTTGAAATCACCGGTGTATATTTGGGCGATAAAAAAGTGCGCTCTAAACATGGGCCGTCGGGAGCTGAGGTCGTAACTGTTCCGCCGGTAGATAATCAAGGTGACGGTAGCTCCTTTTCTCCTACTGATCTGACAGCCACCTCCTTAGGTGCTTGCATGCTGGCGCTTGTGGCACTTGTCGGGGAGCGTGACGGGCTTGAGCTAAGGGGAATTCACTACCGAATCGAAAAGCACATGCAGGCCTCACCTCGGCGCATCGCTGCACTACCAATTGAGATACACTTACCAAAGAATTTAAACGAAGAGTCGCGAAAGAAGCTAGAGCGCGCAGCTCTTACCTGTCCGGTGCATCAGTCGTTGTTATCGGAAATCGATATTCCAACTAAGTTTATTTACGATCTATAACCAGTAATTAGCCCGCACTTGCTTGGGGTGAACTAATTGCAAGAATTACCTCTGTGCCCTGCTGACGAATTTCAGCCTTGCCAAACGCCCCAGCGAACAGTCGCACGGAGGCGGTCTGAAAGGGTTCCGCTTTAAAGCGCCGTGAATAGGCCTGAGAGAGTGAGTTCATAAACCGCACAGCCTCTGCTTCACTGCCCCAGGTTAGATTCCAACGCACCTCGCCGACTTGATCTGAATGCAAAGTTAAACAATCTTGGAGAAGTCCTGAGGCTCCTTCGAGGGCCGAACTGGGTGGAAGGAATTGAGAAAGCAAGGAGAACACTCCAAACTCCCCTAAGGTATCATTAAATGTTGCGCCATCTGTGACGGGGCAAGATGCTGGTGCCGCTCCCTCTTGCTTCGAGCCGATTTTAGAACCATCCTTCAGTCGCTTGAGATATATTCCAGGCTCCATCACCTCGCGAGTAGAGATTGGCAGGTTGCTAAAGGCCTGGTTTAGACGCTCTCTCCCACCCTCTTCTAAAAGCGCACAGACAAAACTCTCCCCGTAGATGTAAGGAAATGACATCATCATTTTCAATGAGCGTGGCGGCCCGGAGCGGATAGGGCTTCCTGCTCGACGCATCATTAATTCGAGCAACTCGCGTGAGCTAAGCCGCTTACAGGCACCATGATGCTCAATCTGGCGAAGAACTCCGTTTGCATCCCCCTCCAGCAGCGCACTTCTAGCTAATTGCTCATCGTTATTCAGCACGCGTTGCATCACGGCTTTGAGGTTAAAATGTTGGTCCTGTAGGGCGTGAACCAATTCATGCATGATGACATATTTTTCTCTTGGCTGCGGAACATCGTGGACCATAACAAAATGTCCGGCGTCGAAGTTATAGTAGCCAGCAACCCGCTCAGCATCAGCCGCAACTAACCCCTTGGCATAACCAAAATCGGGAGCGATGAGGCCGATTAGCTTATAGGCTTGCTCTTCTAGAACCAGCCTCTGCGGATTGTTCCTGGAGCTTAAAGAGCCTTGGATATACTCCTGAACCTCACTCCGCGACTGCATCACACATGGCACCTCGGACTTAAACTCCAATCCCCGAATGGTGGAAACCTGGTTAAGAGATGTAGGCGAGAGCGCGCAGTGATTAGGTCTAGCGCAGGCGCTAAAAAGAATAATAACGGGGATAAACAGAAGTTGCTTCATAGGTTAGGTAAGTTAGCCTAGAGTTTGCCCTTTCGGGAAGGTAAATTTACACAGTCAAATCAACAAATTAGCGCGATTAGAAGCATACCCCGCACCGGACCGGATTAGAGGGTAACAGGTTTTAGCGAGAGGGTTTATATGACATCTGAAGTTCTAGTGCATATCTTCGCAGCAATTCAAGGTCTAGAAAAGTGCATCAGCGGCACGAAGAAGGCCCTGACTGACAGTAGCAAAGCGCGCCCCGACGTCGAGCAGGCGCTTGGTCAGCAGGAGCAAATTGTTGGAGAGATGCGAAGGCACGCTAATAAATTACAGCTTCAGATTGCAGGGAATGACTATTCCAACATCATCCGTTCGCTGGATGTGATCTACGGATTGAACTCGATGGTTCGATCGGAAGTAATCTCAACTTACTCTGCAATCACATACGGCATCACCCGTAGGGAAGCAGCACCTGAGATAAAATTAAGCTACCACTAAACGCTATCCGCGCTTTAATACACGCGCCATCTCTCTAGCCGCCTCTTTGGATTTTAAATCCTGGCGCTTATCGTGATGCTTTTTACCTTTTCCAACACCGAACTCAATTTTTAGCCGACCATCTTTAAAATAAGCCCTTAGGGGAATAAGTGTCATCCCCTGCTGCTTAACCTGTCCGATAAGCTTATCGAGCTCGCGGCGGTTTAAGAGCAGCTTTCGTTCGCGTGTTGGAAGATGCGCATCTTGAGGAGAGTGAGCATTAGGGGCGATGTGACAGTCCACAAGAAAGGCCTCGCCGCCCTTAAGCTTAACGTAACTCTGCTTGAGATTAATCCCACCGGCTCGAACCGATTTAACCTCGCTACCTAAAAGCGCAATACCGGCCTCGTAGTCTGCGATAATCTCGTAGTCCCGCCGCGCCTGCTTGTTAACGGCCACAACCAGAATCCCAGCATCCTCCCCGCCTTTCCCCTTCTTTGCCATCGAAAGCTAGCTTCGCTCTTAAGTTTTATTTACATTCAATCGGATATTATCAATCAGTCTGACAGGTCCAGCAAATGCCGCAACCAGCAACTGCGCCTCACCGGAGATACGTTTTACAGGCTTAAGGCTCTTGATATCCACTATTTCGACATAATCTACTCGCAGAGTCCCCGGCTTCTCCAGATTTTCACGAACATTCGCTATTAAACGCTCAGCGTCTCGCTCGCCCCCGGCGACAAGTTCACTAGCCTTTTGCAAGGACCGGGGGATATACAGCGCTGCATAGCGCTCTTCGGGACTTAAGCGCAAATTTCGAGAGCTCATTGCTAGGCCATCTTCATCCCTGACGATAGGGCCAGAGATTATTTCGACTCCAAAATGTAGGTCGCGCACCAGCTGCTGAATCACGCGGAGCTGTTGAAAATCCTTTTCCCCAAAAACCGCAATGTCGGGGTTCACGAGGTTGAATAAAATACTGACCACTGTAACGACACCATCAAAATGCCCCGGCCTTGTGGCACCACAAAGCCCCAAGCTACACTCTCCTGCCAACACGCGAGTTCCGGCAATACCTTCGGGATAGATTTCTGACTCATCCGGAGCGAACAACAAATTCACTCCAGCGGCTTCTGCTTTTGCGAGATCAGTTTGAAAGGTCCGCGGATATTTCGCCAAGTCCTCGGAGTTATTAAATTGTATTGGATTAACGAATATCGTCATCACAGAATAGTCCGCTCGCTCTCGCGCAAGCTCTACCAGACTTAGGTGCCCCTCATGCAGCGCACCCATGGTCGGCACTAGCCCGATTCGCTTGCCTTGAGAGCGCAGAGCCTCAAGCTGTGCTCGAAGCTCACTTACGGTCTTAACAATTAGCATTTTAGGCTCCTTTTAAATTATCGCGCGGTCTTTATGCGCCGCAACTGAGGAGAAGAAGCGAGATACTCATGCTCTTTATCAGGGAAACGGCTAGCACGAACATCTGCGGTAAAAGCCTGCACAGCCTTTAACACCTCATTACCAAGCTCAGCATAACGCTTAACGAATTTCGGCGGAGCAACGTCCTCACCAGGAAAGAGTCCTAGTAAATCATGCATCACTAACACCTGGCCCGCGCAACCAATGCCTGCTCCGATGCCGATTGTGGGAATATCCAAGACTTCCGTAATACGAGCCGCAAGTGTTGCGGGGATACCTTCGAGCACTAAAGAGAAGGCCCCTGCCTCTTGAACGCGTAATGCCTCTTCAAGCACTCGATCTGCATCCTCTAATGTCTTCCCCTGCACCTTATGTCCACCCATCTGGTGGTAGGACTGCGGAGTAAGCCCCACATGCCCCATGACCGGAATCCCGGCTTCGACAATCGCCGCTATTGCCTGGCAGGCAGCAGGTTTCCCGCCTTCGAGTTTGACAGCTCCCGCTCCGCTCTCTTTTATAATACGGCCAGCTGACTCGAGTGCTTCCTTGGCACCAAGTTGATACGACATAAACGGCATATCAGCCACAACCAGCGCATGTTTGGCGGCGGATGCGACGAGACGCGAATGATAAATAATTTCATCTAAGGTCACAGAGAGCGTCGTCTCTTTACCTTGCATTACTGAGGCCAGTGAATCCCCGACTAACAGCACATCAACTCCAGCTTTGTCGAGCAGGCTAGCAAAAGTAAAATCATATGCCGTCACCATGACGATTTTCTCGTTTTGGTGATGCATACGGATGAGGTCTGGCGCGAAAACGGGCTTGCTCATAACCACTCCGATAACTATGTGTCAGCTCTAAATTCGCCGTCGTTTGGCTCACCGCCCTCTCTAGAGTCCGCTGTTAATCAGCAACGAGGTGCAATGTCCCGGCCATTTAGACCGGTGAAATATAACAGAAAGCTCCGCTTCTGACTATCAGCTGGACGAAGCCCGCCAGAGAGAGGTAGTTTCACCCCCTATGGCTAAAAAGAGCTCTTCTCTTGGTTTAAATTTTGTCGTCGGGCTCTCGGCCCCGGAGATGACTCGCGAAGAGGCTAGACTTCTTGCCCAGCTCCGGCCCGCGGGAGTTATTATTTTTGCTCACAATATCAGTGCAGAAGATCCGCTCTGGCCGTTTAAACTCAACAAACTTATCCAAGACGTCCGTAATGAAGTTCAGCGGGATTCGCTTTTTGTTTCCATCGATCACGAAGGCGGCCGTGTTAACCGTCTTCCTTCACCTGCAACGAAATTTCCTGCTGCCAATCGCTGGGATGGCCTGACTCCCGATGTTGGTCGAGCTATGGCTCGTGAGCTTCGCAGCCTCGGGTTTAATCTGGACTTCGCCCCCGTCTTAGATGTCCTAACAGAGGAGAGAAATACCGTTATCGGCGATCGCGCCTTCTCCTCCAATCCAACGGCAGTCGCGGCTTCAGGGCTCGCCTTTATGCAGGCTCTTCATAGCGAGGGCGTGCTCAGCTGTGGAAAACATTTTCCGGGGCATGGGAACACTGTTAAAGATTCCCATTTTGAGTTGCCTATTAGTCAGGCCACGCTGGCAGAGCTGCGAAAGTGCGAGTTGGTCCCATTCAACGCATTGATAGATGCCGGTCTACCAATGGTAATGACCGCTCATGTCGTTTATCCGCATCTAGATAATGCAAATCCAGGCACACTCTCCCCAGTAATTCTTAATGGATTATTGCGCACTGAACTGGGGTTTGATGGAGTTATTGTCTCTGACGCCTTGGAGATGGGGGCGCTCTCCCACATAGCGCCCGGTGAGTTAGAATCCTCAGCTCTAAACGCAGGCGTTGATCTACTTTTGGTTGCTAAGCCTGAAAATGGAGACCCTCTGGGTGAAGCCACAAATAAGTTAATAGCCCTAGAACGGGCGTATAAAGATAAGAAACTCCGGGCCCCGATTATCGAGAAATCTCAGGAGAGAATCTTGAGCGCCTTCCGGCTACTAACGGAGTTTGAACAAAATGCTGGAGTTCCCCAGCCAGCACTAGAGCTTTTAGGCTGTAGCGAACACCAGAGATTACTCTCTCAGATTAAAGTTTAATTACGCTACTCTCCGCAGCCGGCCGTAAAAAGTAATTTCTCTATAATTCTATCGTCGTCCGCCTGAGCGAAGGGCCGTAAATAGTTGATCTCGCTTCTTTCGAAGAATATCCCAAGCAGATGTGAACTCTCCTGTCTCATCGGCTTGCTGATGTTCCACCTCCAACTCGTCCAATAACCTCGCCCGAGGAGTATCCTGAGGAAGGTGCTTAGGCTGTTCAGCCGAAGTGGGCACTTGTGCCCTCTCATAAGTAGCAGCATCAATTTTTGGTGTGCTGCCAGGTGAGAAATTGAGCGCTGCAGGATTTTCGTAAAATGGCACCAAGGTGGAAAATAAATCCCAAGAGTTGGAGTTTGAGACATTTAAATCATCATAGACTTCCAAGGCACCTGCGGCCCCTAACAGGTCTCGGGAAAGTTCGGCGATTTCAGAC
>CAYMWO010000179.1:0-6280 GCA_964393905.1 uncultured Bdellovibrionales bacterium | reverse complement strand
TGATGCGATTTAGGCGGGTATGAATTGCCCTGGTTGCGATAAAGCGGATTCGTTTGAGGTTATCTACAGTGCCCCTGGGGCGGTGTTTGTTAGTGTTGAGGCTGGGTTTGATTTGGTGGTTACGATTTGCTCGGAATGCGGGTTTGTTTTTCAGGCTAGTGCTTATTCTGGGAGTTACGATCTATTGGCGGAGCGGGCTTATCAGAACTTTACTAAGTCTGCGAATTTTGAGTTTCCTCGGCGCTCGGACGAGTATGTGAATGCGGCGGAGATGATTCTGAAGAGCTGCCCCGAGGGAGAACCGCTTAGCATTCTGGAAATTGGGTCAAACAGAGGCGACTTGCTCTATTTGATTAAAGAAGCCAGGCCAGATGCTAAAATCTTAGGGATTGAGCCCACGGGATTTGCAGATACACCAGTGCCGACAATTAAGGGGTTTTACCGCCCCGAACTGTTCACAGAGAAGTTCGACGTTATCATCCTGCAACATGTGCTCGAACACATTAAATCCCCTAAGGAATTTATCGCGGGCGTTAAAAAGTCGCTTGCTCCTAACGGGATGTTATTTGTTGAAGTTCCAAGTCTTCTCTACTCACTGACCCATAAAGTCGAAGATTTCTCTCTTGAGCATGTTAATTATTTTACTCCCAGCTCGCTGCAAAGTGTCTTAGGTGGTCTTGCCATCACCGCGCTTCGCACCGAACCTTTTTTGTCAGCAGTCTGTCGCGCTGAGGGACAAAGCGTGGTCGGAGAAAACCAACTGGCACCGGTTACTGAGATAACACGCCTGGCCCAGGATTTTGTGGCGAGAAAGAAAATGCTTCAAGCGGAAATAATCGCCGCTTCAAACGCAGGTTCTAGTGTAATATTTTACGGGACTTCGTTTTACTTTCGCACTGTGTTTTCTGAACTAAAACCCCAGCTAAAGATAAACAATACTTACTTCTTCGATGACCACTTTAAAGAAGATACCGAGCCATTTTCCGGCTTAAAGCGAATTACGACCTTCCCAGACGGTGCGCTGGTAATTACCTGCTCTAACAATTTTCTTGTGCAACAGAAGATTGCTAAGAAAGTTCAGACAACAAACCCCCGCGTTCGCGTTATCTGCCCCTGGAATTATCCCTCCTAGCGCAACGGAATCAAGACACCGCTGTAGTTAGAGCCCGCTTTGGTCCTCATAATATATGCAGAGACTACATCGGTCATGGTGTTGTTTGAAACGATGCGGACGTTCCCGGCAGTATTTGCTCGGTATCCATATTGAGCCGTCCCAAGATCCACCAGAGTGATGTCATTAGATTTTACAACGACCTCTCGCTGCTTTAGCAGCCCAGTTCCTCGATAAACCTGGACCAAGACTGTATTGTCCAAGAGGCTGTTGTTATTGACCAACACAAGGTAGTTATTATTCCCGTTGTAGAAGTTATATGCCCCTTCCCGTTCATTCCGCGCTCGGTTAACTTTCGTACTACTGGATGATATATCATTTGATACATAACCCGGCTCAGAGAACACCGAGTCCACTCTTCCTGATGAATCATTAATGTAGTGCTTCGCCGTAACGATAATCGCGTTGGGGGAGACTCGATTTGTATCCGCAAGGTCCAATCCAACATTGATTATCGCTGTGCTTGGCGAGGCGTCGTCATAGTAGAGATGATCCTCGGCGGCAAACTGCACCATGCCACGCGCGGGAATCGAGATCTTATCGAAGTTAACTTCAACCTTAGCAGTACGATCGGAGGTATTAAGAATTTCGACTATAGCTTTAATAGTACTACCAGTTAACGCGGTAACCGATATATCCTCGCCGAGCGGCACTTCGGCCTTTCGTGCATCGGCGAACCTAAACCCACCAGCGATTCCAAAACTTGTCATGAACGCATCATACGGTGCAGTTGGGCTGCTAGGGATAATTTTTACCGTTCCGTAATCCCCACCGATTGTTCCCGGCAGCACTCCGTGGCCTCTGGCCGGAATGGTTCCCGCACGCGAGCCGATTTTTGTTCCATTTACATAATAAAACGCCGTGTAGCCCTGAGAGCTGTTACTAAGGTTTAGGATATGCATCTCATTGCGCATCGTTCCGCCCGCAACAGCGGCTCCAGGGTAGCGGTTATCAACACCTACCCAACTTGAACCAATCTGCCCGCTTGACGCTTCGACCGAGAAACTATTCCCAGTGCCGTAGAACACCGTTCGTCCGATGATTCCACCGGGGTTAGTCGATTGAATCTTTAACCCGCCGCAAGCGCTAAAGCCGTTCCAGCTGTTCAGAATTACGTCCCGCTGCTCATTACCTTTCAGCTTTACTCCGTGCAGCCGATCAGTGAACTCCCCTGTTTTGGAATACATGGTCAGATCCATCGTCACTTCATCAGTGCCTGAGTTTGTCAGCTCAACGACGTTTGTCCAACCGTCTTTACTGATGCACGGCGCCCACTGAATAAGCGGGGTCTCCTTTTTTAAACGGTAGAGCTCCATTCCATACTTAGAGGTGTCACCCACAAAATAGAAATCTCCACGAAATTGTACTGCTTGGGTCACATCCTGATAAGGAAGGACAACAGTTGTCTGAATCGTTCCCTTGGTAAGCACAAGATACGGATAGCCATTCAAATTTAATCCAAGAGCATCTCCAAACAAGCCAACCGGGGTTGGGTTAGAACTTGCCGCTGCTGCTGCGATATCCATCACTAACTGAGTTCCGCTACTCGATCCATCCGTCTTCCAAAGCTCCCTTCCCTTGGCAGTGGTAGTCGCGGCAAAATAATAGAAGTCTCCATACTTTACGAAGTCATCGCCAATACTGCTGCTTGTCGCTCCGGGTTCGATGTCTTTTACGAGAACTTGGGTAACGCCGTCAGTGCGACACAGCTCCGTCCCATAGGTTGCATCAGTGCACTTATAAATGACTCCGTATGGGGTGGCGGCGAGGAGTCCAAAGTCGGCGTTAAATGCTGACACAGTTCCACCTGTCGTACCGTCACTACGATAAAGGGTGCCGGTAAAAGCTCCCGCTGTCATGAAAATTAATCTGCCTGCAGCGGAAAAAAGGGTCTGTTTAAAGTACGAGCTAACAGTTTTGACCGCAACTAAATCGCCGGATGAATCTATGCGAAAGAGCCTCATTGAGGTGCTATAATGCGCTAAAGCATACCCTACGCCACCCAGCTCACTGATACTCACTCCATCTACCGACGTAGCAAATACCTTAACAGTCCCGCTTGGAGTTCCATCAGTCCGATAAAGATGCTGAGTGCCTCCAGGAGTAGTTGCGGAAAAGTATAATCTGTTATTCCAAACTCCATAAAATGTCGGATCGCTATCTGCCGAACCTGGATTGATATCGATTGCTTGCGGCGTGCCTCCTGGGGTTAAAACCCAGAGCTCATTGCCGGAGGTTGGGGTATCAGCGGTGAAAAGCAGTTTATTACCAACCGCCGTGAGGTTCTCAACTTTGGCGTCGCCACCCGGAGGGGGAAGCAGTTCGTGAGTGATTGTTCCTTCGCGAGTTCCGTTTGTCTCTATTAGATACGGAAGGCGGTAAATGTATCCGCCTGAAGTTACGGCACGTGGAACCGCAGTATAAAACATCTTGCCGCCAACAACTGTCAGATTTTCTGGGGCTGAGTCTCCATTTCCGCGGTAGATATCGATTGGCTCAAGCTCAGAGACCTTAAGTAGATTCAGGTCAATAGACTGTGCTGAGGCGCTGGCGCAGATTACGAGCGAGAAGAATAATGGCCAGATCTTTCTTAACTGAGAGTAAGTGGAGAAAGCAGAACTGCGCATTGAAGAACTACCGAAAGTTAAATACACGTTAGGCGAATGACCCGAGATAAAGAACGGCCCAAACGCATCTATCCTTTACAATTCGACCCATTTCGAACCCTAGAAAAATTGCAAATAGTTCTAGGGGGTTAGGTAAAATGTGCGGGAAAACACAGTACGAGAATCAATGATTTAAGTGAGATAAATTTTGCGGAAACTGTCTGTATCGATGGCCATTGAAACCGAACTACTATTCCACTAAACAGCCCTCTCCCCCAGGGTTAGACATCTTAAACTTGCCGGAGTATTAGAGTGGCTCCGACAGGTCATTTAAGTTCATTTTTCACATATCAGTAGAAGTCAAAACTCCGGTCCGGAGCTCACTGCGGACCGGCGAGCAATTGAAAGGTTTTTCGGTCCACGTTCCGATCTCTTCCTCACACATCGACCTTACGAAGGGAACCAAAATGCGAGTCGAAACACGCAGAGTTCGTTCGGGCAGAGGAGAGGCCGTCATCGTCAAACTCGACGGCGAGTGGGACAGCCTCAACCTCTTCGAAGTCATCCGCCTATTGGAGGCTGAGGCGGCGGCCGCGAATCCCACCTGCACGGGTCTGGCGCTTGATGTCGTGGAGTTGAGGTTCGTGAACTCCTCCTGCCTGGGCTACCTGATCAAGGTCAGCAAGGGAGAGGATGGGAAGGTCCTGAACGGCCTTCCCCTGCGAGTTGTCTTGGTGAACCCAAGCAAGTTCCTCGGGGCGACCCTTCACTCTCTCGGCCTCGATCACATCTTCAAGATCGCGCCCACCGTGGATGCGGCACTCACGGAGCTGCGCAGAATCGACTTCACCGAAGCCCCCAGCACTCCAGCCCCCTGAGCTTCGCACCCCTCTGTTTCCTCTGGGGTTCCTCTGGGGCTCCCCTGGGGCCCTTTCCCCCAGGCGCGGTTTTCGACAAGGTTTTCCCGAACCTCGCCGGACCGCGACATTTTTGCAAAAATTTAAAATCAGTTGGAAATTAAGAATTAAGAGAAGAGAGAGTGACTCTAAAACACTAATAACGGCCGGCACGGGGTGGGTGAGAAGGCATGGGCCCTTCTTCCCCCCACCCCGGCCAGCCTCGATCGATCGCATGCACGATGAGTGCGTTGATGTCGCGAGCAGTCGGGCTTTTCACGCTCGTTGAGCGGCGCGAAAGGTCTCAGAGACCTAGTTGTTACGCCGAGAGACGGGATCCCTAACTACCCTCGAGTAAAAACGCGCTCAGTTGCACTCACCCAGTCAGGGAGGCCGAGGCCTCTGCTTGGCGAGGATTTGCATCCGCATTCCGATTCACCTCCCGCCCATGTGGGCTCCGAAGAGACAGGTCGAATCACCTACGAAACGCGTTCGATGGGTCCTCCTGAGAAACGAGAAGGATTAACCTGGAGTTCAAACCTCCGAGTCACTCCTCCTCGTCTGTACTGGTAAATTTTGGCCGCACGAGCAGCGGCATCTGGCACAGATGAGGAGGAAAATTAGATAGTTACCCGAGGTCGAACTAACAAAGAGCTAATGGAGAGTTAAGCATCTAAATTAAGTGCGGTAAAGAGTATTAGACTGAAAAATTGCGGTGCCCAGGAAGAATCCGTGAAGTTTGCGGCCCGCATTCATTAATTCCCATTCAATATTGCACCCACCTAACCGCCCGGGCATATTGGCTGCCAAATGACTCCACGCAACAAGGCCCTCTGGGCCGCCTATATTTCAACTATTCTCCAGGGGCTGACCCCTGTTCTTGCGCGGCATGTATCCGTCTCTTCTTTTGAATTGGTCTTCTGGCGGGTGTTATTTGCGGCACTTTCCATATTAATTGTGAGCCTAATCTCCAAGAGAGAGCTCTCACTCGCAAGTCGCTCTGACTGGTATTTGGTAGGTGGAGTTGGGGCGTTACTTGCCGTCCAGTGGTGCGCCTTCTATCAGGCGCTTATCGTCTCGACAATCGCGGTGGCGGAAATTAGCTTTTCTATTTTCCCGGTGTTTGTCTCGATGTTTGAACCGCTGATATTTAAGGAGCAGTTTAGGTATAACGACTTAGGTATGGCGCTAATTGTTGTAGCCGGTGTGCTGCTAATGGTGCCTGAGTATGCCTTCACGGGGAGCACATTCGTCGGAGTTTGTTTGGGAATGACTTCCGCCGTGCTCTATGCATTTATCTCAATGCTCAATCGAAAGGCCGTCATCAAGAATAGTAGCGATTCTGTCGCGTTCTATCAGTATCTTATCGCAGCCCTTTGCCTTCTGCCCGTTGCGATCCTCTGGGGGACCGGCCCGACGCTTACGGACTTCGGCTGGCTTATCTTGATTGCAACGATTGGGACATCCATCGCACATACGTTGCTAATCTATTCCATGAAGAACATCTCCGCTTATCTCTGCGGATTGATTGTAAACGCCTGCCCGATTGTGGCAATTATCCTCGCGATTTTCCTCTTAGACGAGGTCCCAACTCTGCGGATTATTTT
>CAYMWO010000178.1:0-6288 GCA_964393905.1 uncultured Bdellovibrionales bacterium | reverse complement strand
GGATTGGTAACTTTCGTGGCCATCGTCGGAGTAAACGCCGGCGCTAACCTCGTACGCCAACTCTCCGGGATGGTCGCATTGAAGATATTTGTTGCCGGGTTTGTTGCGAGCACTATCCCACCCTTCATAATTTGGGCTGTGGGCTTGCATATATTTAAGATCAACCCAGCAGTCTTAATGGGTGGAGTCGCTGGTTCACGTTCTCACTCAGGACCGTGTCGTGAAGCGGCAAAGGAGATTGGTAGCTCAGTCCCTTGGATTGGGTTCCCGGTCGGCTATGCCATCTCTGGTGTTCTTTTTACCGTCTTTGGCTACATTGCGATGATCTTGTCCTAACTGAAATGCCTAAACTTTTGGATGATGCGATGAACTACAAATTGAAACTGACTATTTTTGCTTGTTGCTCAATTCTGTTGCTTCCTGCCGTGAGGGCTAACGCTGAGGAGGGAAATAAATCAATTCCTGGCTCAGCTTCTGAAGTTCAAGGTGAAATGGACCAGGAGTTTTCGACAGAGATAGAGCCCGAGACCAAGCTCTCAGAGCTGCTTAAATCCTCTGAAATCACCTTGAAGCTCAGAAACTATTATCTGAACCGAGACAAACCTGGGGACGCCACCGATCCTGAGGCCTGGGCGCAGGGAGCAACTCTGGCGCATAAGATGGGTAGAGTCGGTGGAGTTTTCAGTATGAATACTGAGCTAATGGGGAGCTTTCCTCTTTATGCGCCAGACGATCATGGCGGCACGCTCCTTTTGGATAAGTATAACAACGAGATTACAACAATTGGCGTACTTAACCCACGGCTCACAGCGCTCGGATCGACACTCTCTCTTTTCAGACAAAAGTACAATTTGCCGTTTGTAAATGAGCAGGACAACCGTGTGTTGCCGAATACATTTGAGGGTTACACAATCGGCCAGACAATCAGCACTTCAAAGAAGTTTCAATACGTTGCCGGTTATATTGACAACATGAAGAAACGAGACTCGCAAAACTTCGTCTCGATGTCTGACGCAGCTGGGGTTAATCAACTTGAGCGGGGCCTGTACTTGGGAGGCGCTCGTGTTTACTTTACGCCCGATTGGTCGCTCGGAGGAATTAACTACTTTGTCGACGACATCATGAACATCTTTTATGCCGAGTCGAACTTTAAGACTAAGTTCACTGAGGACATCGAGCAGACCTTCTCTGCGCAGTATGCTAGCGAGACTTCAGTCGGAGACGATCTATTGCTCGGCAGGAGTTTCTCGACAGGCTTTTTCGGTCTGCAGAGTGCCTCCAGCTATAAGGGCTTTGTATTAAAAGCCGCATTAACTGCGGATGACAGCTCAGCGGATATCCGTTCTCCTTATGGCAGTTATCCGGGATACAACTCAGTCATCGTTGAAGACTTTAATCGAGCCAATGAGGTGGCATGGCAGGTTGGTCTCTCCTATGATTTAGCGAAAGTAGGCTTGGACGGTTTTAAGGCTGCCGCGGCGTATATTCAGGGAAATAACGCTGAGAATGAAAATACCGGAGCAAATCTTGCAGATAAGAACGAAACAGATGTGACCCTTGATTATCGGGTAGCTGATGGCATGTTAAACGGCCTATGGGTTCGGCTGCGAAGTGCGACAATTAAAGATGATGATGCGGGAACGACTCAGGACTTCCGGGTAATCATCAACTATGATTTTGCACTGTTAGCCCCAGAGAAACCCGCGGCTTAATCGCAGGTAAGGGGCTAGGAGTCTGGGGCCGATTTTTGGCCCCGTGTTCTAATCCGCGTTAATGTCGGGGCAGGTATCAGCTTGGGTATAAAGCTGATACCTGTTGCCACGATAATCCCCAATACAGTTTCTATTAGGCGAAACATCGCGTACGACCACTGGTTGTCGTGGTGTTCCAACATAACTATTCCACAGACATATCCCGTTACTTTCGCAGCGCCTGTTAAGCCGAGTAGCTGGATTAAAATCATCGAGGTCATAATCCCTAAAGCAATTGTTGCAGGGCCTAGGGGCAAAAAAGAACTAAAGCAGGCGCCAAGGGAGGCCCCGACAACGGTTCCGGCCAGCCTTTGAAAGCTGAGATCTCGGGTTTTTGTAGCGGATAGGTCTGTAACGATGACTGCGCCAACTAAGGCGTAGAGGGGATATTGGAGCTCGAGAGACTGGGCGATGGCGAGCGCTATGCCCGCGGCCATTGCTGAACGGATTGAGAGCTGAAAGGCGGCGATAGTTCCCTGTTTCACCTTACTCCTGCTCTCAGCCTTTCTGCGCTAAGGTTATTGGGGTCCGCCGCCTGGAATGAACGGTAAGATTGCCACGAAACCTTTGACCAAAAAGGCATTTATCAAATCAACAAAAAATGATCCTACAAGGGTTATCAACAGAATTGCCTTGGGTGCTGGTCCAAATTTTTTTGTTACCTGTTCCATCGTGGCCATCGCTACAGGCATCGAACTTACCGCATATCCGAGGAAACCACCCACGGCGACCGCTGCATCGTAGTCTTTACCCAACGCACGGAAAAGAATGTAATAAGCAATCAAAATTGAGAATATGACCTGCAATGCAACTACCGTTAAGAGCGGCCCAATAAATGCCCCAATAGATGCAAGCTTTAGACTCATTAGGCTCATGGCCAGAAATATCTGCAGCGCCAGGTCTCCAACCTTATCGGTCACAGGCAAAGGTAATTTTCTCCCGCGCAGGTCAGCTAAATTTGTAATAACCATCCCGGCAATTAGCGAACAAAGAAAACCTGGGAGAAGCACGTAAGATTTTGAATAGGAATTAAGCAGATTTCCTAGCCAAATTGAGAGGGTGATGAGGAAAATCGTGCGAACCAAAGTCGAGGTTGACGCAGGCGTTGGCATCTCGGAGGAAGCGCTTTTAACTGTGCCGTCGCCGCCTCGAGAGGCAGTACTTTTAAGGCCATGTCGCGTTACAATCCAAGT
Source organism: uncultured Bdellovibrionales bacterium (assembly GCA_964393905.1). Taxonomy (GTDB): domain Bacteria; phylum Bdellovibrionota_C; class UBA2361; order SZUA-149; family CAYMWO01; genus CAYMWO01. The sequence continues at coordinate 3,344 of CAYMWO010000178.1, read as the reverse complement.
TGTCACCGGACCAGAGATCAAAGCGCCAATTGACACGGCAAAAGTCGCAGCAGATATCGCTACAAGCTCGGCGTTCTTTAGGCCCATACTTTCCGCCTCTTTGGCCCAGGCCAATGCGGTTCCAGGTCCACCGACAAACGAAATGCTGCCTGCTAACAGCCCGTAAAATGGGTGCCCGCCTCTTACTACCTGGACGAGAATTCCAATTATATTCTGCACGCAAAGTAGCAAGATAGTCACGAGAATAACCCAAACAAGCGGCCATCCTCCGCTGAATAACGATCTCACCTTGGCTGTTAGTCCGAGCGTGACAAAGAAGACCAAAATTAAAATGTCCCGGAGATGTGGTGCGAAGTTGATTGTTACTTGGCTATTGGCTTCGATAATAGAAACAATGACCGAGGTGAGCAGTCCACCAACCACGGCGGCAGGAATATTTAGCCTGGTTAGAAACTCTGAGCGCGATGTCAAAAACTCTCCCATCATCAGGGTCAGCAAGCCGATCATCAGAGTTACGATTTCCGGTAAGCCTATTACTTCCATCTGTCCTCCAAATGTATTCTTGAATGCACGCCCCTGATGAATATAACACCAATTTAGTGATAGCAATGAAGTTTTCCCACTAGGAACCGAAGACAAACTCCGGTAGCGGATGTAGAATCCGTCTTTTTAGGTGAACATCCGGGATGACTGAACTTCCGACTACATTATTGAAGATCTCTCTGGTTATCTTCATGTCCGGCAATCTGCTGGGTATGGGCCTGCGGCTTAAAATCGGCGAGGCCCTTAAAGGACTGCGGAATATTCGCTTTGTGACTATGACCGTTTTATGGGGGTTCGTTCTCGGGCCGGCACTTGCGTATCTTCTTACTCTGCTTGTTCCGCTTAAACCGCCCTACGCCATGGGGCTAATAATGATAGGCATGACCCCCTGTGCTCCCTTTCTCCCGCAGATGGTGAGCCGCGCCCAAGGGGATATGAGCTATGCAGCTAGCTTCATGGTTCTGACCTCTCTCATTATGGTCATATACATGCCCCTAGCGGTGCCTCTGATGATCGATGGCCTCTCTGTTAGCGCTTGGAGCGTCGCCAAGCCGCTTGTGACTCTCGTGCTTATCCCATTGATTTGCGGAATCGCAATTCTACAGGCTTCGACGGCTGTCGCCGCCAGGCTTTACCCAATCATCAAGATTTTAACGAGCTCTGCAACAATTGTGCTTCTGCTACTATGTTTTGCTCTTTATGGTGAGGGTTTCATCAATTCAGCAGGAAGCTTCGCGCTTGCGACGCAAATTGTGTTCTTTAGTATTGTAACTTTTGTCCCTTACCAACTGGCTTTAGGACTGGCTCAGGATCAAAAGAGCGTCCTTTGCCTAGGGCTTTGCACACGTAACTGCGGGGCGGCCTTTGCGCCTCTTCTTAGCGCCTCAAATGTCGATGAGCGAGCCCTTGTCATGGTCGCACTCGCGGTTCCAGTTCAGGTGGTTTTCTCAATCCTAGCAGCAAATTGGTTTCGTAGACGGGCCAAGAGCACGTAGATGTTCCCAGGTGGGGCTCGCAATTTCGCTACTTGAAGGCGGCACTTGAATTAGTCTCTCTAGATTGCTTCGTAAGCCAAATCCGTAAAAATTCGCCCAAAAAAGGGCGTATTTTGCAGTTTTTAGTCCTCATTTCGACGGAAAAGTACCGTTATTTTCCTTATTCCCATTTTAAGTAAGTTGATTCAGACGCGCGTATGTTAGATAGTTCAGCGTGGAATTTTAACACCTTTGGAGGTCTATTTTTATGTCAAAGAAACTTAATCTAATTGCTCTTGTTCCTGGTCTGGTCGTTTATGCGCTCACAGGATGCGCCAGTAACAAGCCTGAGCCACATGTTGGCCAAAACGTCACTCAGGCGTCAGTTGGCGATGGTGCTGTTCTAACCCGTGAAGAGGACCGTCACTTACTTCCTAGTGGAAAGATCGCTGGGCAAGAGAGCGCGATGCTAAATGTCGAGTCCACCGTCGACAAAATTGATTACAAAACCAGAGAGCTGACACTAAGAACACCAAAGGGTGAAAAGATTCAATTAGTCGCCGGTCCTGAGATCAGAAACTTTAACCAGATAAAGACTGGTGACAAGGTTTCCGTAGCCTACATGCTATCTTTGGCTTTTGAAGTTCGTCAGCCAACGGAAGCGGAGCTCGCAGCGGACGGAAATAAGCAAACACTAGCGGCCCGTTCACAGCTCGGAAGTATGCCAGCAGGTGGGGTGGTTCAGGGCAAGGTTAATATTGCTACTGTAGAGTCCATCGACATGGCTACGGACTCGATTGTCCTAAAAGGCCGTGCCACCGGGGGCCTCTCCACGATTAAAGCCAAGTATCCAGAGAATTTGGCTTTCGTGAAAAAGGGCGACACTGTGGTCATCACTTCGATGGAAGGAATTGCTACTAGCGTTAAGCGCGTCCAATAGGCCACGCATAGTTCAACATCGGTGCCGAACAACTTTGCTTGTCCGGCACCGACGTTTCATACCAACCTTCCTAGACCAGGGAGAACTGCCTCATGCGTTGGCTTTTTTTACTGGTCCCCGTTAGCTTTATTCTCGGGGAATTTCCGAATCTATCGCCAGCGCTAGTCTTTTTCGTCTCCGCGCTCGCCATTATTCCTGTCGCGCACCTAATAGCTGAGTCCACCGAGCAGATAGCTTTTCGCACGGGCGAGGCAATCGGCGGGCTTCTAAATGCAACTTTCGGAAATCTCCCCGAGCTTATTATCCTACTTGTTGCGCTGCGCGCTGGTAACAACGAGTTAATAGCAGCCTCAATTATTGGGGCCATCCTCGCCAATTTGTTGATGGCCCAGGGTGTATCGTTCCTTGTGGGCGGGCTAAAATATCATAACCAGGAATATAATCAGAACTCAATCCGACTTTACATCTCGATGATGCTGGTCGCGGTTACGGCACTTGCAATACCCAGCGCATTTTCTCATGCGAGCATGACAGAGGAGCGGATGGCTGCGAGCGTTACTCTTAACATCTCAATCTCCGTTCTTCTGCTGATAATGTATGTCTTATACCTAGTATTTACCCTTATCACCCATCGAGACCTGTTCGCAGTTAAAAATGGCGAAGAAGGTGGGTCTCAAGCCCACGCTCGCTGGAGCGCAAAGAAGGCCATAGCTCTGCTTGTCGGGGCTTCTGTTATCGCCGCTCTCTTAAGTGAGATTCTTGTCGGTTCGGCTGAAGGGGCAGGGCATGCGCTTGGCATGTCCCAGGTCTTTATCGGGCTTATCTGTGTGGCGGTTGTCGGCGGTGCGGCTGAGTCTCTCTCGGCAATAACTATGGCGAGCCGCAAC
>CAYMWO010000177.1:0-6325 GCA_964393905.1 uncultured Bdellovibrionales bacterium | reverse complement strand
GACTGAAAGCCGACGTCGTAGATGTGAAACCCGAGGTGCATAAACTTCCTATTTAGATGAAAAAACGGTGCCGTCCCATCAAGCGGTAAAGACGGGGCGAGCTTAACCACTCCGGTTATCATCAAAGGGGCCACCTCTCCTGCGGCGCGGGAGACGGCGAGTATCATCCCGGTGAGGATTGCCGGAAGGAGGGCCGGGAGGACTACGCGGACAGTGGTTTCAAACTTGGTTGCTCCAAGAGCGTAAGAGGCCTCTCTTAAGTTCTTTGGGATTGCAGCAAGTCCTTCCTCGGTCGCGACAATTACAGTTGGCAAAGTGAGCAAGGCTAGGGTCAGTGAGGCCCAGAGGACGCCTCCGGTACCATAGGTCGGAGTCGGTAGCGCCTCGGGGTAGAACAGCCGGTCGATGTTTCCCCCTAGAAAGTAAACAAAGAACCCAACACCGAAAACGCCAAAGACAATCGAGGGAACGCCCGCGAGGTTATTCACGGCGATTCGAACAAGGCTCACGAGCGGCCCCTGCTTTGCGTAATCCCGAAGGTAGATTGCAGCCAAAACCCCTAACGGAGTGACGATAATGCTCATGATGAAGACCATCATCACGGTGCCAAAGATAGCGGGAAAGACTCCGCCCTCGGTGTTTGATTCACGAGGGTCCTCTGAGATAAAGCGCCAGGCGTGGGAGAGGGAGAATTCGATCTTTTCAAGGAGGGATAGCTCATTGGGGCGGTAGAAATTTATTATTTGGGCGAGCGGGAGAGAAAGTTCGTGTCCGTCTGTGGTTTTTAGTTTTAAGAGTGAGGTCTGCTGGGAGCGTAGCGCGGCAATCTTATCTTCGATATCCTTGAATTCAAGTTGAAGGGCGAGCATTGAGTTGTTAAGGGCTTCAACTTTCGGACCGGAAGTTATGCCCTCTAGCGCTAAACCTTTTATCGCCAGGCGGGCCTCTTCCTGCTCGGCGCTTAGCGCCCCGATATCCTTTTTCTCTAGCCGCTCAATTTGCCCGAGGAGGGTTTCGGATTGGGTAAGTCGGGCTCTGAGTTCTTCCCGGTCCTCGTTAGGGTCCTCGATGAAGCCGTAGAAATTTCCCCACTCTCGACGCTCGATTACTGTGGCATCGGCGGGGGTAGTGAGAGAGGTAATCTTGTCCTCATCGACCCAAACGAAATCATCTCCGTATATATCCCGATTCCCACGACGGAACTTGAGCCGCTTTATTTCTGCTCCCGAGAGGTGAGCCGTTTCAGCATCGACAATCTCTCCTAGCACCGTACTGCCGTCCTTTAACTGAGCGGCGACTACGGCTTTGGGCCAGAAAAACCCAAGACCGTTTGACACCACAAGCCCTAAAAGACCGAGTAGAAGAATAAGGACTAACCCTAAGGTTACGCCGCTAAACCAGATAAATGGCTCGCCGCTACGGAACACATTATTTCGCTTGCTCATAGGTGCTCGTATTTCTTTCTAAGTCTTAACCGAATCAATTCACTTACGGTGTTGACCGCAAAGGTCATGAGGAAAAGGAGGAGGGCGGCTAAAAATAGCACTCTGTATAGTGTGCCGCCGTCGGGAGCCTCCGGGAGTTCGACTGCAATATTCGCGGAGAGAGCGCGGAAACCATTAAAGATTGACCAGTTCATCACAGGAGTATTTCCTGTAGCCATCAATACGATCATCGTTTCCCCTACGGCTCTGCCGAGCCCTATCATCATCGCTGAGAAGATTCCCGGACTTGCGGTTGGAAGCACAATCTTTAGCGCCGTCTGCCAACGTGTGGCACCGAGTGCAAGCGACCCAGCAGTTAGGTGCCGCGGCACGCTCGACAAGCAATCTTCAGTCAGGGTAAAAATTAGCGGGATTACGGCAAAGCCCATGGCGATGCCAATCACGAGAGAGTTCCGTTGGTCGTAGGTGATGCCGAGTGTGCCAGAGAGCCAACTCTCAAAACTTCCACCCATAAACTCCCGTTCAACCACTCCGCCTAGCATGAAGGAGATTCCAAGCGCTGCAAGGGCGGTTAATGTCAAAAGTCCTAGCTCTAAAAGTGGGCGGTGAGCTAAGAGGCGCTTGGCTCCAGGGCTACTGGCTAGAAGCGCAACTGAGAGGATTAGTATCGGGGCGATTACTGGTAACAAGAATATTCCGGGGGCGTAATGCGCAATTTTAGGAGCGAGCCAGAGTCCGGCGATAAAACCAATTACAACGCTTGGGACGGCAGCTAGTAGCTCCACTATCGGCTTAACCCAAGCGCGCAAGTTTCTGTTCATAAACTGTGAGGTGTAGAGCGCTGAGAGAAGGGCGATTGGCACGGCAAAGAGCATGGCGAAGAAAGTGCCCTTAAGCGTGCCGAAGATGAGCGGGACGAGGCTGTATTTAGGTTCGAAGTCGTCGGTTCCGCCAGTTGATTGCCAAACATACTCCGGCCTGTTGTAACCCTCGTACCAGGTCTTTCCGAATATGGTTTTGAAGGTGGCCTCTGGGTGCCGGTTAACTAGCTCAAAGTTTGAAAGCGTTCCGCCTGGCGAGAGTGCTAAAACCCCGTCTGATTTTGGCGAGAGTAGTAGTAAAGAGATTGGTTCCTTGGCGAGGGTCTCTGTGAGCAGCCGCTCGCCGGAGGTGCCATAGTTTAAGTGAATCGCCCCTGACTCGTCGCCCGTGACAAAGCTTTTATTCCTCTCGGATCGAGAGAAGGTTGTGACGGCCGCACTATGCGGAGGAAAGTCGTAGATTTGGCGAAGTTTCTCTCGAGCTGAGCCGGGCTCTCGAACGAGCATCCAGGAACGCACATGACCCGCGCCGTCCCCGGTGATTAAAGTTCTCTCTCCAATGAGAAAACCGAGCATGGATATCGGAGCCCCAGTAGCTCGACCAGTGGAGCCACCGGTGGAATCTGAGGCTGAAATTCGTTCTGCGAGCGTGGCTCCACTTTCAGCGTTCAGACTATAGCGCAACAGCTCACCCTTAGTGGTTCCAATAAATAGGTTGTCTCCCCGTTGGTCTAAAATTATTCGGGAAGGGGTTATCTCTGTTGGAAGAGGCAAGAGAGTGGTTTTTGAGCTTATTGTGGGGGTTCCGATTAGTGGGTGCGTCTCCTCTTGTAAGAGGATGGTAAGTGAATCGGGTTTTGTCTGTGCAATGAGAATCTTCCCACCCGGACGGGTTGCGCCGGCTATGGCTATCACGGGAGACTGGCCCACCTCAATACTAGTGCCGAGGAGTGCCGAGCTTTTGACCTTCCGGATTTCACCTTCAAAGCTAATCGAGACATCAATCGAAAGCGGTATCAATCGCCCGTCCGAGGTTCCCAGCACAAAAGTCCTCCCATCGAGACGGACTGCCGATTGTATTTGGGCTCCGGCTAGTGGGCTCATATCTAACTGCTCTCGCAGACCGGTCTTTAAGTTTGCAAACTCAATTGAGTTGCCCGCAATGAGTAATACCTGCTCACGATACTCGTCTACGCTGCCGGCTAAAATTGAATTGGTGCCGATGGAGGTCGTTCCAACCCTCCGCAGCGTGGGCTTTTCAAAAAGGGGGAAAGTCTCAATTAGTAAAACTGAAAGAATTGCCAGAATTGACAGAACGATTGCCCAACCACCGGCTGTGACCAGGTAACGCCCGAGTCGATCAATTATCAAACGCCGAAGATTTGTTCGTTCAAAGGAAAAGGCGAGAGCCGGCGCTGTGTCCGGCTCTCGCTTGGCAAAATTTACCTTGAGTTGGTTCACTAATTAGAACAACTTCTCAATTTGTTCCTTTACAAGGCTGCTCGTGATGGGAAAGTAGCCGTCCTTTAACACGACCTCCTGCCCTTCTTTTGAAAGAACAAGTTTTAGGAATTCGACTGTCAGCGGATCGAGCGCCTTGCCGGGAGCTTTGTTGAGATACACTAAGAGGAAACGAGACAAGGGATAATTTCCAGCGTAGGCGTTCTCAGCGGTGGCTTCAACAAAGTTTGAGCCCTCTTTTGCTAACGGAACCGCGCGCACCCCAGCTGTTTTATAGCCGATGCCGCTATAGCCAATTGCAAATTTATCAACGGTGATACCTTGAACAACCGAGGCCGAACCTGGCTGTTCCTTAACAGTGTCCTTGAAGTCACCATTTCCTAGGGCATGTTCTTTAAAAAAGGAGTAAGTGCCAGAGGCTGAGTTCCGACCGTAAATGCTTATTGGCTTATTCGCCCACTCTCCAGTAAGCCCTAGCTGTCCCCAAGTGACGATATCCTCCGCACCACCGAGACGGCGGGATTTAGAGAAGATGGAGTCTACTTGCGCACCAGTGAGCCCCTTAATTGGGTTATCTTTGTGAACAAAGACAGCGAGGGCATCTACTGCCACTTTAACTTCAGTTGGCTTGTAGCCGAATTTTTTCTCGAACTCATCTAATTCGGAGGGCTTCATTGGACGTGACATCGGTCCAATCTGAGCGGTGCCTGAGATTAGCGCCGGTGGAGCAGTGCCTGAGCCTTTACCTTCAACTTGAACCTTCACATTCGGATAAAACTGGTTCAACTTCTCGGCCCAGAGGGTCATGAGGTTGTTCAGTGTATCGGAGCCGATGCTATTTAGGTTACCCGAAACTCCGGCGACCTTCTGGTAGCTTTGTAAAGCCGAATCCACCTCAAGCTTATCTAAGGCGAAAGCGTTTCCTGCAGCGCTGACGAGTGCGACTGAAAGCGCCCCGAAGATTGCCCGCTTAAGGTGAGTTGTTGAGGTTAATGACATAGTGTTCTCCTAGTTTGTGTAATAAGAAAGTGAGTTCAACTCCGACTTGCTGAGGGGGAGACTAGAAAGCAAGTGTTAGAGATTTATTAGCGGATGGTGAAAAGCCAATAAGGACCACGGCTTGTCATTTAAATTCTTGCGAGATACTACTCGTTCCTGCTTGCTTGGTTCGTATAGGCATGTTGGAACCCCGACCCTAGGGGCAATTTGTTTCAGGCTAATGTTAAATTTGAATCGGAGGCACTATGACAGTTCACCTGATAAGCGCTGTCGAACATCTTAAGAAGCAACTGCTCTCCCTGGCGGCCTTGACGGAAGATCAACTTCAGCGTGCGGTTAGCGCATTGAAGGATAAAAACCAGGCTTTGGCTGAAGAGGTAATCTTTCGAGACTCCGAAGTTGATAAGCTGGAGGTCGATTTAGAGGAGGAGTGTTTAAAAATTCTCGCGCTCTATCAACCGGTAGCGCACGACCTTAGGTTTGTTGTGGCGGTGCTAAAGATCAATAACGACCTAGAGAGAATAGGTGATTATGGGGTAAACGTTGCAGAGCGCGCCCTAGTGCTTAGCAGACACACCCTACCAGAGACGCCGATTGATGTCAGTTCGATGGCGGCCAATGCCCGAGAGATACTTAAGCTAAGTATTGATTGTCTCATTAAGGCCGATTTGAATATTGCCGATGAAGTCTTTCGCATTGAGCAGGAGATTGACGAGCAGCACAAGGGACACTTTGAGCGAGTGCAAGAAAGTATCATGCGGCATCCAGCTTCTGCGCACTTATTCATTCAGTTGCTCTCCGTCTCCCGTTATTTGGAGCGAGTCTCGGATCTGGCGGTTAATATCGCGGAGGATGTTATCTACATCGTAGAAGGTCGGATTATTCGACATCAGAGACTAAGCCGAAAACGGTAGCTTGAGGGAGCTTTCCTTCCCACTTTCTTTCCTCCCTTGTCAGTGCTAATCAAGCGCTAACAACGCCCTAATAATTTGTTCATTGATAAACCGCGTAGGCTGAATGGAATTCCTATGTTCAATATATTCCCTAAGAATGACGAATTCTTTGACCTCTTTGTGCAAAGTGCCAAGAATATTAACCGCGCCGCTGAGCTGTTATTAGAGCTGTGTCAGAGCCGTGAGCGCGAACGTGAACTAGTTGGCGCAATCCGTGAAATTGAGCACCAGGGGGATAGGTTAACCCGGGAGATGCTCAAGCTGCTTAACCGCTCTTTCATCACCCCCTTCGACCGGGAAGATATTCACGCCATCGCTTCCGCATTAGATGACGTCTTAGATAATATTGACGACGCAGCGAACTATTATCTGCTGTTAGAGATTGCTTCTCCAAACTCAGATTACACAAAGCTAGCTGAGCTAACGGTTGAAGCCAGCAAGAATCTGCTTCGTATATTTGAAGAGCTGAAGAATCCAAAGACCCGAACAAAAACTCAGGCTCTAATTCATAAATTGTACGAAATTGAGAGTCAGGGGGACACCGTCCATAACCATGCCATAGCTTCGCTCTTCCATAGTGAGAAAGATCCGATTGTAATCATGAAGTGGAAGACCCTCTGTGATTATCTAGAAGAGGGGCTTGATG
>CAYMWO010000176.1:0-6418 GCA_964393905.1 uncultured Bdellovibrionales bacterium | reverse complement strand
AGAGAGGGAAAATTATGGGGTAGGAAATACGATGACCAGATTGTGGTTGAGGTCCCCGATGCAACAGAAGCCTTTCTTTATATTACAACTAACGCCACCCACCATGGACTTGTATCGCATCCGATTGAATGGCCAGGGTTTAATTCGTATTGGCAGTCGTTAAGGGAGAATTCTAAGAAATATGCCTTTACTCACTATACCGAGTATTCAAAGGCTCTAAGGAAAGCTAGACGCACAAAAGAGATAGTAAGAGTCGAGGATTATCAAACTATTCACACTCTCACCTTAACCCCAATACCGGAATTTAAGGAGTTGTCATCGAGTCAACGAATTAGGAAACTCAAGGCCCTTATAGAAGAGCGTATTAGGAGAATAGCCGCGGATCGGACTAATCAGGGGCTATCTGCTTATTTAGGTCGAGATGCAATCTTAGCTCAGGACCCGTTCCAAAAGCCGCTGAAGAGCAAACGATCACCAAGACCGCTTTGCTACACAAAGTCGTTTACGGCTAAGCTGATCTTTATGGAAGAATATTTTTCTACACTAGCAAACTATAAAGAAGCTTCAAAAAAGTTTAGAAGTGGAAAACTAGATACCGAGTTTCCACCCTACACAATCAAGCCCCCGCTTCTGTACTTGCTATAGCTCACTCCGGAGCGTTCGAACTTCTTAATTTCTCTGTCACAACTGTGCAGGTGCGAAGAGTCTCGTGCGAAACTGGATTTTTCACCTGTTTTGAGGCCACCTGTCGGATGATATTGGGCCGAGGAAAGGAGTTTTTATTCAATTCGAAAACTTAAATGCAATTGTCGCGCGACCTGCCGCGATCGAATGGGGCATTTACTACCGCCTTAGTCGAAAGGAATGTGATTCATTTTAAGATATAAGGTATCAGAGACCGAACGTGGGTCGAGCCATTAGATGGGGGGTTAGGCTATCCTCGGTATCTGTGCCAGCTTAATACTACAGGCGAGGCGATGAAGATTGAAGAATAGGTTCCTACAATAATTCCCACTAGCAGTGCGAAGTTTAGGTCTGCTACTGCGCCGCCGCCGAAGTACCACAATGTCGCCACCACAAAAGATGTTACCAAACTCGTTAGAATGGTGCGGCTTAGGGTCTGATTAATACTCGAATTAATCACATCGCTGAGTTCAACCATCTTATCGCCCTTACCACGCTTTCCCTCAGCGGTCTTCTTTGTGGTCTTGGCCAGGTTTTCGCGTATACGATCGTAAACGATAATCGTATCGTTGATTGAATATCCAAGTATGGTAAGCACCGCTGCCAAAAACGCACCGTTAATCTCGTGGCCTGTCGCTAAATAGATGCCTCCTGTGATGATGACATCATGGACAAGGGCAACAATTCCGCCGATACCGAAACTCAGCTCAAAGCGAAAAGCGATGTAGATTAGCATCGCAATTACAGAAAATAGAATCGCCTTAAACCCATCCATCCGTATCTGTTCCCCGATAACTGGCCCAACGAAGTCCTCTTTTAAGACTTCGAAACTATTTCCCTGAATACTCTGAAAAGTGTCTCGAATTTTCTTTGGGGTCTCGCCACTCTCGTCCGATTTGAGCCTCACAGAGTACTCATTGGACTTATTTTCGAAGGACTGCACTGTCACCCCTCTAAATCCCGCTCCTTCAACCGCTGAACGCAATGCGCCGATATCAACGTCTTCTTTAAACCGAACTACAATCTCAGTTCCTCCGGTAAAGTCGACGCCATATTTCTCGGAACCGCGTTGATTCCAGGTAAAAAGGGAGAAAGCGATCACCAACAAAGAAATGCCCGCCCAGATGAAGCGGTATTTCATAAACGGAATGTTAAGATTGTTTGAAATTAGTTCCATGTCGACTCTATCTCCTTAAGCTTCCTAGGCTCCCTAGCCTCTTTAAGCTCTGTAGGATCCTCTTAGGCCATCCTTACAGAATTAATTAAATGCTAAGCGTTCCATTCTTTCTGCGCATGTTAAAAATCTGGAAACCCAGATGCGAGACAACAAGCGCCGTAAACACTGTTGTTAAAATTCCGAGGCTTAGCGTTACCGCAAACCCCTTAATTGGCCCCGAAGCGAAGGCATAAAGAATTACGCCGGCAAGAAGCGTCGTGATGTTAGCGTCGAGAATTGTCCAATGCGCTCTGTCAAACCCAGCCTCCACCGCCGCCTTTGGAGTTGAACCCAATCTTAGCTCCTCGCGGATGCGCTCAAAGACGATGATGTTCGAGTCAACGGCCATGCCCGCTGTAAGCGCCAAGCCCGCGATACCCGGAAGCGTAAGTGTCGCTCCAAAAAGCGCGAGCATCGCCAAAAGAATTACGATGTTAACCGCCAAACACAAAACAGCCAACGCGCCAGATTTTCCGTAATAGAGCACCATAAAAAGCACAACTAATGCACAGCCAACTGCCGAGGCATAGAGTCCCATCTTGATAGAGTCAGATCCGAGACTAGCGCCCACAACTCTTTGCTCCATAAAGGTAAGCGGCGCCGGAAGCGCGCCTGAGCGAAGAACTATCGCTAACCGATGCGCCTCTTCTGGAGTAAACCCACCGGTAATCTGTGCATTCCCACCACTAATACGATCCCGAATTACCGGGGCAGACTGCACAACATCGTCCAAGACAATCGCTAGTCGCCGATTAACATTATCCCCCGTTACCCGGTCAAAGGTCTTAGCGCCAATGTTGTTAAGCCGTAGCGCTACCTCGACCTCGTTATTCTGCGGGCTGATATGGACCTGAGCGGTCTCAATCGAGTCCCCTGTCATCTGTATTTCGTCTTCAAGTTTAAGATCTCCCCCTTCGCGAGAGCGCCTTGTAATCGTATCTACAGAACCCCGAGTAGCGCCATCTGAAACGAGTCTAAACTCCAGCTTTGCCACAGAGCCGATGGTCTTCTTCACGTTCTCAATATCAAAAATATCCGGCAGCTGAACAATTACTCGGTCTTCACCAGAGCGCTGAATTGTCGGCTCGCTTACACCAAACTGATCAACCCGGTTACGAATTGTTTCAATCGCCTGGTCCACGCTCGATTTCTTAATTTCGTTCGCTCGTAATTCATTAACGGTATATCGAACCTGATACCGCTCTCCTTCTGTGTGCGATTCGCCTTTTGCCAGCTGTGGATACTCTTTGCGGATAAAGTTATCTAACGGCTCAACTCCTCGCTCTCCCAGTAAGGTAAACTCTACATCACGTTCGCCGACCTGCTTGGCTTTAACAATACTCACGCCCAGCTTTCGCAACTCTTTATCGGACTTAATCGACCCGGCCATCGTAGCCAGCTGGCTCTTAACCGCCTCCCCCGTCTGAACACCAAGCACAAGGTAGACACCGCCCTTAAGGTCGAGTCCGAGCTTAATCTTCTTTGTCGGCCAAGAGGCGGGTGTTGAGTCTCGTAGAAATGTCGGCACGAGGGTCAAAATCGCAAGAAGCACCAGGCTCCCAATTATTATCGCTCGATTTCTTTGGCTACTGTTCACTGTATGTCACTCAATATAACTATTTGCTTATTACTTCTTGGCTTCAGAAATTTCTGGCACATCAGCCGCTGCGGGCGTCTTCCTTAAAGAGCTCGGGGGGACGATATTATCCGGATGCACCCGAATTCTCACATTGGGGGCAATCTCCAGCGTGATGCTATCTGGCTTTACCGCGAACACCCGGCCATAGATACCTCCCGAGGTTACAGCCTCGTCGTTCTTTTTCAGCTCTTCGACAAACTTCTTCCGACTTTGGCTATTCTGAAGATCCGGCCTGATCACCAAATACCAGTAAATAAAAAACCCCATCAAGAAATACCAGACGGTGTTAATTATAAACTGAGCAGGGGTCACCACTCCCGTGGGAGGTGTGCCCGGAGCGGCGCCAGCTGTTGAACCAACTGCGGAACCGTTGTTAGGCGTGCAACCGAAAAGCGAGATAATAAGGATTACTAAAAACAGCTGCGCCAAAACGGTTGGCCAGTTTTTCTTCAAAAACTTCATCAAAAAATTTCTCTTCGTTTTATCCAGCTCAGCTCAAAAAGCGGTTTAGGGCTCTTGTTCCTCTCTGCGCTTTGCCAAAAATTCTTCCATAAAAACGGCAAACCGCCCTGCACAGAGAGCGGTCCGTATATCACTCATGAGCCGCTGATAAAATCGTAGATTGTGCAAACTAGCAAGCTCTACCGCTAAAACCTCCTTGGAATGGATTAAATGGGACATATAGGCACGGGAGAAATTCTGGCAGGTGTAGCAATCGCACCCAGGGTCAATGGGGGCCGGGTCAGCGCGGAACTCAGTATTGCGAATATTTATGTAGCTTTCCCCCTCTCTATTACTCGTAAAAAGCCGCCCAAATCTCGCGCTCCTTGTGGGCATGACACAATCAAACATATCCACACCCAGAGCCACCGAACAGACAATATCAGTGGGTGTGCCAACACCCATTAGGTATCGCACCTGTTCCTCAGGTAAATGCCGAGTGGAGTAGTCTGTCACCTCTCGCATGATCTCCGTCGGCTCTCCTACGCTCACCCCACCAATAGCGTAGCCATCAAAACCGATCTCTTTAAGCCCTTCCGCCGCCTGTTCTCTTAAGTCGGGATAAACACCGCCTTGAACGATCCCAAAAATCAGACACTCGCTTTTAACTTTGGCGGCCTTAGCCGCCCTAGCCCAATTCAAAGTCCTCACCAACGACTCCGCCGCCTTAGCTTTGTCGCACGGATACGGCAGGCACTCATCAAGCACCATCATAATATCCACACCAAGGTTTTCCTGAATCCGCACCACCTTCTCTGGGGTAAACTCCACAGAAGAGCCATCGATGTGTGACTGAAATGTAACCCCCGTTTCCGTTACCTTCCGCAGCTTGGCCAGGCTAAACACCTGGAACCCTCCGCTGTCAGTAAGAATCGGGCCGTCCCAACCCATGAACTTATGAAGCCCTCCCAAATCACGGACAAGCTCATCTCCCGGGCGCAGATGTAGGTGATAGGTGTTGGAAAGCACAATCTCCGTGCCGAGCTCTCTCAACCTTTGAGGGTCGACTCCCTTTACCGAACCTTGAGTTCCCACAGGCATAAAAGCCGGAGTCTGAAAGGCCCCGTGCGCCGTGTGTAACACACCAGCCCGCGCCCGGCCCTCTTTGGCCAAAATCTCAAACTCTCCCGTTTTCTTCTCTGTCGGTCTTTTCTCTAATGACTTCAACTTACCCTCTCGAAAGAAACATCGAGTCCCCGTAACTTAAAAATCGATACTCACCTTGTAGCGCATGCTCATAAACGGTGCGAATATTCTCCTCGCCAAAAAACGCCCCGACAAGATATAGGTGACTAGTATTTGGTTGGTGAAAGTTGGTAATCAACTTATCTACTACCTTAAACTCATACCCAGGTTTAATCAGCAGCTTAGTTCCCACAAGCCCCTCACCGACTCCCGCAAACCCCAAAAGCGCCGCACTCTCGAGCGCCCTGGTAGTCGTAGTTCCCACGGCGACAACCGCCCCGCCACGCTTCTTTGCGCTATTTATCGCCTCCACTGTTTTATTAGGGATCGTGTAATATTCGGTCTGCAGTTCGGCTATGTCTCGGTCTTTAAGTGGGACAAAGCTCGCCGTACCGACATGCAGGGTAAGGTAGGCTACCTCAACACCGAGCCCCACAATCTCCTCCAGTAACTCAGTTGTAAAATGCAGACTAGCCGTAGGTGCCGCGACTGACCCTGATACCTCGCCAAACACGGTTTGGTAGAACTCACGGTCCGAGTCATTCGAAACCCCGCCCCTGATATAAGGCGGGATTGGCATCTGGCCATATCTTAAGACCGCAGCTTCAATCGAGCCCACGGGACAGTTCGCGTCGACCTCCAGCTCCAACCGAACCTGGTCACCCGCAGCATTCCTTCCCAGCACGCGGGCGAAGAAACCCTCCCCTAGCTTCAACACCACTCCCTCATTAAGCCGCCGCATCGGCCGAGCTAGGGCTAAGAACTCGCAGCGCGTGCCGGCATGTGGGCTACTTATAGCGTGACTAATTTCGCCCGGGCCAAAAAGGAGCAGGATTTCAATTTCAGCCCCCGTCGGCGTCTGGGTAAAGAATCTACATGGAATGACTTTCGTATTGTTAAGAACCAGCAGATCCCCGGCATGGAGATACCGCACCAATTCCCTAAAGGACCGATCTTCAATTGAAGTAACGCAGCCGCTAGCTCGCCCCACTAACAGCCGCGAGTCCGTCCTCCGACCCTTCCCTTCCAACGCCGCCGCAGGCTGCTGGGCAATCCTCTCAGGTGGCAACTCGTAGCTAAACAAACCCCACCCCTCGCACAGCGCTAAACGTCTTTATTCGCCCGATTCATAAACGCCGAGAGAAAACATGGAATTTTTGATAAAGAAAATGCGAAGCTATTAAGCACGAAAG
>CAYMWO010000175.1:0-6449 GCA_964393905.1 uncultured Bdellovibrionales bacterium | reverse complement strand
CCTTTAGGGTTATTGGGCTTTTGTTGGGGGTGTGAAGTCTTGCGATTTGGGGGCGGACTGGGCTTTTTGAGGGGGGTAGGATTAGGGTAGTTGGGGCGCAGCCAGTTTTGGGGGAGAGGATGCTTTGCTTGGGGATGCCGCGAATTTCTACTTCTACCTCGGTTTGGGCTTCGCCCTCCTGGCAAAGTTGAAAAGTTAGCTTTCTCTCGACAGTTGATGGGGGCAAATATAGCTCTACATCTCTGGAACGAAAGATCGGGGTAAACTCGAAAAGGTATGAGCCATCTGCTGTCTTCGAGATTATTCGTAGCTCATCACCGCTTTCCGCTAGCCGCTTTAGGAACAGTTCTTCATCGAACACTTTTAATAATGACGGAACGAAGACAATATACTTTAGCCCCACAATTGATCGCAGCTTTCTGAGGCTACGTTTTGCTGGGAAATTTTTCGTTAATACACCAATCTGTTGTGCAAGGTTTGGGATTATCCCGCTATAGCCGTTTAGCATCGGTCGATTAGAGTCAAACAGCCCGTGCATGAAGTAGATCTGCCGATAGACAAGGTCGACGTTTGAGATTCCGAAGGGAAGGCCTAAAACCGCTTCACGGCCAGGAAGCTTTTCTAACTCACGAAAAATATCCGCCTTTGGTGGGGCGGGGAAAATGGCGAAATTGAGGTTTCTTAGCTCTACGCAGCTGACACCTATAGCAATTAGCCCAAGAGACGCCCCCAACTGGCGGGGAACTTGCCGCATGAGAATAGAGAGCCCAACGGCCGAAAGAACGGCGAACATTAGGTAGGCCAATATTCCTATTCGCACGGAAGCTCGGATGGAGTTAAACCCGGGGAAGTAATGAAATAGTGTCATAAAGACACTAGGGACATTAACATCAACGCGCCCCTCTCGTGGCACTAACCCGTAAGTCGCAAGTACAGAAAACAGCGCAATGAACCCAACTAACTTTAGTCGCTGCTGATATGTTAGGGAAAGAACTTCTCTCTCCTCCAATGCAATATCTAAATTCCCGGCGCCAACGCCCTGGTTCAAAAACCAGGCAAGGCAGTATGCAATCACGGACCACATCGCTACAGTGACAAAGGCGGGATGGAGTTTTGTCGATGTGACAAAGCTGAAGACGGCGAGAACGGCCAACCAGCCGAAGATCACAGGCACAAAGACCCGCCAACGAAATGGCATTCCGTTACTGCGCCTAGAAAGCTCAACCGCCGCCAACAACATCAACAAGTAGACCGTTACTCCCGGGAAGAAATATCCTTCGTAGTTGGAGAGCTTAGAGGTCCAGCCCCAGACAGCATTATCGCTAGAGCTTGCTAGAAACGAGAGGATTGATCCGGAGAAGGGCCGGAGTTCAATTAACCGGCGGGCTCCAAAAAGCTCTCTTACTTGAGAGAACGGAATAGTCGAGAGGTATAGCAAAATTACATTGGGGATATTTACCCCTATCAAGACCAACACATCGCGAGCACGAATCGTGCGGAATTTAAGGATTCCCCCGAGCGCTAAGGTCAATGTGCAAAGGAGAAGCCCAAAAAGAACGTAGATTATCGACCAATAATAGCAAAGGACAAGTGTCATCCCGATTAGGAATGCGCTCACGGCGGAACGGGTCTCAATAAATTTCAAACACAATAAAAACAGCGCCGAAATGAAAAACACCGGCTGCAAATGGGCATGTCCGAGCTGAGACGTGACATAGGGGGAGAACATCACAACGAATCCGCCAAAGAACGAGGCCAAACGATTGTTGGTGAAATAAAAACAGAGACGATAGCTCAGATAGCCGTTGAGGATGTTGGCCACTAATATAGTTGAGTTTGCCGCGGCGGGCATGGATGCCCCAATGGCGAGGGCGAACTTGGCAATTAGAGCTGGGAGAATAAAGGTGTCTGTATAGGCCAGCGAATTTCCAAAAGGATAAAAAATTCCGGCGTCAAACCCCGCTGACGGAAAGGTCAGCACATCTCGGATATTATGCTTAAGCAGCCAAAGATACAGTCCAGGATCCCCACCGACTCCGGCGAAATACCATTCCGAAAAATGAGCAAAAGCTCCAGGTCGCATGAGGAAAAATAGCAAGGTGTAAGTAGCTACTACAAAGACCTCACCCAGGAATCGCTTAATACCGTCGTTCATATCCGGGTTATACTTTTTCCTCCCCGGGTCGTCATTAGAAAGCTGAACGATATCCCCCTTGCCCCCTTTGTGGCTCTCCCACTAGAATGCACACTGATAAAAGTTTAGCCTGCAGCTCTTGAGGGAGTTTATTTCGTGCTATCCGCGCCACCTGTGCCAATTGATCTTTCGGTAATAAACCTCAACTACTGGGCGCTGCAAACACTTGCGATGATGTTGACGGCGCTTTTAATTCCCCGACTTACCGTTAGCGGACCGCTTGGCGCCTTTGGGACAGTTGTCGCTCTGGGCTTTGTTAATTCCAAGGTTTGGGACACGCAGCTTTTTTCCTATATTCCGAATACTTTCAGTTCACAGGCGCTCGCCTTGTTTGTGGTAAACGGGGTGATCTTTTGGATCTTGGTTAAGGTACTTCCGGGAATTGAAGTATCAGGTTTCTTACCAGCCTTTGTCGCGCCGATTGTGTTTACGGTTTGTAGTATGTTTATCAACCAGTATGCGCAGCATATTGATTGGATAGAGGCGGCAAAGAGCGGGATGAACTTTACGACAAACATCCGAGACCAGTTTCGCGAGGTTATGAGCACGACTACTACGACGACTGTGCCTAAGGGTGGTGCGGGAGAGGGCGTGACATTTTAGCGCTGAATAGTATTGTGGTCGGTTTTGAGAGAATGAGTGCGGACTCGGCGTTAACCCAATGATTGCGATGTGGCAGCGCTCCGGGGCGGGTGTGAACCCTGGCCCCGGAGCGCGTGCCGTCCATTGCATACGTTACCAACTCGCTGCGGCGTTCACCTCCGCTGAAGCCGCATCCAGCTTCTTGAAGGCTCCTTCCCACTCCTCCGGGTCGACCAGCTTGAGAAAGAGGTGCGCAGGAACGCGGCCCTTGCAGAGCCGGTAGAGCTTTTCGGCATCCGAAGGGCCGATGACTCCCCGACCATCTCGAATCGATCTCAAACCCTCGGGTGCCATGCGGAGATGCCCAGCCAGAGCACAGTCATCGAGCCCGGTCACCTTCTGCACGCTGCCGATCACCGACGCCGCGGTATGGAGAGCAAGAATCCGGTCGATGTTCTCCGGAAGACGGGCCTGCGAATCCGACTCCCGAACCGGAGTGCTGCCTGAGCCGCTCACGGCGCCCGAGTCAGTAGTAGCCGTCGCCACCCCGGACCCAGTCGGCGTAACCTCGACCTCAGGGGATACAACCGGAGGAGGCGGGGGAAGCGGAGTGGACTCGGGGGTCGCAGCCCTCTCCAACCTTGCCCGCCCTGCCCGGCTTCCGAATTGGGCCATCGCGTAGTTCACTTCGGCCGTCGTTGCCGTCCGCCGGCCCGAATCCGGGCCAGTTCCAGGAGAAGCCTTCGCAGCCGTGGGGGTCTTCGAAGGGTGAGCTCTTAAAGCTGTCTCCACCCTTTCTCGAAATGCCCCATTCTCTTCCCGTTCGACAGAGCCGTCCCCCACATGTCCGTCCCTCAGAAACTTCGAATCGAAGTTCAACGCAGTACGAAGGAGGCGCCAGTCGTCACCCTTCAGGGTGATGGCGAGAATCTCCTCGGTGGTAAGCTCCGCTACCGCAGGGACGCCCGGCTCTCTCCGCTTCTTGTCGAAGGCATCGAGCAGAGCCAAGGTCTGAGCGGCGGTCAGCATATGCGCGAAGCTCTGAAGGCGCTCGAGCATGTATGACGGAACTCCCACCGGGAGCTTGCCGCCGTTTTGCACCTTCGTCGCCTCGGTTATCGCTGTCAGCGAGCCGAAGAGGGTTCGGAGCTTCTCGAGAGCAACCTTTGCAGTCTTGTAGTTCATGGTTTTACCATTAGCCGCTGGTTTCCCAGTCAGCCCCTAAAAAGAAAACCTTTCAGTGCCAAGTCCGCACTGACAGACAAAGTCCGCGCAAGTACTTGCGAACCTTCCCTGTCAGTAACGGAAAACATTTCCCGTATTTAAATGTCAAAGAACGAAAACAAAGATTATTTTAATATCTCTCCCCTGAAGAATTGAAAAGCCTACAACGGCCCCTAATGGGAAAAGCGTTAAATGTGAGAAGGTAGAAGAGAAGAAAGCACAAACGCTACGGAGAACCTGACACATTACCTTGACCCGCTGGCGGGGCTTTCGAAGGGTCACCCCTCCAAAAGCCCCGCCAGAACGACCTCGACTTGCGGCTAGTTCTTCTCGGGCTCGAGCGAGATCTCGAGAACGTCGCTCGTGCCACTGGCCGGCGGCGCCGCGGGCGTAGCCGGAACCTCGGGCGCCGGAGGCGGAGGGGTCTCCTCACCGAGATCGATCACGTCACTCGGGAGCGTGAGCCCATCGGTGTCCCCGGCAGGCGGCGAAGCCACCGGCTCCGGAGCGGCAGCGGCAGGAGCCTCGACCGGCGCGGGAGCGGCGGAGACCGAAGTCGCCGTGCCCTCCGTCCGAAGGGAGTCGGGCACCTTCGTGGGGTTCTTGGCGTTGTGATCACCGGCCGCGGCCATGTAGGCCATCATCAGCCGGCTCCCCTCCTCGGAGAAGAGACCGGTCAGGACGAGCACCACGCTGTCCACCAGCGACCCCTTGTTCTTCCAGAACAAGACCTTCTCGATGAAGGCCGCCGCGATCTCGCGGGCGTCCTTCTTGTTCAGAACCGGCCGACGCTTGTCCTCCTCGGGGGTCGGAACCCTCGAGAACTCGAGAGCACCACCGTTACGCTTCGAACTCCAACCGGCGGGCAGGGGCATGGAACGTCTCCAGGGGGTTGCGGAACGGAACGAAAAGCATAACCCCGACTTTGGGGCTGCGTTTTGGGCTGAGTCTTTTCAGCCTAGAACGCAGCCCCAAAGCAAAAAACCATAAGCTTTCTTCTCTCTACTTTTTCCTCAGGCGTAACCATACCCTTAAGGAAAAAGTAGAAGTCTCTAACTACCCAACTTTGTTTATTTTTTAATGACCAGGAGAACCTAGATAACAGCGTGGGACTGTAACCTAAAAGGGGGTCATAAATAAAGCCCTGGGCGCTAACAGGCCGGAATAACGGCATCACTCTCACCCTTTACCAGCATAACAAGGGTAGAGTCTCCCGGTTGGCAAGAGACAAGGAACCAATGAACACCAAGCGAAAAGAGCCCGAAGCGCTAGCAATACACTGTAAAGAGTGTGACGAGCTGTTCGTCCCCACGGCCAACCCCGAGACTGGAATTCGTCATGCCTATTGCGAGCGTTGCGCTCCGGTGCTGGATATCAAAGTCACATGGCAACCGATGAGTCGCGGGAGCGCTGTGACCCAGATCTATACGCTCGATGAAAAAGGGCGTCCTGTCGGACCGAAGTTTCACCACTAGTAATTTCACTATTATCAAAATTGATTGGGCTTCCCGTAACAGTCTAGAAACCTTTCTCTCTCTTTCCCAACCGTCCGGGGCGGCATATCCACAAGCGATATGCCGCCCCGGAGAAATTCTCCCCGAACTCACTTCACGGCTAGCGCCTCTTCAGTCAGCCCCTCGAAGGCGAGCTGCATACCGAAGTCGCGCTGAGCGTCTTGCAGCGTGGTGTACGCCTCTCCCAAGGCATCCCACTTCTGCTGAAGGGGAAGGAGCGCGATGAGCTTGATCCCCACGGCATCGAGGAAGAGGCCCGCACGGCTCTGACCATCAGCGGTCTCGGGATGCTCTTCGAGGTCCGCTTGGACGAAGGTGGCGAGGTTCGCCGTCGAACCCACCCAGCGCGAAACCTCCTGCCGAAGGGCGAAGCGCTCCGCGTTCGGCCCGTTGAGCAACTTCCTTACGGACGTAGAGCCCTCGATCAGAGCGTGCAGCTCCTTCTGCCAGTACTCCTGACCGATGAGCGCATCGAGCGCCGAGACGAGCACCTTGTCAGCTGCAAGCTT
This sequence comes from uncultured Bdellovibrionales bacterium, assembly GCA_964393905.1. GTDB lineage: Bacteria > Bdellovibrionota_C > UBA2361 > SZUA-149 > CAYMWO01 > CAYMWO01. The sequence goes on along the minus strand of CAYMWO010000175.1, from coordinate 426 downwards.
CGGCACATCGTCTAGCAGCTTGGCGACAGCCTCGTGATAGGCGGCCTCCTTGGCGACCATCTGCCTCTGGAGCGCCAGCAGATGCTCGGACGGACCCTTGGTCTTGGCCGGCGGAGGGACGCTGCTGTCACCTCCACGAAGTGCGGTGCGCGAGGCGCAGCCAGCAAGTAGCGAGAGAAGAAGCACGGGAATGTGACGGAGCATCGTGAGTGCCCTCCAGGAGAAAACCACGGGAATGGAAAATTGGACGAAACACACCCTGAAAGGGAGTGGTCTAAAGCATGCCGCGATAACGGCGGACCTTAAACCACTCCCCTCGAAAACCGTAACTGTTACAGGAATCCCATATGTGGCGCAGAAAAGAACAGCGGGGATTATAACCAGAATCTGAAATTAATCCAGAGGGGAAATTTCGCTACTACTTAA
>CAYMWO010000174.1:0-6523 GCA_964393905.1 uncultured Bdellovibrionales bacterium | reverse complement strand
TGTGCAGCTGAGCCCAACTTTGAATTTGTTAAGGCCTTCTGTAGATCAACATATCCGACACGAAGTTCTGGAGCTGCAAAAGCCTGTCCTGGAAGAGAGACTGCAGCAAGCCCAAATAGCCCTAGTAAGATAACTGCCAACGAAACTTTTGATTTCATAACATCCCCAAATAACATTGTTTAAACAAACGAATCACGAAAAATTGAAAAATGCATTGCCGCGCAATAAACGACCTGAAGTATATAAGATTACTCGCAAAAAAAGGCAAACAAATAGGATTTTCTGCAGTAGCTGCTCTATAGTGGCGAACCAAAGGAGAAGTTCGTTACCATAGACTTATCGCCTTCTTCCTTATCTAGAGGGAAACCGAATTCCACCCGAATCGGGGCAATCGGAGATCTCCATCTAAATCCAAACCCAACAGCCTGCTTAAGCTCGCTGATTTCAATTCCCTGATTATCATCAAAAGCATTACCAACGTCGTAAAAGGCCACACCTTGTAATCTTAGACTAGGGAATACAGGGAAAATTGTTTCAAAGTTTAGAATTAACTGTTTGCTACCACCATATTCATTACCCTGTTCGTCCTTGGGGCCAAGCTCCCTAGATTCGTATCCGCGCACGGAATTGATTCCACCGGGAAAGAATCTACGAAATAGAGGGAAGTCATCATCGTTGAATGTCTCGCCATAACCCAACCGGGTACGTTGTGAAAATGTAATTGGCCCAAAGGGGGTATCAAACATCGGATAATAAAGGGTGCTGCTCGCTTGTAACAACCAGAACTCTTCATCCCCTCCGAGCCCAGCGACCTCCGTGCTTAACTGCTCACGCAGTCCCTTTGTAGGATCAAGTGGATTGTCGATAGTATTATAGGTCACAGATGGAGTGACGCTCGAACTGGTTGAAGTCCCCTCCTCATTCTTAATTAATGTAGGTGCATTAACATCAACATTATCAATTTTAACCTTAAGAAATTCATACTCTAAGCCAAAACGGAGATCTTCCTCGAACTCCTCCCCGAGGAATGGGAAGGGGTAACCAAAAGATACGGATCCCCCATCCTGATGTCTGTTGAAGTCATCAAATTCACGCTTAACTGAGAGCAGGTTTGTGCCCAGAGAGAGCCGCGAGTCATCAACTCGAGGATTGTTAAAGGATAGAACGTAATTTTCATTTTGCGAGCCGGTGTCGACATTTAAAGATAAAGAATCCCCTGTTCCAAAGAGATTTGTTTCAGACACCTTTGAAGTAAATATAAACCCCTCTCCAGAACTTACTCCAGCGCCCACGCTAAAAGTCCCAGTTTGCCCCTCTCGAACAGCTACATCTATATCCACCTGATTTTGCACCCCGGTTTGATTCGGCGTTACGGTGACTTCATCAAAATAACCCAGTCGCTGAACCAATTCTTGACTCCGGCGGATTTTTGAACTTGAGAATTGCTCACCCTCCCCAATCGTTAGCGAACGGCGAATGACGTTGTCATGGGTCTTGGCGTTCCCGGTGATGTTAATTCGATTGACGTCAACAAGTTCACCCTTCTCGATTTTAAAATTTAAATCGACAGTCTGGGCTTCTTTGTCGGGCTTGGACTCAGGTTCGACGTTGGCAAAAGCATACCCCACATCAGTAAACTTTTCTGTAACCGCAAACGTGTCCTTTCTTAACTGATCTAAGTTGAATACGTCCCCACTCTTTAATTCAACACCCTCTAGCGTCTTTGATTGATCGTCTTCGACTAGAGTTCCCGAGGCAGTGATTTGCCCGATGGTATAAACCTTACCCTCTTCAACTTTGTAAGTTAATTTCAATCCATCTTCGATGGTTTCAATTGTAGGCTCTGTAACTCTGATGTCTAAGTAACCGTGATTGAGATAAAACCGACTTAATTCCTTAGTGTCAGCCTCTAGCTGCTCCTGCTTGACGATACCACTTCCGGTGAGCCAAGAACTCCACCATTTATGTGTGCTTGTCTGGATGGTTTCTTCCAAATCATCGGAGTCAATATCGTGATTGCCCTCAAATACAATCTCGCGAATTACCTTCTTCTCTCCTTCCTTAATAACGAAAGTCAGATCCACCTGGTTCTCTTCGGCTTCGTCTACAAGAAAAGAGATCTCCGTATCGTAAAGACCCTGGCTCTCATAATATTTTTTGGCTTCTTCGATACTAGCCTGAATCTTGGCGCGGTCGAGGAAACGTCTAAAGGTCAGATTTAATTTCTCCTTAAGGGTTTCGCTATCAACCTCCTCATTCCCTTGCAGTGAAACATTTCGAATTGCTGGCTTTTCGGTGACCTGAAAAATCAATTGTCCTCGGGTTCCGTGCTCTTCGAGCTTCACTAGAACCTGATCGAAAAATCCTGTGCGGTAAATCTCTTTCACATCTTTCTCTACCTTGGCTTTTTCAAACTTTTCACCAGCCTTGGCCGTGACCTGCATTAAAATTGTGTCTGCTTCAACAAGTCGATTGCCTTCAATGCGCACACCGTCAATGGTGACCTGCGCAGTCGCAGCATGCGGATATAAAAAAAGCAAAAGTAGGAGCCCAATGAGGTATGAAGTTAGTCGAATGTTCAATTTGTCTCTTTTACGTTTTCTCGTTTGAGTTTGGTTCTGATTTGGGCCTCTGTATCCCCCAACCCCACTTTCTATTACTTTAAGGAAGCTCATGAAGGAATTAGAAAAATTTCCGCAAGTTCTCAAGCTTTTTCTAAAAAACCGTTTGGTGTTAGCTCTACTGTGCGTCCCATGGTCATAGCCAGCTCTTTAGAATGAGTGACTACAATTAAGGTAATTCCCTCTTCCCTATGCATTTCTAAGAGGAGATCGCTTACTTTGCTCCCCGTAAGGTGGTCCAAGTTCCCTGTGGGTTCGTCTGCGAGAATTACCCCAGGCTTCCCACTTAAGGCCCGGGCAAGCGCCACTCTCTGCTGCTCACCACCGCTCAACGCTCCAGGCCGGTGAGTGAGGCGGTGGCCTAGACCGACGCGTTTTAAAAGGTCAGTTGCTCGAACTTCCGCAACTTCCTTAGAAACACCTTGAATAAGCAACGGCATAGAGACGTTTTCCACAGCATCAAATTCCGGAAACAGGTGGGGAGACTGGAAAACAAACCCGATATTTTTACCCCTAAACGCCGCCACGTCATTACCTGAGCGCTGAAGTTCAGTGAGACTACCTCCCCCGATCAGGACCTCCCCGCTGACGGGCTGTTCAAGTCCTCCAATCAGATAGAGAAGGGTTGTCTTGCCTACCCCCGACTCCCCGACGATTGCGATTGAGGTTCCTGTCTCAACCTTAAGGTTGAGGTCTTTAAACACATCAACCTTTCTGCCGGCATCATCAAAACTCATGCACAGATTTCTAGCTTCAACCTGCATCAGTCAAACCTCAAGGCCGAAGCAGGATTAAGCTTTGCCGCTCTCCGCGCGGGATAAATTCCGGCAAGAGCCGTAATAATAAATCCCGCAATGGCTACGACAATAAAATTTGCCGGGATTAAATGGACTGGAACTCGATCTAATGAAAACACTGTCTTATCAATTTTAAAACCAAATTCCCGCAATCCCAAAGCCCCAAGATATCCCATAATGGTTCCCAAGACGGTTCCTGCGGCACCGATAATCATTCCTTGTAAGAGGAAAATCTTCAGCACGCTGCGATCAGAGGCTCCCATAGATTTCAGTATGGCTATATCTTTACTTTTCTCCATTACAATCATCACAAGCGTGCTGATGATCGAAAAACTGGCGACAAGAATTAACAGCAGCAACACAATAAAGTAGACGCGCTTTTCTAGCTTGATTGCATCCCATAGCGGTTTATTAGGCTGGGTCCAGTCGGTTGCGTAAAAATTACTTTCCGGTCCCCCAAGCTTTTGCACAATAAGTGATGCAATATCTGCGGCCTGATTAAGGTCAGCAACTTGAACCTCTATCCCCGTCACCCGCGTACCGAGTCCAAAAAAATTCTGCGCATCGGTAAGAGACATGTATCCAAGCCCACTTTCGTACTCCATCAATCCCGAACTATAACTTCCAACGAAAACAAACCTCTTAAGTTTGGGAATCATTCCCTGAGGGGAGGAGCTCATCTGAGGAGAAAACAAAGTCAATGGATTCCCAGGAATGAGCGCTAAGCGGTTTCTCAGTGCGCGGCCAAGAATAATCGGTGGTAGTTGTACCTGATCAATCGAGTTGTCCGGTCGGGTCACGTCCACCATTGCGGGAGTAAAAAGCTGTGCGGCGGAAATCCCCTCTTCCATTGTTTTATTGAGCTTACCCAGAGTAACCGGCGTTTCGGGAATTCCGCGGATTAGAATTCCCTGAGCACCTTGAGGGGTCGATAGTAATGCTTGAGAATAGGTATAGGGATATGCAGCAACAACCCCAGGAACCTTCATGATTTTGTCAGTTACCTCACTCCAGCGCTCAATATCTCTGCCATACTCTCTCACTATTACGTGAGCATTAGCATCGAGGAGTTTAGTTTTTAACTCAGCTTCAAATCCGGTCATTACGGAAAGCACAATATCCAACACCATCACGCTGACCGCGACACCGATAACTGAAATTACCGTGATGATAGAGATGAACACCTCTTTCCGCCTACTCTTTAAGTAACGGGTGGCGATAAAAGGCTCAAAGCCTGAGAGAAATTGTTTAAGCATTACTCGGAGTCTTCTCCTTCCTCGGGCTTAACGTCTTCGGGCCTCATTAAGGGAAAGAGAATAACATCACGAATACTGGCCTGTCCTGTAAGAAGCATCGTCAGGCGGTCAATTCCGATACCTTCACCCGCTGTAGGAGGTAATCCGTATTCCAAGGATCTTACATAGTCTTCATCCATGCCCATTGCTTCGTGGTCTCCTGCGGCCTTAGCCCGGGCTTGCGCCTCAAATCGAGCACGCTGATCCTCAGGATCGTTAAGTTCTGAGAAGGCATTTGCCAACTCCATTCCCGCAATCATCAGTTCAAATCTGTCTGTGAACCGGGGATCTGCAAGGTTCGGCCGAGACAGTGGGGAGATAGAGAAAGGATGCTGGGTGATAAATGTGGGGTTAATAATTTTAGATTCAACGTGTCGATCGAAGATTTCGTAGAGCCCGATGCCGTAGTCAGTAATATCACACACATCCTCAAAGCCCAGACTGCTAGCGGCGGCGTGTACTCCTGATAAAGTATTTAAATCAAAATCTCGCGATACCTCACCGATAATGTGAATCGCTTCGAGCATTGTGTAGCGCGCCCAAGGCTTTTCAAAATCGATTGTCATTCCCTTAAATTCAACCTTGCGCGAGCCGACCACGTCATCACAAAGACGTAAGAAGAGCTCTTCGGTAAGCTCCATTAGGTCTTCATACGTGGCATAGGCTTGATAGAACTCAATCATTGTGAATTCCGGATTGTGCTCCGTCGAGATTCCCTCATTTCTAAATACTCGCCCAATTTCGTAAACCCGTTCAATCCCACCTACGACTAGGCGTTTAAGCGGGAGTTCGAGGGCGATTCGCATATTAAGCTTCATGTCCAGGGTGTTATGGTGCGTGAGAAACGGCCGGGCAGTAGCACCACTGGCAATTGCTGTCATCGCGGGGGTTTCAACCTCCAGGTAATCCCGTTCATCGAGGAACTTCCGGATTGTGGAGATTATCTTCGCCCGCATTTGGAAAGTACGTTGTACATCAGGATTTACAATCAAATCCAAATATCGTTGACGGTAACGGACCTCAACGTCAGTAAGCCCGTGCCACTTTTCTGGGAGGGGGTGCAAGCACTTGGTTAATAAACGAATACCAGTTACATGCAAACTGGGCTCACCGGTCTTAGTAGTAAAGGGATAACCCGATGTCTCAACTATATCCCCAAGGTCAAATGACTTGAACTCAGAGAATTCATCTTCTCCGATTTCGTCCTTCTTTACATAGATTTGAATTCTACCTGCCCGATCTTGAATAGAACAAAACGCAGCTTTTCCCATTAGACGAAAGGCCATAATTCGTCCGGCAATAGTGATTCTACTGCGAGAGTCCTCGGGAATGGCGTTTTCGCTTTCCACTAGACGTTTAACGTCCTGAGTTGTGGCGTTTACTGCCGTGTCATTTGGGAATGGATAGCCACGTTCTCGAAGCTTAGCGAGCTTCTCAAATCGGATGCGGGACTGTTCATCTAGGTCGTCAGGTGTCAAATCAGACATGAAAGCGGTATCACCCAATAAGTACTGATTAATAGTATGTGAATGTTTACCGAAGATACCCCTAATAGACAACGTCTGAAAAGGTCTAGAAAGGGCTACTCAGGGCTTTTAAAGGGCGAATCGAGGGATCTTTAGGATTCTTTGATTTCTAGCAGATCTTTCCGCGCTAGTCGGAGAGTGCGTAAGAAGCGGTGGACCTCATTGAAAGCGGTCTCTTCTGATAACTGACCGAAATGGTCCCCGCTAAACCAGTGGATGAGCGGTCTATCCCAATGTTCCCAAAGTGCGTGTGGTTGAGAGGCTGGGATTACCGAATCTCCAAG
>CAYMWO010000173.1:0-6568 GCA_964393905.1 uncultured Bdellovibrionales bacterium | reverse complement strand
CGGCCTTAACTTCTCGTCTCCAAAGCCCAAGGCGTTTAATAATTCCGTCGCATTGAATGTTTCACCGCTTAAAGTGCCGGTGATTTCCGGCCTATCAAGTGATTCGATTCGACCCACTAGGTCGAGCTTTTGGCCACCCAAAGTTATGTTAGCATCCCTAACCTCGACTGAGTGCCCGTCGAAAAGAATTTTGCTTGAGATCTGCTCTAGACCATTAGGATTTGGAGTAAGGGTGAGTTTTAAATCTGCAATTATCTGCTCAGTGGTTGAGTTTAAATTAACTCCTAGTTCTAGGCTCTCGCCAAATGATTTCCCTTCGAGCTTCATCCCATACGACACGAGAAGTTGAGCTAATTCATTTACATTAATTCCAACTATCTTTACGCTCCCGTTAATCTTGGGATTCATTATTGAGGAGGACTCGGATAGGGATATTCCACCTGTAAATGAGAAATTATCTTTTGTTCCTCCCAACACACTTCCACGGAGGCTTACATTTGAAATCTGTTTATTATTAATCCCTAACATCAACCCGCTTAGATCTGAAACCAAAAACCTGGCCATTTGGGGGGCCTTTTTATCGATGAAAGTTAGATTGAAATGATCGAGAGCAAGTTCGCTAATTTGCACTTTCAAAGAGTCGAAGTCAGGGGAGTTTGCGGGGACTTTAGGTGATTCTGACACTTTCGTTTCGAGTGAAGCTTCCCGAGAGACCGCCCCGTTTTTGATCTTTGAGGATGCAATGCCAGCTAATGTAATTGCGCCATCAATTTCTCTGACAATAGTTGCCTGGCCGCCAGAGATGGAGATCCTATTGACAACAACTTTTCCGTATAGAAGTCCCGAAAGGCTGGTATCAAGAGCGATTCGTTGAATGGATAACTGATTCTCTTTAGTTTCTGTCGGCAATCTTATGTCCGAAACCTCAATAGCGACGCTCGGAAATAATCGTGCGCTAATCTCTCCAAGTTTGACCTGCTGGCCGATTGCATTGGAGAGAAGTAAGGTGATCTGCGGTCGAAGATTCGCGATAATCGGATTAAGGTAAAAAATCAAAAGAGAAACGGCAGCGCCACAAGCCAAAATTAGCCCAACAAAAATTCTGATACCTTTTTTCACTATATTCTCTCCCAGAATGCGGCGACTTTCTCCAGTGCACTTAGTTCACTTAGACGGAACTAGCAATCAATGGAATTGTTAATAATTGGAGCTAAGCTTCTGTTAATACGATAGATTTATTGATAAGAATAAGCCCTCCGTTCCAATTAGTGGGGTTTTCATGTAAATTCCCTAAGGATTTAACGAGTTAAAAGTTCCAAAGGCTAGCCAGGGGAGATGTACAAGGAGTGATCAAAACAGCTGTAGTAGGCGTTGGCTATTTAGGTAGATTCCACGCACAGAAGTATTCGAAGTCAGATTCTGCTGAGCTAGTCGCGGTTGTCGACACTAATTCCGATCGCGCGCAAAAGGTCGCGGAGGAGTGTGGATGTTTAGCGCTTACCGATTATAAGAAGCTTGTCGGCCTTGGTGTTAAATGTGTCAGCGTTGTATCAAGTACCTCAACTCATTTTGAGGTAGCGTCTTGGCTTTTAGAAAATGGTTTTGATGTACTGGTCGAAAAGCCGATAACGGTCAAAGTCGAAGAGGCACATAAGCTTATCGCTCTCGCGAAAAAACATAAGCGCGTGCTCCAAGTTGGACACTTGGAGCGATTTAACCCAGCCTTTCGTGCGATGAAGGGATTAATAGAGAAACCCGCATTTTTCGAGGCCCGTCGCATTAGCCCATTTTCAGGAAGAGGTGCTGATGTTGACGTTGTTCTTGATCTAATGATTCACGATATCGATATAATTTCACATCTTGTTGGAGCGCCTCTCGTGCAGGTTGATGCCGTTGGGGTGCCCGTTCTTACGCAGACAGTTGATATTGCAAATGTTCGCTTAACCTTTGCCAGTGGGGCCGTTGCAAATGTTACCGCCAGTCGGGCAGCTTTCAAATCTGAACGCTCGATTCGCGTTTTTCAGCCTAACCTCTACATCTTCCTCGATTATGAAAAGAAAAAACTGAAGGCCTACCGAAAGGAAGAAGCAAAAGCCCCAGGTATGCTTCCTGAAATTAAGGTTTTTGAGCAAGATGTTGAAGAACGAGATGCTCTATTTGATGAGATAGAGTCATTTGTTAATTCCTGTGAGACCCGGGAAATGCCGGTAGTAAGTGGGGAGGATGGGGTTAAAGCACTTGAGCTTGCGGAGCGGATACATCAAGCTATTCGAGAGAGCGCCGCCAAGATGGCCCACTACGTTTCCGTAGATAACAATCCTCCTCGGCGGAAAGCGGCCGAAGAAATTTCCGGTCGCTCATAGGAGTATCCACCTTGACTACGGCAGCCAAGAAATATGCCGAAGAGGCTCAACGATTCGCTCAGGGAAAATCCTACAATGTCATGATTGTTGCTGGTGAAGCCTCAAGTGATCAGCACGCGGCGAGTCTTGTCACTGCGCTAAAATTGCGACTTCCTGGCGGTAGATTTTTTGGCATGGGGGGATCTCGCCTGCGAGAGTGTGGGGTAGATACTGTTATAGATTCGGAAACCACCGCCTCCGTCATGGGTGTTATGGAATTGGGCGGAAGTATTAAAAAGCTCTTAAGAGCGTTCCGGGTCCTCCGGCAGCGTGCGGACTTAGAGAATCCAGACTTGGTTATTCTCGTTGATTTTCCGGACTTTAATTTAAGAATGGCAAAAGCTATGCACAAACGCGGAGCTAAGGTTCTTTATTTTATATCCCCCCAGCTCTGGGCATGGAGACCTGGCAGAATAAAGCAGATCAAGAAATACGTTGACCGGGTTGCTGCCATATTTCCGTTTGAAGAATCATATTACCAGGAGCGCGGGGTCGCTGCGTAATTTGTTGGGCATCCTTTCCTGGATAGACCGGAGCATTTAATTGGACGTGAAAGATTTGTCCGCTCAATTGGGCTGTCCCCTGAGCGCCCGGTTGTTGCTTTGTTACCAGGGAGCCGACACTCTGAAATTGAACGACTCCTAGGACCAATGTTGGAAGCGTTTGATCGTCTTCAGATATCGCGTCCCGGAATCCAGGCGGCCATACCTGTAGCCCAGGCATTGCCGATCTCCTGGTTTCAGAAGCAGGTAGGAGCTCGAAAGGGGATTGTGTTGATACACGGCCAGGCTTCACAGCTTTTGAGTGTCGCAGATGTCGCGGTTGTAGCTTCTGGCACGGCCACTGTGGAAGCAGCTTTAGCCAGAATACCCTTTGTAGTGATTTATAAATTGGCCCCTCTAACATATCGCTTGGCTCGGCTACTCGTAACCGGGGTCCGTTATGTAGCCATGGCAAACTTGATTGCGGCTGAGAGGGTTGTGCCCGAATTGTTACAGGATGAGGTTACGGGTGAACGAATCTCCGAGGAGCTGGAACGTTATTTGGGCGATGAAGCGCTCCGGGCAACAGTGAGAGAACGCCTAGGAGTGGTGCGAGAGAGGCTGTCGTTACCTTCATCAGACGGCTTAACGGCAGGCGGGCGCGCCGCTAGGATTGCCGAACAGCTTATTTTTCAGAAGCAAGGGCTTAATTAGTATGCAGCATATGACTGTTGCGAATCCGGATAAGCGTGGAACCTATCGAAGACTCTTTAGCTATTTGGGAGCTTATCGCCTTCGTTTCGCCTTCGCAATTTTAGCAATGGTTGTTTATGGCATGACTGAAGGAGTGGTGCCTTTTCTAATTAAAAGCGTGCTTGATGATATTTTCGGCGCGCAGAAAAGGGAAATGCTCTGGATACTTCTTGTCTTTCTAATTGGCTTCTCGATTGTACGCGGGGTTTTTGGATTCCTCCAGCAATATCTGACCGCTACGGTTGGATTAAATATAATCCGCGACCTTAGAAATCAGATTAACGCGAAGCTACTGGCATTAAGTTCAAGCTTTTTCTCCCGACATAGCACAGGTGCGCTAATTGCTAGGATGACAAATGACACATTGTTGGTTCGTACAGCCCTAACAGATGCGGTTTCCGCTGTGCTACGCGACTCTGTGAGGGTTATCTCGCTTTTGGGCGCTGCCCTATATTTAGATCCGACATTAGCATTGGTAGCATTTATCGGCTTTCCCCTCGGCCTTTATCCAATAATTAAGTTTGGAAAAAAAGTGCGACGGCTTAGTCGAGTCGGTCAGAATCAATTTGGCGGCCTGACGGGAACACTTCAGGAAACGATAGTCGGACACCGTGTGGTACAAGCTTTTTGTAGAGAGGACTATGAACAGGCACGCTTTGAGAGAGAAAATGAGAGCCTAAGCGAGACTTTTAATCGAGCCGAAAAATATGGCGCGCTATCCGGACCTACCAATGAGGTCTTGGCGAGCATAGCGATTGCCGGAGTCATTCTCTACGGGGGATTAAGTGTAATTAGCGGAGTGAGAACTCAAGGAGAGTTTATCGCATTTATTACCGCCATGTTTCTGCTCTATGACCCGCTTAAGAAGATCGGGCGGGTTAATAATATATTGCAAAATGGTGTAGCTGCGGCCGAGAGGGTATTTGAACTGCTTGATACAGAAGTTGAAATTACTGAGCGTCCGGGAGCTGTCGAGCTCACTAATAGAACGCCGGCAATTGAGTTCTCGCAAGTAAGTTTTCGCTATCCCGATCATTCTTCAGCGAATGTGGCGATTCCGTTAGATACTCAATTGGAGGTTATAACATCATCCACGGGTGTTACCGAGGAGCATTGGACATTAAAGAATATTAATTTGACTGTTTCACCAGGAGAAACAGTGGCCTTGGTTGGGATGTCCGGTGGTGGAAAATCTACATTAGTTAATCTTCTACCGCGATTTTATGATGTCACCGCGGGTAAAATCCTTATCGATGGGCGTGACATTCGCGATTACACACTTCATTCGCTGCGTTCGGCGATTTCTGTTGTTAATCAACACACATTTTTGTTTAACGATACAATTTTGCAGAATATTGCTTACGGTAAGCCCAATGCGACTGAAACTGAAGTGATTGATGCAGCAAAAGCAGCAAACGCACATGAATTTATTTCTCGCCTACCGCATGGATATCAAACGATCATCGGAGAGCAGGGCTTTCGGGTATCAGGCGGGGAGCGTTCTAGATTGGCAATCGCTCGAGCGCTATTGAAAAATGCACCAGTTTTAATCTTAGACGAGGCGACAGCAGCGCTAGATAGTGAATCGGAAAAGTTGGTTCAGAGCGCGATCGACCGCTTAATGGAACACCGCACAGTATTGGTAATTGCTCATCGTCTGGCCACAATCCGGCGTGCGGACAAGATTGCAGTCTTGGTTCGGGGGCATGTGGTGGAGCTGGGGGGGCATGAGGCACTGCTACAGCGGGGTGGTGAGTACGCTAAGCTATATAGAATTCAGTTTCATGATCAAGAAGTTGGTGCTCAGTCGCGTGAGGTAACACCTCCTGCTGCATAGCATGGATTATTCATAAAGGGTAAATTCTTAGATGTTTCGAGTCTCCCCCATAGATAGTGCCGTCTTAAGTAGCCCCATATTGAGAGCAACTTATTCGCTTTTAACAGTGCTTATCTTTCCCTTTTATGCCTTTCGAGGATTATGGGACAAAGAATTTGCACTCTCATTACGAGAACGCTTAGGCAAAGGTGGGTGGACCAGTTTTATAAGTAGCCTTCGATTTGCGCAGTCAGGACGCGGTCCAATTTGGCTTCATGCGGCTTCTGTCGGAGAATTAACAGGCTTGTATCCGTTAGTTCAATTTCTCAGAGAGGAATTTCCCGCTACAGAGCTGTTTGTGACAACGACCTCTCTAACTGGGAGAAATGCTGCGCGCGAAAGGGAGTTAGGGACAGCGCAACTACTCTTTCCGTTTGATCACCCTGCAATATCGAGAAAGATAATAGAGGCGATACGCCCCAGAGTTGTTGTAATTGCTGAAACCGAGATTTGGCCAGGGTTCCTAACGTCGCTAGAGCGCGCTGGGGTTCCTGTGATGCTCATTAATGCTCGAATATCAGATCGCACATTCCCGAGATACAGAATTGCGAAATTCCTGTTGCGGCCGTTCCTTGGGGGAATAAATAAGGTGCTTGCGCAAAGCTCGCTTGATGCTGAGAGATTTAGAGGGTTAGGAGTTGCGCCTGATAGAATAGTCGTATCGGGCTCAACGAAATACACCGCCGAGAGGAGAGTTGAAATTGAAAGCGAACCATTGTCTCGCTCTCTCGGTCTATCGCTATCCGCTCCAATTGTTGTCGCTGGCAGTGTTCGTCCTATTGAAGATGAAATGGTTATATCGGCATATGTTCAAGCACGAAATAAATTCCCAAAGTTGCAATTGGTAATTGCTCCTAGGCATCCCGAAAGATTTAACGAGGTAGAGAAGACACTGTCTAAAGCCGGACTTGATTTTAATAGACGTAGTCTGGGAGATGCGACCGTTAGTAAACCGGTTCTATTGCTTGATACATTAGGGGAACTGTCCAATGTGTATAAGCTTGCGACCATGGCTTTCGTTGGAGGTACTTTAGTTCCTGTCGGTGGACATAATC
>CAYMWO010000172.1:0-6609 GCA_964393905.1 uncultured Bdellovibrionales bacterium | reverse complement strand
GTTTCCAAAGTCAGCACGCTGCGCCGAAGCGTTCAAATCAAGAAATGGAAACTGTTCGGCCCGCACAAAAGTCACCAGGGCCCGCGCTTCGGCAATCTGAGCGCTACTAACCTTCAAGGTGCGGTTCTCTTGTAGGGTTCCTCGTATAAGTTGCTCCAGCTCCTGATCCTTAAACAACTCCCACCAAGGGGTATTGGCTACGGAATCCCCAGAGGGCAAGTTCCCCGAGTAGCTTTCAGTTAGGGGAATTTCAGCGTCCTTTGCCAGATCAAAATTTGGGGCGAGGGAACATGAGCTAAGCCCAATCAATACAACTGAAGCCAGGCAAACTCTGGGGATTCTAGCGGCACGCAGAACATCTCGTGAACCGTTCATCATAAAGCTTCTCCACTTTTCTTTTTGCCACCCGCAATCTTCTCGACAATTACAAACAGCGCTGGAACGAGCAATACCCCAAGTATTGTCGCTACTAACATGCCGCTAAAAACAGCCAGTCCCATTACCTTTCGCCCCTCAGCCCCTGAACCGCTAGCCCGCACGAGCGGCACGACTCCGAGGATAAAGGCAAAGGCGGTCATGAGGATTGGGCGAAAGCGCAACTTTGCCGCCCCTAGGGCAGCTTCCAGAAGCGGCTTCCCGGCGTGCAATTCAGTTCTAGCAAACTCCACAATTAAAATCGCATTCTTCGCCGCGAGACCCACAAGGGTCAAAATTCCAATCTGCGCGAAAATATTATTGAGATACGAGTCACCTAATAATACCCGGCCGAGCCACAACCCACCGAGTGCGCCCAAAATGGCAAACGGAGTGCCCACCAGTACGCTAAAAGGCAGAGCCCAACTCTCATACTGCGCGGCTAAAATTAGGAATACGAAAACGACCCCTAAGATAAAAAACCCTGCACTAGCCGGGGCCTTCTTCTCTTGGTAAGAAAGCGCGTTCCAATCATAGCCCACCCCAGCCGGGAGAACCTCCTTAGCTACAGCTTCAAGCGCCGCCAGCGCTTGCCCCGAGCTGTAGCCCGCAGCGGGAACGCCCGTCAGTTCCACTGCCCGATACAGATTAAAACGATTGGTAAACTCTGGTCCCTTAATTTTTTTGGAGCTGACAAGAGTCCCTAGTGAGACCATCCCACCGGTGGCGTTTCTTACATAGAACTGCTGCAGGTCGTCGATATTGTCCCGATTCTCAGGTTCAGCTTGCAAGTAGATTTTATACAGACGGCCGAAGCGGTTGAAGTCGTTTATATAAGCGCCGCCAAGAAATGCTCCTAAAGTCTGAGTCAGCTGTTTGAGCGGCACCCCCTGCTTAAGCGCCTTTTCGCGATCAACATCTACGTAAATTTGCGGCACCGAGGCGCTAAATACCTTTGAGACTCGCCCAATCTCCGGCCGCGCGCGTGCAGCCTCCATAAATTTCACGACAGTCTCTTCCAGAAATTCGGGAGTTTTACCGGCGCGATCCTGAATCATCATACTAAAGCCCGATCCAGTTCCTAATCCCGGAATCGCTGGCGGGCCGAAGCTAAAGGCCATCGCGCCTTGAATCTCCTGAGTAAACCGCTTATTCAGAGCCTGGATAAGCTTAAAGGCGTGAAGCTCAGGGGCCTTGCGTTCCTCCCAGGGTTTAAGTGTTATAAAAAGAAAGCCCGTATTTGTCGCATAGGCGCCCGACAACATGCTGTACCCCGTAACGGTCGAGACAGATTCGATTCCCGGAGTCTCAAGCAAAATGCGCTCGGCCTGTTTGGTGATGGCGTCTGTGCGCTCAATTGAAGAGGCGTCGGGGAGCTGAACGGAGGCCAAAATATATCCTTGGTCCTCTTCCGGAATAAATCCTGCAGGAAGTGCTTTTCCTGAAAAGACAATTCCCACAATAATCGCTGCAAAAACGACTATCAGCCGCAAAGTCTTTCGCGCGAAGAATCCGGCACCGGTAACATAGCTCCCTGTGACACGATCAAAAATCCGGTTAAAGCCACGAAAGAACGGGGCTAGTAACCCACCGGAGCCTGGCGTCGCAGGCTTTAGGAGTATTGAACACAAAGCCGGACTTAGCGTAAGTGCACTAAAAGCGGAAAACAGAACAGAGATGGCGATGGTCACGGCAAACTGCTCATAAAAGCGCCCGGTGATACCCCCCATGAACACCACCGGTAAAAACACGGCCGAAAGAATCAAGGCGATGGCAATTACCGGACCACCAACCTCACGCATCGCCAAGTTAGTAGCCTGGCGTGCAGTTTTACCATGTTCCATATGGTGCATCACCGCTTCCACCACCACAATCGCATCATCCACTACGATACCGATGGCCAACACCAGCCCCAACAATGAAAGGGTATTAATACTAAACCCTAGCATAGGGAAGACGGCGAAAGTCGCAATTAGTGAAACCGGAACGGTGAGAATTGGAATCAACGTAGCTCGAAAGTTCTGGAGGAAAATAAAAACCACCAGCACGACTAGCACTACCGCCTCAATCAGCGTGTGAATAATGTCTGTTATCCCAGCTGTTACGGCCTTGGTTGTATCTAAAGAGACCGAGCTAGTCATATCTGGCGGGAACTCGGCAGCCAGCCGATCCATAGTAGCTCGAACCTTTGCCACTACTTCTAGCGCGTTAGAGCCGGGGATTTGGTAAATTGCCATAATCGCAGCGGCTTTCCCGTTGTTTCGACCGATGGCGTTATAGTTCTGAGCGCCGAGCTCGACCCGAGCCACATCCTTTAAGCGGACAGTCGAACCATCCGGCCTAGATTTGATGATAACATTTAGAAACTCCTCCGGGGATTGCAGTCGACCTTGCAGACGAACCGCATTGGTGAACTCGGTTCCGACTGGTGCAGGGGCACCGCCAATTTTTCCGCCCGGGACAATCACGTTCTGTGACTGGAGAGCGTCAATTACCTCGGACACTGTAATATCGCTATTTGAGAGCTGTGCCGGGTTTATCCAGATGCGCATTGCGTAATCCGCACCGCCGAACATCGTTACCTGACCCATACCTGGAATACGGGAAAGCTCATCGACGACATTAATAAAGGCGTAGTTACTTAAAAAATTGCTATCATAGGTTTGGTTAGGTGAAGTTAGCGTGACCAACATCAGCGGAAAGGAGAGGGACTTCTTTACCGTCACACCCAGCCGCTTTACCTCTTCGGGAAGGCTTGGCTCTCCCTCTGAGACGCGGTTCTGAGTCAAAACGTTCGACATATCGAGGTTGGAGCCCACCTCAAACGAAACACGGATGGAGCTCACACCGTCGTTCGAGTTAATTGAACGCATGTAGATTGAGTTCTCTACTCCGTTAATTTTCTGTTCCAGTGGGGTCGTAACCGATTGCTCGACTGCAATCGCGTCCGCTCCGGTGTATGTCGAAGTAACCTGAATCTCAGGGGGGACTACCTCAGGATACATCGACACTGGCAGGCCTTTCATCGCTACCAAACCGAAGATGATCAGCACGATCGAAATTACTATAGCTACAATCGGTCGCCGAACAAAGAAATTGTCTGGGACATCAGAACTTTCGTGAGTTTCCTTGTGCGAATCGTTTGCAGGTGCCGACATTTGATCCTCAGTAATCTTGGTGTTCAGGTATTTTAGTGTTCAGGAAAATGGGGCAGCTATTTCGCGGCATTTTCTATTATCTTGGGAGTCACCTTAGTTCCACTCTGTAGCTTTCCTTGTGGATCAGCAATAACTAGGTCTCCCGCGCTTAGCCCCTCGGTTACCACGACATCACCTCCGACCTCGGCCCCTAACGTGACTGTCTTTAAAGCCACTGTCTGGTCCGGGCCGACCACCAGGAGTTGCATCATGCCCTGCAACTCACGCACAGATCGTTTAGGGATTACAAACGCGTTCTCTAGCGTCTCTTTTACCGTCCGAACCTTGGCAAACTGTCCCGGTCGAATTACCAAACCTGGATTAGGAAACTCGGCTTCAGCAGCAAGGGAGCCCGTGGAGGGATCGATTTGCGAGTCGACGGAAACAACTTTTCCAGTTTTCGGGTGAACCGAGCCGTCAGCCAGAATCAGTTCCAACACTCTAGGAGGCGGTTTATTCCCCGCGGCATCGGTGTTTTTCTGCTGGAGACGAGCAAAATATAGATAATCCTTCTCAGTCACTGTAAATCGGACATGAATTGGGTCGAGCTGGGAGACCGTGTTTAACAGCACAACATTCGGCGCACGCCCGACAAACTCTCCAACCCGAGCTTTAGTAAGCCCGATTAGCCCACTAACTGGGGCCATAATTTTAGTATAGCCGAGTTCAATTTGAGCAGATTCCACCCCAGCTTTAGCGGCATCAACTCCTCCTTGAGCAACACCTTCAGCAGCAACCGCCCCGTCTAAATCACGTTGGCTCACGGCCTGCATCTCCGCTAATGGACGAATGCGCTTAAGATCGGACTGCGCCTTAACTAACCGCGTCTCGGCCTCAGCAAGTTTAGCTTTCGCCTCAGAAACTTTCGCTTCGAACGGTTTCGGATCTATATCGTAGAGGGGATCTCCCTCTTTAATCTGCGTGCCCTCTTTAAAATGAATTTTAGTAATGACACCTTCAACCCGTGCACGGACATCGGCGTCAACTGCGCCTTTGGTTTGTCCGACGAACTCTGCGCTTAACGAAAGGCTACGAGGCTCGACTTTAATAACTGCGACTTCGGCAGCGGTTTGCGGTGCCGTCTCTCCGGATTTATCTCCGCCGCAGCCAATAGGTCCTGAGACAAGAGCGGTAAGAAATAGAATGCTACTCAATGGAGCGCGGAACTGTTTACTAAACACACCAACCCTCATGGACACCTCAAAAGTCTATTGTTTAATCTGCCCTCCACAAACCGGGGAAAGCCGAGGAAGTGTATGAAGATATTAAGTATTTGTCCACAATTAGTAAAAATTTACTTCAACTGGCCCTTAACCAGCCGTTTCTGACTTAATCGAGGGCAGTCCTTTACGAATCAGCATGGAAAAGTCGTGGGAATTGATCGCGGCCTTTACCTTGTCATTGATGTGACTTCGGCGGCGAAACTCTTCAAATGGAATATCAAAGCCCCAGACACCCTCTTCATAGCGCCAGCGGTCAAGGTGCCCGTTGGCAAGCAGTGCCCAATTAAAACCAATTTTTCCAATACTTTTTAAATGCGGCAGAATACTCGTAGTGCAGTTACCAGTTAAGGCGTTATAAAACTGCGGCTCATGTTCAAGACTTTCAACTGTTTTTAAATAGTCGAGCAATATCTTTCGAGCCTCCTCGGGTCCCGGCTTAAGTCTGTATAGGTAGACATCCTCGTTTCGGTGAAGGACTCTTACCCCAATAAAATCCCGCTCGTCGGCGATGACATAGGCGAGTTCGAACTTTTTAAAAAATCCCTGAACGGCGGAATACTCCTCTCCGACTTCCTTTCGAGTTTCAATAGAGATCGCTACCTGTTCTCCATTCGCGAAACCAAAGCTCATTATTGTATGAGCGATATCTGTTGTTCCCCAGTAACTAAGAAATAGATCAACGGAGCGTATCTGATTTAGGTCGAAGACCTTATCATAGTAGCGGATGTCAAAGTCTGAATCGCTGCGGTAGTTGAAATTGCGAATGTTTTTTATCGTAACAATGTCCCCGTCAATCTCAACAGCCGGCAAAACGGCGACATCCGGAGCCCAAGGAGCGTCCATTTTTGGTTTAAGCGAGAGATACCAGCTTAAGACCAGAATTAACAGCGGACTTGAAAAGGCAATTTTCCGCCGCCAACCGCCAGTCAATAAAGCTATCCCTAAAACCAACACCAAGGTTAGGCCGCTCAGGACACATCTCCACTCAATGGAGAGGTCCGAACAGAAATAAATCGCGGCCGATAAATAAAGAGTCACGCCGACTAACAGTAACCAACGCACACATCCCGTCAAAAACCGAAGTAACGCTTTCATAGTGTAATTTCGCCGAGAGAACCTGCTACTTTGGCTCCTAGCGGCTGGTTAAGCCGAGCCGTCCAATTAATAGGTAAAGCGAGTTTTCATGCTCATCGTTGATGCCAAACGCGAGGTAAGTCGGAAGCAGTGGCGTATCTGCTCCTACAAAGACAGATCCCGAAAAGATGCCGGTTTGATCCCCAAAGGTCGGCGTGTCGCTATAGGCACTTGTAATCTCGAGGGAGGCACCACCAAAGAACCCTAAATCAAATAACGGGTTCGATATCTCGGAGAACCGATGATAGGTAATAAGCCGACCTTTAAAGTAATCGGATGCCACAACAGCTCCCTGCTGAAAGCCAGAAATATCGAGGAAACCGCCAAGACCAAACGATCTCTCCACCGGTCTAGTGCCAGAAGTAGAGGCGAACTCGCCGCTAAATATAAATGTCGTCCGATCAAAGGTGATTGGTAGTGAACCCGCAGCGCTCAGCGTTTCAAATTCAGCGTCAGCTCCAAGCCCATCTAGTGAGGAGTTATATTCCAATCGCCCTAAGTAGCCGGTGGTAGGAAAGTCCGGTGAATCTGCGGTATCCACTTCGACTCGAGCGTAAGTCTCGCCGATTTCATAATCAAAATCCTGTAATGTCGGATCCCCAATATTCCTTTCCAACGATCCAGTCCCGCGAGTGACTCCT
>CAYMWO010000171.1:0-6611 GCA_964393905.1 uncultured Bdellovibrionales bacterium | reverse complement strand
TAAATGGCGTAAAAACAATGCATAAACTGGAAAATCTACGAGCAAGACTTGCATCTTAAGGCTAGTCTAATCCCCGGAGAGCTGAGTGGTTTAACTCCGGTAACGCGGCAAGAGGTCATGATGTTCAGGGGTATGTCAGCGCAATTAAAAGTTCCATTTGAGACTCAACGCGGTGCAGTTCTCTTAGAGCTTGCCTTGTCTAGCATGCTCTTAGTGTTGCTTTTTACTTTAACAGCAACAGGCATTCAGATGTTAGAGACCAAACGCGCTCTCGGTGAGGCACTAGAGGAGGCGATGTACACAGGCATTAGGTTTCCAAATTTTCCGGATGATCAGAAGGACAAAGACTATACCGATCTACCCATAAACTCGAGCGCAACGTTCCACGTTTGGTTTCAGAAGATCACAACCGACGTTCTTTCCCTATACATGCAGAAAACTCCGAGCGGCAGAAAGCTTGCAATTAAAGATATCTCCGTTACAACCCGCCTGATTAAAGACACGACAATCGGTGACTATCTTAAGATTCGGGTTTCAGGAAAGTTTACGGGTATATTCCCGTTTTTTAAGGATCAGAAAGTCGACGTAGAGCTTTACGGCTATTGTCTCTAACAGCGCACATGAACATTCATCAACATATAAAGCAGCAGTTGAAAACTCTCGGCAATCGCGGTGTGGCGATGGTCGAGGTGGCAATCGGGCTCACCTTTTTTATTCTCATCACCTTTGGTCTGATTGAGCTTTGCCGGTTTACTATTGCTTGGGGAATTCTCTCAAACGTCTCGTCTAAAGGAGCTGATTTTGTGGCCGGAGAGCGGCAGTATTGGGAGACTGCTTATTGGCAGAATTGGGACAACACCTACCCGCATTGGTACTATAAGAAATATCGACAACTAGCAGTGGATACAGTTGAAGCATACCTCGACCGGCAAGGTATCCTAAACAGCTTGGTAAGCTTGGTTCCGTTTACCTATCCGGACGATACAACTAAAACCTATCGGGTTGGGATTACCTCAGGTGCTGCTCGTGACGAAAACGGGAACTTATTAAAATGGTCTACAGCGGATGGACTCACTGCATCGGACCCGCTGATAGGAACATATAAGAAATTAGATGAATATGTGACCTATCGATTGACTGGAGATACCACTGATAGAAAAGTCAGTAACGGGGAATCCAAAGAGCTCTACCTTGGGAATTTTGCTACGGTTACAATTATCGGCGAATTTAAACCCATAATCCCAATGATGAAGGGAGTTTTTCCTCGCGTAGTTGTGCAAGCCTATGGCTTCCCCATTGAGGAACGTAATGGTGCGACAGCCAAACCAGCTAATTGGGATAATGGAGAATCGACTACAACGACAACAACCTCGTCGACCACCACAACAACGAAGAAGCCCAGCGAGCCTGGTAACGATCCGACTTAGAGTAAAGGAGTATGGGTTTGAAAACTATTCCCCCCAGTAGTAGGTCAGCATCCGTTCTTAAAGACGAGCGGGGAGTCTTCATGCTGCTGACCGCTATTCTGATAATCACATTGATTGGATTAATCGGAATGGCGATAGATCTCTTCCTTCTTCTCGTTGTGCAGGCCGAGGGGATTCAGCGCGCGGTAAATGTCGCTGCGATTTCCGCCAACACAAGATTGTACAGAGTAACGCACGATCCCAGTGACACAAGAACGGACACCGCCAAACTCGACGATGCAAAAAGCCTGGCAGAGTTGTTCTTTATGAAGAACATCCAAACTCTTCCCGGTAAGGCGTTTACCCTTGGGGATTATGAGAAGGATATCGCCCTCACCTATGAGTTTGGTCGCCGCTTTCCCTGGATTGATGGCTCAACCGATCCCTCCACCTGCTCAAGAGAGGGCGATGGCGAAGAGGACCCGTGTGTCGATTTTTGTAATCCCGTAGCAAATCCAAAAGACGCTACGGCGATGAAACTCACCGCGGAGATAGCGCCATATGCAACCCGCTTCTTAAAAGTAATTGGGATAAAGACCGCAACTTTCAAAGTCTCGGCGGTCGTCACCCTAATTTCCGAAGGTGATGGCTGGACTTTGGCCTTCCCTATGCTCCCGAACGAGCTATATCAATGCACGAAAGTCGGCGGTGCAATTAGTTAGGTTCGAATCAACCAACCTTTCCTGAGTCTAGTATCACTCGCATCTCATCCATGCGCGCATTATTGCGGGAACACTCGACAGCGTGAGTAACCGAGGCCTTTGATTCCAGCGCATCGTCTTTTAACCACTCACGATACATTACCGCGGCACCGATTACCCCTTCAATGCGGAGTTTTAGCGCCGAGACTTTTTCATCGGAGTTGTTAGTAACCTTAACTTCACACTTACCGTTCCCCACATCTGTAATTGATGCAGATACGTCCCCCACATCCGCTGCGGATGAAGCAGAGGATTGATCCTGACCTAGTGTTACAAGAGATTTAGGAGAGAGAGCCTTAGATTCTGCCCAGGCCAGTGTCGGGATTTGAGAGACTAATAACAGCAGAGATAGTTTTGTAAGTAGTGCATTACTTCGAGTCATGTAACCCTCCGGAAAAAACAGATGGTAGATAGAACCTCTAAAGGATAGCAGTTCGTTCAATAGTTCCGCTAGAACTTCAGGCGAACAACTGTTTTCCTGATTCGAACCGATTCCACCAGATAGCACCAATTAGGGCCCGAAAATATTAAGAGCGAATGGGGCTTCTAGCGGCTAACTAGCTGACTTTACTTACGAACAATTGATAGGAAATCAATGAATTTATTGAAGCATAACAAGGGGAGAGCTGATTAGTGGTTGTAGGCAGCAAATGCCTGCCAGGTTTTAACAAGTTCTCTGAATTAGGTTTTAGCGGTTATGAAATCCTTCGTAGAAAATGCTTCGAACAAAGGTTTTATCTCGATGCCGATAGCGGTGTTCTTACTTGTTGCCGTTATCAACACCGGAAGCCTTCTCGTTAAGCAGGCGCTCTTGGTTCAAATTGCTACCCTACTTCAACCGTAAGCTAGGTCCTATTAACTCTTGCCGGTGAACGATGCGAATGATCCGCCTACTAAATTCAAAGCTTAACATAAGTCGTAGTTTAGAAATCGACAACCGAGGAGTTGCCTTGGTTGAGCTAGCTGTGATTCTCCCAGTTTTGGTGATGCTAGTTTTTGGCCTGTCCGAGGTATGTCGAGTAATTTCGGCAAAGGTCGAGATGGACCGAGTAACCTACGAAGCTGGAACAAAGCTTGCCTCGTTATCTAGCCTGGAGCAGGGTAAGTACAAGAATCTCGCAAGTGATTCAAAGTGCGATGCTTCAAACCCAACTAAAGTGACCACAAACACCTGTGCTAAACATCTATCTGCTCAGAAACGGCTAAAGGATTTATTTAAAGCCAATAAGGACCTCGCTGTTGATATTGACACTGCTACGATTGAAACTGAGTTTACCGCTCATACAGCGTCCCCTACCAAGAAAGACGATACGGTGAGAATTATGGTAAAGACCGATCTAGTAATAAATGGGATGTTCTTTAAGGCCAAAATCCCAATGTCTACCGAAATAATCCTGCCCTATCTGTTTGAAATTAAGGCTTAGTTCTAGGCAGCCTTTGTTTCGAGTTGCTGGAGGTCGCCCTAAAGAATTTCATAAAAATACGAGCTTAAGCCTTATTGAGATGCTATCTTAAGAGACGATACAGTAGTTCTATTTAGCTTTTGGGTTATTCCTTGTCTCAGCCACAATCCAAATTTTCATCCAGTTCAACTCCCATCACGCATACCCCTTTTGATGGTATCCGAAATTGTCTCGGGGCAACGATGGTCGAGTTTGCTATCGGGTCACTTGTATTTTTTGGCGTAGTCGGGGTCCTGATTTTTCTTGGTAATATCCTCTTTGTTAAGTTTACATTACAAGCTGCGGCAGAGGATGCCCTGTATTATGCATCCATTCAGCACCCGTATCATATCTCAACCAATCGCGAGCCGCTGTATCAGGTACCGTGGAATAGGTTTGAGGCGGCAAGGGATCAGGCGGTAAATGATGCGTTAAAGGTGACGCTCAATGCTGGAGTTCAGAAATCCGATACAAAATCCGGCGGTACGGTATTGCAGCCATATTTTATCTTCTCACCGGTTATCGACGGCAAGTTTGGTTATAACGCCAAGGCCTCAGATATATTGGTGCTGAGACCGGGAGAGAGTGCGACATATCTCGAAGGTGGTAAGACCAAAGTAGTGCAGCACCCTCAGGTTTGCTCGACCTTCCATAAAGACTGCGCCGCCGGTAAAACCTTTGGTGGAGAGGAGATGTTGGAGCTCCTTAGAGATAATATGATTATGACCCAGGCCAGGGCCTCCGTCTGGACCCCGTTTGGTTCAATAATCATTAAAGGCGAGGCTCAGGGTTATGCTGAATTGGTAAATCGCAGTACCACTGGAGATCTGCCACCCGCTCCAACTACAACCACTACCACCACGACAACTACGAGCTCGACAACTACAACAATTCCAGGGACGACCACTACTACCACCACTACTGTTTGTTCGCTTAGCTCTAGTGCCTGCTTTTATAATAACGGGGGACTGTGTTTTAACCAGTGGTATTGCAAATGTGAATCATGTGGTGCGGGTTCCTAAAAGGTGAGCGGTTATGAATAAGCGCCAGTTACCAAATTCATCAGAGGGCGGGGCATTCCTTGTGCTCTTCGCGATTGCATCAGTCGCTATTTTTGCTCTGATAGTCTTAGCCATCAATTTTGGTGGGTTGGTTGTTGCAAAAAACCAGCTTCGCCAGTCGGCTGAAAGTGGCGCACGGGCTGCGGCAGAATATCTAGCCGCCAACCAACTCCCGAGTGGTGCTACAAAAACCGACTATGATAACTGGTTGAAAGCTGCTCGCACCAGAGCGGCGGAAGTTACTGGCCAAAATGTCGTGCTGGGGCTCTCTCAAATTGCTAGCGCGGAAAAGGATCTGGCTAATAAAACCTACGGTTCGATGTCCGTAGGAAAGTTCATTCCCGATGAGGAGTCGGACGTCGGTAATGAGTGCAATGCGCCGTGCTTTATCTCGAAGAGTGAGTTTGCCAAAGGGCCCACTCCGGATCAGGTAAACGCTGTGGCGCTAGAACTCTATTCTGAGAGCTCGTTGCCAATGAAATTATTTCTTGGAGGTGGAGCCGCATCGCTTAAGGTTGAGAAAGCTGTGGCCGTAATTCCATCTTCAATATATGCGATTGCCGCCGACATGAGTAATTCGATTGTTCAGGGAACTCGGAACACACTTGTCGAGCCTTTTGCAATTACATTACAGTCCCCATTTTGCCCAGGCCCGGGGAACCCCTCTGCGCTACCTGCAGCATGCACGGATGAAGCAGGCGTAAAAACCCCTCCAGTGACGAAGTGCTTTACTACTATTTTTGGAAGTCCCTCATCCATTAATCATGAATTGGTATTAAAGGACATGAGTCCCACCGGTTCTGGAGTATCTCAAGATGATTTTGGCTGTTACCGAGTGACCTTTCCTGCTCCCTGGCCTCCGAACCGTTATTATATGATTGATAACGTTAATCGCGCGGAGCCGCTTTATAGTGTGTTGGAAGCCACTAAAGCCTTTGCGGAGGTCTTAGATGGGGAGAGAAAGGCGGGAGAGGGGTTGGCGGCACTGTTCTTTGACTGGCAAAGGTTAACTCCTCGGGAGTTTCCCACGATGTATCCCGGATCAGCGGCATATACGGAGTTTTTAAAACTTTTTGATTGGTCAGTAGCTGCCAATCGCGACAAAGCCTTCATCGAGCATATTATGTTCCCTGACTTTGAATCCAGCACCCATTTTGGGACAGCGGCTGCGGGTTCTATGAGGCTTTTGGGTCAAGGGGGACAAAAACCTTTATCTTTTCTCTCTGTGATTATTCTCTCTGATTTTATTTTTTCCTGTACCGGAAATAGTGAGCAAGGACTATGCGGGGTTCCAGGCTCTATTAACAGTACGCTAATTGCTGGAAATATGCGCAAAAATGCCAAAAAGGGAATTGAGTTTTGGGCCGATGAGTTTCGGAGAAACAATATCGTCGTTCACTCTATTCTCTTTAACTCCAGCGATGACCCAATTAATAACCCTCGCGGTGCGGTTCCAGCCTTCCCCCTATACCCGAAAAGTGACGGTAGCGGTTGTTACTGGAGTTATGCTGACTTCGCCTCGGATCCGGCGAACAAGGATAAACCGTTTTCGGTGATGGAGCCGAAGGATACTGACGCGACGGATAATTTCTACTCCCAGTTCCAAGGCACGCCAAAAAACTACTTTGAACCAAATGTCTTTGCAGACATAGCACCAAAGAAAACCGGAGGGATGTCTTTTAGGGTGATGCCAGCTTGTAAGGCTGGAAACGGTGTGACTGCGGATAAGGTCAAAGAGCACTTAGACGGGCTTTGTAAGAGTGGTACTCCTGGGACCCCAATTACAATTGAGTCCGGTTCGACGCGCTATTGGAGTCTAAAGCTCTCAGACGGAACCAATATCATGGCCTGTGACCCGAGCGGAGGCACACTTAAAGACCAGCTCTTAAGCGCATTCAATAAAATCCGCGAAGAGCAGGTATCCGTGGTTCTGGCGTATGT
>CAYMWO010000170.1:0-6641 GCA_964393905.1 uncultured Bdellovibrionales bacterium | reverse complement strand
GAGGATCCGCTTAGAGCGCTCCGCATGGTGCGATTTGCCTGCATGGAGGGCTTTACGCTTGATATCGAAACTAAGTCGGCCGCGGAAAAATTCAGCTCCTCTCTCAAGACAATCAGCATTGAGCGTGTCAGAGAGGAGTTTAATAAAACTTTGCTCAGCAAGAATCCGGATCTTGGAATTCGTTTATTTGCGGAACTTGGTTTTCTAGAACACTTGCTTCCGGAGGTTCAGGCCTTTATCGGTTTTGAGCAAAACAAGTTTCACCGAGCAGACTTGTTTAACCACACGCTTGAAGTTGTTAAGAACTCCTCGCCCGATCTGGTTTTGCGTCTAGCAGCACTGTTTCACGATGTAGGAAAACCTGCCACGCTTTCAACCGATCCCATCACCGGCGACCGCCATTTCTTCAAGCATGAGTCTATCGGGGCCGACATGACCCGCGAGATTCTAAAGCGCTTCAAATACTCACATGAGATAATCGACTCGGTTTGTACTTTGGTTTACACCCATATGCGACCGCTAAACGCCGGTCCACCTGGGCTCAGACGGATATTGCGTGATACCGGGGAGCTTTACGAGAAATGGCGCGAGTTGAAAGAGGTAGACACCCTGGCTTGTAATATCGACCCGGAAATTGCACGGAGCGGGTTTGCAGCGTTTGACCTTGTAATGGCTGAAGTCCTCAAAGGGCCGAAGCTCTCTCCGTTATCAAGCTTGGCCATCAGTGGAAAGGATTTATTAGGTCTGGGACTCAGCGAGGGTCGGCAAATTGGAGATCTCTTAAGGGCATTGCACGAACTTGTGCTTGATAATCCAGAGTTAAATACAAAAGAGATACTCCTACAAAAAGTGGAAGAGCTAAGAAACGCTACCCGCTAGTAACCCCGCGTAACCATCTTGAGAGTATAAATCTCGAGCGGTTCTTTCTTGCCCTCAATCGAGACC
The DNA here is from genome assembly GCA_964393905.1 of uncultured Bdellovibrionales bacterium. Lineage (GTDB taxonomy): Bacteria > Bdellovibrionota_C > UBA2361 > SZUA-149 > CAYMWO01 > CAYMWO01. The sequence continues at coordinate 5,696 of CAYMWO010000170.1, read as the reverse complement.
AAGCCAAGATTTACCAACGGAACGTGGTTTCTCACTAAACCCGCAGTCTGTGAACTTAGGATAAAATCCTTCCCTAGGGTCTTTCCAACATCGTCTAATCGAAAGGCCACGTTCACTGAGTCCCCGAGCACAGTAAAATCACGCCTTCCGGGTACGCCGATTGAACCGATAACGGCCTCTCCGGTATTAACTGAAAGTCTACACCTCCATGGGAAGAGTTTGTTGTGCGGCCATTCACTGGAGACTTTAAGTGTCCGATTAAATAATTCTTTGGCGGCGAGTACCGATGAAAGCGCCAGCTCCTCGGCCTCCGTCTTAGAACCACGCCAAAGTGCCATTACGCAGTCCCCAATATACTTATCAACCTCACCACCAAACTCCGCCACAACTTCTCCTGCAACCTCAAACCAGCGCTGCAGCATATTGGTAACGTCTTCTGGGGGTAATGCCTCTGAGAGCCTGGTATAGCCGCAAACATCTGCTACTAAAACACTCACGACAACGGTTTGCATCTGAGCCGCTTGGGTACTTAACGCAGAGCTCTCAGAGGTAGAGACGCCCGAGAGAAAATGAACCCTAAAAGTCGTGTCACCGATTGCAACGATATCTGAGTTTGAAAGATTCTCAGGAATGGAGATGCGCCGGCCATTTAAAAATGTGCCGTTTAGACTAGCAAGGTCACTTAAGACTACTCCAGAAGATGACGCATTAAAGACAGCGTGAAAACGCGAGACCTGAGCGTCGGGCAATACGCAATCATTTGTTGCATCACGACCGACTCGGACTGAACCACCCTCCCTAATTTCAAGTAACGTCTCAGCGCGTGGTGACGATATTTCAAGCGTAGCAACAACACTCTGGTCGCGACTTCCGCCGCTGCCACTGTTGCCACCGCCACCTTTACTCGAAAGACTGTCAGCCACTGTTAACCTTTTGAATTAGGGTAGCTTATCGTTCTAGGGCAAATTGCTGAATCTTAGAGAGCAGGCTGCTCCTGCTAATCCCCAACTCCTTTGCTGCGGAGCTCTTATTCCAATTCAATTTTATCAAGGTCGAGAGTATCAGCTCCCTCTCAAGTCGCTCGACGGCAGCTTTAAGCCCGTCGTGCCCTGGTTCGGAACCGCTGTCCCCTGAGACAGAACCGTCGACGCCACTACTGGCAGCTTCCGAAAGAGAACTACCCTGCAAAACGTTGGGTGAAACGTCGATTAGAGTGAGCTCGTCACCTTCTCCAGAGAGGATCAGCATCCGCTCAATTTCATTTTCAAGCTCTCGAACATTTCCACGCCAGTGATAGCTTCTAAACGCCTCTTTGACATCTAGGCTAAAATGCTTCTTCTGCCCCGACCGAGCGTTTCCTCGCTCCAAAAAATATTCCGCAAGCGGAACGATATCCTCGGGCCTTTCTGCGAGCGAGGGTAGTTTAATGTTAATGACATTTAGCCGGTAAAAGAGGTCCTCTCGGAACTTCCCCTCCTCTACCATTTTCTCTAGATTTCTGTTGGTGGCGGCTACTATTCGCACATCGGCACGCTTCTCAGCTGTGCTCCCAACCGGAGTAAAGGTCCCTTCCTGAAGAACACGTAAGAGCTTAGCCTGAAGATTGTGCGGCATCTCTCCAATTTCATCTAAGAAAAGTGTCCCATGGTCAGCGGCTTCAAATAACCCCTTTTGGTCCTTCAGTGCCCCAGTGAACGATCCCCTGACGTGCCCAAACAGTTCAGATTCCAATAAATGTTCGCTAAAAGCGGCGCAATTTTTTGCAATAAATGGAAATTCCGCTCTGTCGCTTCTTGAATGTAACGCCCTGGCGATAAGTTCTTTACCTGTCCCGGATGGGCCAGTCACAAGAACTGGCGAGGAGGACTTCGCAACTTTGTTCAACAAATCGAAAACCCGATTCATCGCTGGACTATCACCGACAATCCGGCTTGAGTCATAGCGCCCGGTAATCTCCCGTTTAAGATTCGTGTTTTCTGTCTCACTGCGCATTAGCTCGTTATAAACAGTACGCATCCTAAGCGCTGCTCTCACGCGTGCGAGAAGCTCTTCAGGCTTAAAGGGTTTAGTGATATAACCGTCAGCGCCGTTATCCAAACCGTAAATTAAGTCCTTAAGAGAATCCTTTGCGGTCACCAAGATAACAGGGACAAAGCGCAGCTCAGGGTCGGTTTTAAACCTCTTTGTAGCCTCATAGCCATCTTCGAGCGGCATCATTACATCAAGCAAAATAACCCCAGGCGTGTCCTTCTTGGCAGTCTCAAACGCCTCTTGGGCTGAACTCGCAGTTATAACTCGGTAGCCGTTATGTTTCAGAATACGCTCTAGTGCGTAGAGTCCGTCCGGATTATCGTCGACTGCTAGAATAGGCTCTGTGGTTGCTTCTACCATGTTCTATTCAACTGGCTGCGAACCCGCGCGAGTAGCTCGGTAAGGTCAAACGGTTTAACGATAAAATCATTGGCCCCCAACTCAAACCCGCGTGACCTCTCCCGCGGTGCGTCTAAGGCCGACATTGCGATCACTGGTATATTCTTACCCCAGGGGGCGGCCCTTAGCCCAGCTAGAAGTTGGAACCCGTCTTCTTTAGAGCTAGTTCCCATATCGAGCATTATCAAGTCGGGCTTGAATTCCACGATTTTCGTAAGCGCCTCGGCGCGGTTACGAATCGCCTCCGCTTTCATCCCGGGGCCATTTAAGCATGTCAAAAGTGAAAGCGTAACACTTTCGTCTTCATCTATTATTAAGATGCGGCGAACAGGTAATTTACACTCTCCGTCTGGAATGACCACTGTAAAGAGCGTTCCCTTTCCCTCTTCGCTCTTGACTTCAATTGTCGCCTCCAGAATATCAAGCGAACTCTTCACTAGAGCAAGACCGAGTCCTACTCCGCCAAACCGTCTGGTATCGCCTGAATCTGCCTGGTAAAAGGTTCCGAAGATCATCTCCTGCACATCCTTCGGCATTCCAATTCCGCTATCTGCGATTTCAAATCTAACGCCGAATTCCTTCGAACTCTCACCATACAGATAAACCCGCCCACCATTTGGCGAAAATTTGACGGCGTTACTCAACAGGTTACTCAACACCTGACGCATGAGAAATTTATCACTACAGAAAGACCCGCCCAATTTCTCGATATCAAAATCAAGCTTAACGCCAGTTCGATTAGCTACGGGCTCAAGAGATTGCAGCACTTCATGACAAAGACTATGCAGATCGAAGAATGAGAGATTTGCCCGCTTTTGCCCGGAGTCAAGGCTGCTAAAATTTAGTAGGTCGGTAATGAGCTCCAGAAGATGTTCGCCGTTTCTGGCTATCATCTGAACCTGCCTCCGCTGCTCTTCGGAGAGCGCACCATCAGCTTCGGAGGCTAGAATACTACTAACAGCGAGAATCGAATGTAGGGGTGTTTTTAATTCGTGGGTGAGATTTGCGATTACGCGTGAGAGCGCCATCCGCTCGAGGTCCTTATTAGGCTTGTCGGGCGGAGTGGCTGGCTTGGATTGTTTATCCCTCTCTGTCAGAACTTACCCCTTCATCATGTCGAGGAACTCACGATTGCTCTTAGTTCCCTTCATCTTGTCCTTTAACCACTCCATGGCATCGACCGGATTCAACGGATTAAGCACCTTCCTTAGAAGCCAGATGCGCTGGAGATCCTCATCTGCAAGCAGAAGCTCCTCTTTGCGGGTTCCGGACTTATTGATATCCATCGCTGGGAATATTCGGCGCTCGACAAGCTTTCTATCGAGTGCGAGTTCCATATTACCAGTTCCCTTAAACTCTTCGAAAATCACTTCATCCATCCTAGAACCGGTATCGACTAACGCCGTTCCGATAATAGTTAGGCTGCCGCCTTCTTCGATATTTCTAGCCGCGCCAAAGAATCTCTTAGGCTTGTGTAGCGCGTTTGAATCCACACCGCCGGAAAGAATCTTTCCGCTAGGCGGAACAACGGAGTTATAGGCACGCGCCAAGCGTGTGATTGAATCCAACAGAATTACAACATCCCGTTTATGCTCCACCAGTCGCTTAGCCTTTTCAATCACCATCTCGGCGACCTGAACATGTCTTGTAGCCTGTTCGTCGAAGGTTGAGGAGATGACTTCGCCCTTAACGCTACGTTGCATGTCGGTCACTTCTTCAGGCCGCTCGTCGATTAGCAGCACCATCAGCACGACCTCTGGATGGTTGGTGGTAATAGAGTTAGCGATCTCTTGAAGCAGGATTGTCTTACCTGTGCGCGGAGGGGCAACAATTAGCGCGCGCTGCCCCAGTCCAATCGGACACATCATGTCGATGATGCGCATCGAATACTTCTCAGGAGCGGTCTCCAGCTTGAGTCTTCTCTCAGGATAAAGTGGGGTGAGGTTATCAAAAAGAATCTTATCCTTTTGCGCCTCAGTGGTTTCGAAGTTGATGTCGTTTACTTTAAGCAGCGCAAAATACCGCTCTCCCTCCTTAGGGGGCCGAATCTGTCCGGAAACAGTATCTCCTGTGCGGAGATTAAATCGACGAATCTGAGCCGGAGATACGTAAATGTCATCCGGACCCGGAAGATAGTTATAGTCCGGCGCCCGAAGAAATCCGAAGCCGTCTGGGAGCGTCTCTAAAACTCCTGAGCCGTATATCTGGCCATTTGATGAGGCCTGGGCTTCGAGAATTGAGAAGATTAAATCTTGCTTTCTAAGGGTACTGGCCCCTTCGATATTTAACTCGTTTGCGATACGAGCGAGATCTGTGATGTTGCTTTTTTTAAGCTCTGCGAGGTTCATACTAAATTAAATTATCCTTTCTGTAGTAATCCTAATAAACCAGTTCCAAAAAGCTAATCCTGTTTGTTTAATCTTTCAGACTCACAAAAAAACAAACGCGAATTAATTGAACTTTCTAATGACAGGGTGTGACGGCGAGCGTTTCATCTTATCCAGCGCGCAGAGGGTTAAATCTTTAATTTCGATTTAGCTCTGCCATTAACTCTACTATAGTATTTCTACGATAGTTTATGTTTTCTATGCGCGGGATTTTCTAAAAAGTGCCGACTGGCTGGACCTAACCAATTTCGCGAACAGCCTACACCAGCTTAATCCAACCGTCAATGCCCGTTTTTAAACCGTTAAACGTTACGACTCTGCTCCCTCTCGACTATAGTTTTAGCGCTTATTCCCCTTAGATATTGGGCCTTGGGGGCGAGGATTCTTCGATGCTCTGAATTCTTCCCAGAGTCCAGGCCTAAACTGCTAAAACTAAATGCTCGAGCCACAAATATGGCCAAGGGCTCGTTCAAATTTGCACTATCAACCACGTGAACTGCTAATTGCGTCGAATCTATCCCGAGAGCTGAAAGCGAGGCCCTTAAGGGCTCTATCAAAGACTCGCGGTGCTGAGAAAGCTCCGCCTGGCTTACTACCAATTCCGGACTGCTCTCAAGATACCGGCTCTCTGAATCTAGATAGAATACACCGCAATAATAATCTTCCCCACTAGCAGCGAGTTTAACTAAATATATTCCGGGACCCTTATTCCCAGCCAGGGCAATTGCCAATAACGACGAGACACCAATCACCGGGGTCTTCCTCGGTGCAGACAATCCTGCCGCAGCAGACAGCCCAGCACGAATTCCAGTATAGCTTCCCGGACCAGTCGCCACACCAATCCCCGCCACATCAGCGATAGTTTTATTTGCTGACTGC
>CAYMWO010000169.1:0-6668 GCA_964393905.1 uncultured Bdellovibrionales bacterium | reverse complement strand
CCTCTAAGAACTGTAATAAGATACTGCGCTCCAAACCGCTGCCCAGTGCGGTAAACACAAGAAAGTGCCATCTGTGCCGCTTTAGTCCCGTCCCAAGTCTCAACCGGCAACAGGCAGGTGTCACAGTTTCCACAACTACTCCCGCTGTGCTCACCGAAATACTTTAACAGCACATGCCGCCGACAGAGAGTCGTTTCGCAAAACCCGAGCAACTCATTTAATTTCCGATTTTCAAGCCGCTTCCGTTCCTCGCCAGCGTCTGAGCCCTCAATCATTTGCTTCATCGTCACAACATCGCCCATGCCGTACAGCATCCAAGCTAATGCCGGCTCTCCGTCCCGCCCAGCGCGGCCAGTCTCTTGGTAATAGGACTCGATGCTCTTTGGTAAATCGAGATGACAGACAAAGCGCACATCCGGTTTATCGATTCCCATTCCAAAGGCTATGGTGGCGACAATTATAATCCCCTCTTCCTTGAGAAAAATATCCTGATGGTAATCTTTCGTCCCAGTATCAAGCCCGGCATGATACGGGAACGCCTTGAAGCCTTCCGCCGTTAAGAATGCCGCAGTTTCCTCGGTCTTTTTCCGTGACAGACAATAGACGATGCCGGAATGAGTGCTGGGTTGTTGTTTAAGAAATCGCAGAAGCTGTGTGCGCGGGCTTTGTTTAAATGTCACCTGATATTTAATATTCGGCCGGTCGAACCCACCGAGATAAATGTTCGCGGCGTTGAGCTCAAGTTTGGTGATAATCTCCCGCCGAGTTTGCCCGTCAGCTGTGGCGGTAACAGCTATACGCGGCACATTTGGGTAGCGCTCGTGAAGAACGCTAAGTTGTAAATATTCAGGGCGAAAATCGTGTCCCCACTGAGAAACGCAGTGCGCCTCGTCTATAGCAAAAAGTGAAACCCGAATTTCGGTTAGCAGCGATTGGAACTCCTCTGTCATTACTCTTTCGGGCGCTACATACAGCAAATCAAGCTCGCCCCGCCGTGCTGCGGACTTTATCGCGGCGCCCTCACCGGGAGTAAGGGAAGAATTGAGAAATGCTGCACGCACTCCAGCCAACTTAAGCGCCTCAACCTGATCTCTCATCAGTGCTATCAATGGTGAGACAATAATCCCTACCCCTTCCCGAATTATCGCTGGAATTTGATAGCATAACGACTTCCCCGCACCGGTTGGCATTATTACCAGCGCATCGCCACCGGCAATCAGGTGTTCAATGATTGTTTCCTGACTGCCACGGAAGTGATCGTAGCCAAAAACGGATTTGAGGATGGTCTGAGGTTGGGACGACATACTAACTGCTGAACTTCATCTTACGAGCCATTGATAGAGCATGTTTCTCTCATATTTGGCTTTAGTTGACGACTAGAACATTTTATCCGCCTAAACTGCTCTGTTTAAGGTATTATCGACCAGCAGAGCCTGATTGTTTCCGGCCAAACCCGATTTTCCCCACATCATTTGGAACATCCGGCTATTTTAATTTGGAGTCGAGTCTTTAGTGGGTATTGTTTGCGGCTAACGGTTGAGCCTACGGCTCCGAAGGAGAGCTTTGTTCTTTTAGTAGTTGGAAGGACCTGGGCTACGATAAGAACTCGATTGTTTCAGATCTAAAGCTTGATAAGTACTTCGTGCCCGAGAACTCGGTTTGCTCTGGTTTTGGAGCCTTTTGAAATAAGCCTCCTTTGGCGTTTGGCTGATTAAAAAAGCAACAACTCTAGTGATTGAACTGATAATCACTGTATGGGCTCTGCAGTTGAGGCTCGTCTAGGTTTTATCTGGAGGTTGTTATGCTTTGTTCGTTCCCGTCCCGCACGTTACCCGTGCGCTTATCTGCGATAGCTTTTGTTTGTTTTATTGCACTTCTAATTTGTCCGCTTGAAGTCAAGGCTATGAATCTTGATAACGAAGAAGAATCCAAAAATGTAATTGATATGCGCTTTTGGAGCGCTCAGAAAAAAGCGTGCTATTTCATAATCGATAATGTGAGGATCAGATCTGAAAAGAGAATTAAAGAATTGGCTGATGAATCTTACATCACTTATTTAATGGGCTATCTCTCTTCTGGGCTTAGCGAGGAAGAGGCCATTGCCGCAGCTTCTCTAAGAATCGATGTATTTGAAGCAGCACAAAATGCGATTCTCAAGGCGCTTCTGGCTGAGGAATTTGAGCTGTGTGTTAAGAATTCGTCAAACAAGTCGAGATGATTTCAGAAGCTATAACTACAAAGGAGGCAACCACTTATATCCCTATTCAAAACTCAAGCCGAGCGTCGCAGCAACAGTCTTAAGAGGCTTATCCGTAGTCCATAACGGAACATCCGAGATTAAGCTGGCGGCCAAAAGATGGGCGTAGATCCATCCAATACCCTTACCCATTAATTTTTTCACTTCAATGAGCTCATGCACCTCCTCATCTGTGGCTACCTGCGCTGAGGGGAGTGCTCGAAGAAGCCCAAGAATGTCCTTTCGGTTTTTTAAGTTACCACAGGCAAGTTCCCCAATAACTGAGGGGTGTGTCACGATTTCGGATTGCTCCAGAAGGACTGAGAAGCGAGAGTTAGACTTTCGAAAATGAGCAACCCAGATTGATGTGTCTACTAGGATCACGACCCTTTTCTTCGGCGAATGGGCTTAAGCCCTGGCTCAGAACCTCCCAATTTTGCCAGCCGCTTACTACTAAGCTGAGCAATCAAGGCCTCCAATCCAGCACGCACAAGACTAGTCTTTTCGGTAATCCCGCTAAGCTGGATTGCTTTACGAATCAGGGGCTCGTCGATATTAAGTGTTGTTCTCATGCATATTAGTATGCATGATTTGTGCATATTAATCAAGATTCGATTTAGCAAACCTTACTTAGGGTTCGGTCCAAAAATGTTAGATTATCTTCCGGTTTTTAAATAGTTACGAAGGAGGCCGCCACCTAAATGAACCTAAATGGGGTACTAAAAGCCCATGGCGTTACCCAGATACTAAATGCAGGTGGTTATAAGGATTTGGCATCTACATTAGAAGCAGTTAAAAAAATGACATATGAATATTCAGTGTAGGTTGTGTGCTGGCGAATTTGAGTTTTCCCATTTAGATCGGACTTTATTGAATCGGCTGTCGCCAATTCTTCCCGACGGGGAGGTCCTGTCATTGTCTCCTCCGACTCTCTGTCCCGATTGTCGGAAACAACGTCGTCTGGCCTTTAGGAACGAACGGGTACTTTACCGACGAACTTCCGATTTCTCTGGAGATAACATCATTTCAGTTTTCTCTCCGGACAAGCCCGCCCCTGTTTTCAGTTACGAGCAATGGTGGGGAGACAACTTCGACCCCTATAATTATGGCCGAGACTTCGATTTCTCTCGACCTTTCTTTCCACAATTCTCGGAACTTCTACAAGTTGTACCGCAAATGGCAGTAGTCGGGGCTCAAAACGAGAGTTGCGCCTATTGCCATCTGACTGCGAATAACCGTCGTTGCTATATGATAGTCGAAAGCAGTGACAACGAGGACTGCTACCATGGATATTGGCTACAAAAATGCGTCCAATGTTGCGATTGCTCCTTTTGTCACGAATGTCATTACAGTTATGAACTTCAGAACTGTTATAACTGCTATAACCTCAAGTGGTCATCAGATTGTCTAGGATGTCACGATAGCTATTTCTTAGATAACTGTCAGGGATGCAATAATTGCATTGGCTGCGTAAATCTTCAGCACAAGGAGTTTCACTTATTTAACGAACCGTGTTCCCGTGAAACCTTTCAGATTTTCATCAATGAGAATCTGAAGACTCGCGCGGGGCTCTGCGGGGTCGAAGAGAGGGTGGCTCAGTTAAGATTGAAACATCCTCGAAAATACATGCATAGTGTTAACTCAGAAAACTGCACTGGAGATTATATAAATAACTCAAGTAACTGTTACAACACATTCCACGCGCACGATGCTGAGCAATGTCGCTATGCTGAGCATGTCTGGAGAAACTCGCGATTTAATATGGACGTGAGTACTGCTGGACGCGATGCGGAACTGATATATGAGAGCATTAATGTGGGCATCTCTTCTTTTAATGTATTATTTTCGGTTCAGGCCTGGTCGTCTTCAGATGTCATGTACTCGTTTGGCTGTTTTAGTTCCAGATTCAATTTTGGATGCGTGGGGTTAAAACATGGGGCATATAGTGTGCTGAATAAGAGATACTCCGAAAACGATTATTCCGCCCTGGTTAAAAAAATAGTTAATCATATGCGCGAGACCAAGGAGTGGGGGGAATTCTTTTCGCCCGAAGTTTCTCAGTTTGGCTACAATGAAACGGTTGCAATGGAGAGTTTCCCCTTAGGGAAAGCCGAAGCTTTGATACTTGGTTTCCAATGGAGCGACTACGAATCGCCAGCACCGAAGGCGATTAAGGGGTTATCACAAAATAACATTCCTGAATCCCCTGAGGGATTCGCGGGAGATTTAGAAGACTATGCAATTATTTGCGAGAGCAGTCATCGCCCTTATAAGATAATTCCGCAGGAGTTAGAGTTCTATCGTAAGTACGGAATTCCTATACCTGCCCGTCACCCTGATGTTCGACACTCTAAAAGACTAGCGAAGCGCAACCCGCAGAAGATGTGGATTAGAGACTGCGCAAATTGTGGATTGGCATTGCAGAGTACTTTCTCTCCAAAGTGTGAGGAGTTAATACTATGTGGGGCTTGTTATTTGATAGCCGTTTACTGACATTCAAAGGTTGTCGTGCCTCTTAACGTCAACCCCCCGCCCGTGAAGTCTCTCTAGCAGTGTTTCAAAAACCCCTGGAATCTTTACCAGCGACTCAGGGTAAAGAATCCCCTCTCCTTTAATTCCGCCTTGCAAGGCAAGGCGTGCCACCTCACTTGCCGTATATCCAGTTGTCCTAGCCATTGATGTTGTCTGCGACTGAGTATCGTAGCGGTCTAATAGATTGTAACTAATCCGCCTTGAACTGCCTCCACGCAGGCCCTCAACCACAACGCGCATGGCGGTAAAATCCTCCTCGCCCGGGGCTAGCTGCCAGGAGTCAAACATTAGCTTTGAGGTAAGCTCTCTTGGTACCACACTCTGTGTTCCGAGCTTTACGGGCTCAGTTCCAAAGAACCCACCCTCCCGAAAAACCTCCATTAGTGCTCGGTGGCCGGGAAAGCGCATCGTCTTTTCAATCATCGTAGGAGCGGGCAATGTGCGCAAAAGGCTCCTCAGTCCGTCGGTAATAAATGCCTCAAGGGTTCCAACTTCAGCGAAATCTAAAAACTCAGGCTCTGTCAGTGCGGGAACGGTAATATTCTCGCCTCCTCGTCGGATTCTTGCTGGGCGGGTGTATTCCTCAATTACATCAGCCGGAGAGAAGACGGCTTTGTATTCATAGGGCCAGGTTCTAACCCGCGGCAGCCCGCCAACATAAATTGTCACAGACAAAAGCTCATCCAGCTCCTCTGCCGCACGTGCGGCCAGCAGGTTGCTCAGTCCCGGCGCGACTCCGATATCTAATACCGCGAACACCCCGTTCGCCCGCGCAATAGTATCAAGTGGAGTCGGGTCCTCAGGGAAAAAGGCAATATCAACGAGCGGCTTTCCGCACTCCAGCACGGTGTGGCTTGTGCGATATCCCAGCCAACCAGGCACGGCGCTTACTACCAATGAGCAGTCGGTGATAAGTGCTTTCAGCCGACTCTCGTCGCTGATATCAACTCGATGGGTTTCAAGAGCTGAACGCGATTTAACCCGCGCCAAGGCTTCAGCGTTTTGGTCCGCAACCGTCACCCGCGCAAGCCCCTGCTGGGCGAGATCGCTCGCGATAACGCCACCGATTAGCCCCGCCCCTAAGACAATTATATGTGGTTTTTCCATGGGCGGAGAATAGCTCAGTGGAGCTGGAAATTAAAGAGCTAGTAAAATGGCTATCATGATTGCTGAGCCGGTATTAGCGCTTTTGATTCTTTCCGGCAAAAAGCCTCGCTCCGTCTGGACTCTGACAACGCTTTTGATGTTTCTCCTGACAATGGGCCAGACTCTGCTGATGAAGCCCGATGTAATAGCTAACTGGCAATATTTAGTGCTGACACTAGTCTGCGCTGCGTTAAGCGACCCGGAAGAATGTTGTACCGCTAAGAAGGGTTAGCCTTTTTTAGATACGGGCCATAGTGAAGCTCTTTACACTCTTCACAAAAGCCGTGTGTGAAGACGGCATCTGAGCGATCGGAGATGTATGACTCTAGCGGTTGCCATACTTTATCTTCGTTCCTAATCTTCTTGCAGAAAGCACAGATGGGAAGGACTCCTTCAAGGACTTTTACCCGAGTTCTTAATTCCAAAGCCTGTTTCGACATCTTGTTTACGACTAGCGCCACAAAAGTAAATGTCGCCAAATTGATAAGTCCGTTTAATATGGAAACGTCCTTAGTCCAGGGAGTATCCCATTTCAATTCGAACAAAACTCGAAACAGGCTCAGGAATGCTGCCAACGAAATGGCCCAATCGAGGCGTCGTTGCCAAGCCGCCAAAGCAACTGGAAAAATAAACGTGATTGGAAAGAGGATCGTTACGCCGGAAACGAAATCAAGCGTAAGAAACAACATCGACAACCGCACCCATTTCCAGGGGCGCTCAAGTGGTTCAACGAGATCCAGACCCTGGACTAAGG
>CAYMWO010000168.1:0-6780 GCA_964393905.1 uncultured Bdellovibrionales bacterium | reverse complement strand
CGGTTGACACCACACTAAAACTTATTTGACGGAAAGTTTAGCCCGAGAGGCAAGGCCGGCCGGAGAAAAATAGTAATTCCAGTGAGTTATGGGTGCAAAGAATAAGTCTTATGGTCCCAAAAGCGGGCACGGTTGTTGCGAACTTGGGTTTTGGCAAAGTTTTTTGACAGTTTGGTTTTGTAAGAGAAGCAATCAAGGTTTTTGTAGGATTTAGCCATGAAACTTTTTGATGATACCTTCAATGTTCTCAACAAGGCGATGGACCTACGCTTTAAGCGCCACGAAGTTCTGGCGAGCAATGTGGCAAATAGCGAGACTCCGAATTATAGGGCGCGCGAGTTGGATTTTGCTGGCGAGCTGGAGCGGGCGACAAATGCCACTAGCGGCTCCTTACTTAAAACAAACTCAAAGCACCTTGATGTTGGAGGCAATGAGGGCTCTCACATTATCTTTGACGATACGGGGGCAATGGGAGCAGATGGAAATAATGTTGACCTAGACATTTCCACCGCAAAACTGTCCTCGAACTCAAGCCAATATGATAGCGCTTCGAACTATCTATCAATTAAATTCCGCATGCTTCGTAACGCTGCTCGCGGTCGGGGAGGTGCATAATAATGTTTAGCTCTATCTATAACATCGCAGCCAGCGCTATGAGCGCTAACCGACTTAGAATCAATACGATCTCGAGTAATATCGCGAATGCGGAGACTACCAAGACCGCAGAGGGGGGGCCGTATAAGCGGCGTGATGTTGTATTAGCCGCGCAAGACGTAAGAACCGAATTTGCGAGTCAATTGGATCAGGCCACACTCAAGGGTGTAAAAGTCGCGGCTGTTGTCGCCGACGATAAGCCTCCGATGATGGTTTACGATCCAGGACATCCCGATGCTGATAAAGAGACGGGAATGGTGGCCATGCCGAATATAAACCCAGTGACGGAAATGGTGAATCTGTTAGGGGCAAGTGCTGCCTATCGAGCAGCTGCTGAAGTTGTAAGTGTTACCAAAGACATGGCTCAGGCAATTAAACGATTAGCTGATAGATTCTAGAAGGCACGGACTATGGAAATTAAGGGAATGTCCCTAACTGATCAGATGCAGATGATGAAAGGTCTGCAGCCTATTGTTGCTCCTACTAAGCCGAACTCCGGCGAGACGCCGACTCAAGCGCCTGAAGAAAGCCAGGGCGTATCATTTGCGGACTATCTTCAGGCCAAAGTTGAAGAGGTTAATCAGCTCGGGGTTGATGCTGATAAAAAAATTGAGTCCGCGATGCGCGGAGAAGAGGAGAATCCTCATGCAACTATGATAGCGTTACAGAAGGCGGATATCTCATTCAACTTACTAATGTCGGTAAAGGATCGAATTATAGAAGCCTATCAGCAGGTAATTAGAACTCCGATAGGTTGATTGCGCACACAATTCGCGTAGGTTTTCGGGAATATATTTAAAGGTGAGTCTCTAAAAGGTTCGAATTATGAAGTTTGATTTAGCAGCCGTCTTTGGTCAGATAGTAGCTCTCTACGCCAAACTACCCTTGGCACAAAAGATTGCTATCCCCTTTCTAATCGCTGGCAGTATGGGAGCTATTGTATTTGTCTCGCGTTGGGCCAGTCGCCCGGATTATGGTGTGCTTTTCTCAAATTTGGAAGAGTCCGATGCGGCTGGGGTTGTAGAAAGGTTGAAGGATCAGAAAATTGGCTTTCGTCTGAGAGATGACGGAAAGACAGTTGAAATCACACCTCCAGAACTTGTTCATGAGTTGCGCTTAGAGCTAGCGTCAGCGGGGTTACCCAAGGGCGGAAGTCTTGGGTTTGAACTTTTCAATGAAAATACCCTTGGTAGAACGGGGTTTGTCGAAAAAGTAACCCTGCTTCGCGCTGTTCAAGGAGAGCTTGAGAGAACGATTCAATCGATCGACGCGGTGAGAAGTGTCAGAATTCATATCACCAACCCAGAGCGCTCAGTCTTTACAAAACGCGATGTCTTACCGACAGCTTCCGTACTACTTAAACTCAAAGCCGGTAGCGAGTTAACGAATCCGCAAATTAAGGGTATCGCTAACCTAGTTGCTGGCTCTGTCGAGAGGCTTTCTCCGGAGAACGTCACTATTCTTGATACTCATGGGAACATGCTCAATCAGAAGCCAGCTTCCGATGATCTCAATGGGGTAGATCTCACTCGTCTTGAGTATCAACGTAGCATCGAGGGGAGTTATTCCAAACGAATTGAAACAATGATTGGCGAGATACTTGGACCAGGAAAGGCCGTAGCTAGAGTAACAGCTGATGTGGATTTCTCCAAGTATGAAAAGGAAGAAGAGGCCTATGATCCTTCCGGAAAGGTAACACGTAGCGAACGCGCCGTCGAGGAAGCTGCAGGACTAACTGCGGAGGGGGGGATTCCTGGCGTTATTTCAAATCTCACTAATGACCCCGGCGTATTAACTCCACCAGACAGTACCAAGAACAACAATCGCAAGATGGAGAGTGTCAAAAACTACGAGGTCTCGCGTGCAGTAAGCCGCACGACCTCCGCCACTGGCAAGATACTACGCCTTTCCGTCGCAGTATTGGTCGATGGACAGTATCCAGGGGCCACCGGTGCGGACGCTCAGACATCGAAGCAATATACCCCACTAAGCACTGAAATGATCCGAAAGATTGAAAATCTGGTTAAGCAATCGGTTGGCTTTGATGCTGCAAGAGGAGACGTTGTAACAGTTGAGAATGTGCGCTTCTTTGAGTCCGATGAAAACCTGGAGCAGGTCTTGGCTAAAGCAGAGTCGCAGGAGATGATCTGGAAAGGAGTATCATGGGGTGTGCCAGCACTTTTTATACTCTTATTCTTCTTCATCGTAATCCGACCTTTGGTGAGATTCCTGATTAGTCCGTCTGAATCGGAAGTTGACCTCAGCAGGTTGCTCCCAGCGGGGCTAGAGGAGCTGGAGGCAGAATTGGAAGCTGAACGCACTAAGATGAGCTCTATGCCTGAAATGCAGCAACCTTCAGTTGATATAGAGGAACTCGAGCTTCTTCTTGGTGAGAACTCGAGACTAGTTAAGGAAAACCCCCAGCAGGCAGCATTGCTAATTCGATACTGGTTGAATGAGGGCAGACTATAATAGGGCACTATGGCAAGTCGTGATCTAACAAATGTAGAGAAAGCAGCTGTTGTGCTGATGAGTCTCGGTAAAGTGCAAGCTGCCGAGGTGATGAAGTTTCTAACTGAAACAGAGGTTAAGAAGCTTAGTCGTGCGTTCATGTCGGTGCAAGAGGTTGAGCGGGAGCTTCAATCATCGATTGCACAAGAATTTGCCAATATGCTTCGGGCTGCCGACACCCTTGTTGTTGACGGCCGGGAGTTTGCTAGGGATGTTATTTCAAGTGCATTTGGCTCTGAAGCTGGAGATACTCTTCTAGAATACATTACCGGGAGTAAGAAGGAGCCCCTCTCCACTTTACTTGGAGATATTCCACAGAATATCGTTGATAACTTCATAAATTCAGAACACCCACAAACAATCGCCTTCTTGTTGACAAAGATGCCTCCGGAGCTGGCCGCAGAAATGTTGGCTAAAATGAATGAAGAGATGCAGACAGACGTTCTAGTCCGCGTTTCACAGTTGGAGCACGTTAAAGCCGATGTAATTGACGAAGTACGGGAGGTGCTGCGCACACAGCTTCGTGGTGTCAGTATGCGCGAAGAGGAAGAGCTTGGCGGTCCAAAAGCGGCAGCAGACATTCTCAACTTTGTCGACCGAAACAACGAGGAGCGAATCCTCACCGAGATCGAAGAAACCTTCCCAGATATGGCCGAAGAGATTCGAAACCTCATGTTCACCTTCGAGGATATTCTCAAGCTCGACGATCGCAGTGTCCAGACTATACTCAAGGAGGTTCCGCGGGAATCACTGGTGCTGGGCCTTAAGACTGCAAGTGAAGAGCTGCGAGAACTGCTCTTCCGTAACATCTCGCAGAGAGCTGCGCAGATGCTTAAGGAGGACTTGGAAAACATGGGCCCAACAAAGCTTAAGGACGTCGAAAAGGCGCAACAGTCAATTATTGACGTTATACGAAAGCTTGAGGGTGAAGGTAAGATTCAGGTCTCTGGTGGTGGCGAGGACGTTCTAGTTTAAAGGTTAATCATGCAGGAAAATGAATCGACCCCTAGCCCTATGGACTTCGGCGCGGACTCTGCGAAGGAGCCTCAAGAGCCAAACGAGGCGCCCAAGCTAATATTGTCCCAACGAGACTACATTCCAACTCCCTATAAGGACAGTCAGTGGGAGGTAGTTGGCGAACGGATGACGGAATTGAATTTTATTCCACTGGAGCTTTCAGTTCTGAGAACTGAACGGGCTGAGCCAGATCCAATGTTCGAACAATTTGATGCTGGATTGCCGAAAGATCTAGAGCGAATTTGGCATCTCTCCGGAGAGCAGTCTCTCCGAGGGGTGGAGGAGCCAGAGATTGTAGTAGATCCAGTTATCGCTGAGGAACAGCTTCTAGAGAGATTCGAGGAGGGAAGGGCGGCAGGTTATGAAGAGGGTAAGGCTGCGGCCGAGGCTGTGGCAAGCGAACGGCTCAAGGAATTGAGCACCCAGTTAGCTGAAATCAGCGTTAAGCTGAATGACCAATACCAATCGGTGTTTACTCGGATTGAGAAGCGCGCCTTAGAAATGGCGCTTGAAATATCGCGACGAATTGTTACGACGACCGCCGAGATTCGCCCCGACTATATCTTAGATGTTATTCGGGAGGGTTTGAAGAACCTGGGAGCCGGAAAGCCTTTACGCATTAGGGTCAGTGTTCAGGATTATGAGTTTCTCGAAGTAGTTGGATTGCCTCCTGAACTCTCTAAGGAGGAATTAGGAGTGCAATATATAGCAGATGAGGCAGTGCGATCTGGATGTGTAATTGAGACAGACTTTGGCGAGGTAGATTTGCAGATTGAAAGTATGTGGGACCAGATAAAGGAAAACCTCTTTGAGGTATATAAGTAATGGATATCTGGGACCGCGCCACATCCGTAATCTGTCGAACGAACCCAATCGCTAGTAGGGGGGTTGTTACCGACTTAACTGGATTAATAATTGAAGGTAGCGGTCCTGCTGTGGGCGTTGGGACCACCTGCACAATAGTTCAGGGCGATTCTCGTGTGCTAGCTGAAGTGGTTGGATTCAGAAAGGACAGAATCCTCTTGATGCCATTAGGAAACATTCACGGCATAGCCCCCGGAGCCACTATTGTTGCACATGGACATAAGGCAGAGGTCCTCGCTAGTTCATCGCTTCTCGGGCGGGTTATTGATCCTATGGGGGAACCTCTAGATGGGGGACCAGCACTTACCGACGGCGAGTTAGTTCCTCTCTATTGTGAACCAACATCGCCCTTGAAGCGGGAGCGCATCCATGAACAGTTTGATATCGGGATGAAGACAGTTAATAGCCTGCTAGCAATTGGTAAAGGGCAGCGTATCGCCATCATGGCCGGCTCTGGTGTGGGTAAATCAACATTCTTGGGAATGATTGCTAAACACGCGAAGAGCACTGTGAATGTTATTGCTCTTGTCGGGGAACGAGGTCGAGAGGTTCGGGAGTTTATTGAACGTGACCTTGGACCTGAGGGGATGGCTAGAAGTGTTGTGATTTGCGCTACGAGCGATACGAGTGCACTTATGAGAATTCGGGCGGCATTTGTAGCAACTGCGATTGCCGAATTCTTCCGAGATCAAGGTGCAGATGTGAGCTTGATGTTAGACTCAATTACCAGATTCTGTATGGCGCAACGAGAAGTTGGTCTAGCTGTTGGCGAGCCACCAAGCACAAACGGCTACACTCCCTCGGTATTTGCCATGCTTCCCAAGCTAATGGAGCGAGCAGGAACCAAGATTGGCGCAGGCTCAATTACCGGCTTTTATACGGTTCTCGTTGAGGGGGATGATATGAACGAGCCGATAGCTGATGCGGTACGAGGTATCCTAGATGGTCACATCATTTTAAACCGGAAATTGGCTGGACGAGGACATTATCCGGCGATTGATGTTTTAAACAGCATTTCTCGAGTCATGTCGGATATTGTGCCGCCGGAAAAGATAAAGGTGGCCTCAATTGCTCGGCAGGTTCTATCAGATTACGCAGAGGCAGAGGATTTAATCACGATCGGAGCATATAAAGAGGGTCAGAACCCAAAGGTCGATTTTGCCGTCAAACATATAGATAAGTTAAGAGACTTTTTGACACAAACGCCCCTGGAAAAGTTCTCAACCGAGGAGAGTGATCAGATTCTGAGAGGAATATTTATTGCACAGCAGAACATAGTAGGCGCCAGAGGAACGGCGGGACGCGGCATGCGAGATGCCCAATTTGGAGTGGCATAGGGGATTTAGATGAAAAGGTTTAAATTTAGATTACAGCGTGTTCTGGATTACAGAACTGCCCTGAAGAAGGAGCAGGAGAGACTGCTGGCCGAAAGAAACCACTCACTTCGCACAGCGGAGGGTATAGTGCAGGAGATTCTGAATGCCCAGGAGAATAGCCCGGCTCCTGCAGAGACTCAGACGATGGCGGAAATGGGTCTAATCGGCGCTTATCAGCAACGCTTAACGGAGGAACTACTGGAGCAAAGAATCTTAGTATTGGAGGCTGCTAAAGCGGTAGAGGAAGCTAGGGAGGCTTACATTGAGCGTGCAGTGGAAGCGGAATCTCTCGAAAGATTGAAGAGCCGCCGGATTCGCCGGGATTGCGCCACATCTGGTCTTTCAAATCTTCATGATC
>CAYMWO010000167.1:0-6800 GCA_964393905.1 uncultured Bdellovibrionales bacterium | reverse complement strand
AAATCTATGATGCCCTGCTCCTGGCCTGTGCGACCAAATGTGCGGCGGAGCGGATCTACACGTTTAATCTCGGCGACTTTCGCCAACTCGCCACGGCTGATCAACGCACGAAGGTCATGACGCCCTGACGGCGCACCGTGTGCGTTCACGCACAGGGGTCACATCGTCGCACCATGGATGGAGTCCACCAAGACGGGGACCATCGATCGCCATATTGAACAGGGCAAGATCCAGGATTTCATTCTCGGCGAGGAGCGGATAAGTCCGCATTGCTCGGGTATGAACGGCGCCATCTTGCCGATGGCTTTATCCTAGTTCGATGACTCCTTTTCTATTTTGGCTTTATCAAAAACAAAAATAGACGCCATATCTAAACTTCATACGTGAAGTCTCAGGGCGAGTTTCTACCACCCATTTGATCTTTCCTCAGAAACTGCTATTTTGCCGGTATTCCAGAATCTGAGGGTGAGCACCTATCATATGTATGATTCAGAGCGACACAGGACGATAGCGCGCCTCATAGAATGCGCAGGCGACAAGGAGAGGTGTCTTGAATTGGGATTTATAGTTCAGGATGACAATTCAATCCTTCATCTCGCACCGAGTGGGCTCGGATATCTCCTTGACGTAGTCGCCGCAGATCTTAGAACCCTTCCTGCTGCTTACTCTGCTGGTTATACGCAAGGCTTGGCTCAGAACTCGACTGAAACCTAGGCAATGAGGAAGTAGATGGTCGACTTCAGCAGACGTCTTTCCGGAAAGAAGATCGAAGCCATCATCGATCCCGTCAAGCTTTATGAAACCCTTGATCGTGCTCACGACAAGGGACCTCTTCGTCCCTCGCAAGATGCTGTTCTGAACGAATGGTTTAATGCGCGCCGCAATGAACGCGATCTCATCGTCAAGCTTCACACTGGACAAGGCAAAACCCTCATTGGGCTATTATTGCTTCAGTCCCGCCTTAATGAAAAAAAAGGGCCATGCTTATTTTTGTGTCCAAACAACTTTCTCATCGACCAAACGTGCGAGCAAGCCAAGCAGTTCGGCATCAACACCTGTACTGCTGATCCGGACCTTCCTGACGAGTTCACTGATGGAAGAAGCATCCTCGTAACTTCTGTTCAGAAACTTTTCAATGGCCTTACAAAGTTCCAGCTATTCAAGAAATCAGTTCAGGTAGGCACCATTCTCATGGATGATGCCCATGCTTGCTCTGATGCCATCCGCGATGCCTGCCGGATACGCTTACCGCATGACGACCCGGCATATGCTGAAATTATGGCCTTGTTTGCAACAGATCTTGAGCAGCAAGGCATAGGCACCTATGCTGACATTACCAATAACAAATACGATGCTCTCCTGCCGGTGCCATACTGGGCCTGGCTCGACCGGGAATCAGAGGTAGCTCGCATACTCGCAAAAGGCTTTGCAAGGGATGCAATCAAGTACGCGTGGCCGCTGATTAAAGACATGCTTGCTCAATGTCAATGCATTGTATCCGGAGCGGCTATTGAAATTGAGCCCTATGTTCCCCCGTTGGAGGCCTTTGGAACTTATTGGAATGCAGCTCACCGGGTTTTCATGTCTGCAACCGTTACCGATGATGCTTTTCTCGTTAAAGGGCTTCAGCTTACTCCCGAAGCTATTTCATCGCCTCTGACATACAAGAAAGAACGCTGGTCGGGGGAAAAGATGGTGATTATACCATCATTAATTAACGATGTTCTTACGCGCTCCGAACTTGTTCATAAATTGGCGACGCCGAAGAAGGATCGCAAAGGAGGGGGAATAGTCGCCTTAGTATCAAGTTTTAGAAATGCTGAGGATTGGAAGCGCTATGGGGCACTCGTCACAGATAAAACCACGGTGTGGGAAGCAGTCAGCGATCTAAAGAAGGGCAAATACGACCAAGCTGTTGTTCTCGTCAATCGTTATGACGGCATCGATCTATCTGACGATGCCTGCCGAATCTTGATTCTAGATGGCAAACCTTATTCAGAGAGCCTGATCGATTTATATCAGGAGGCTTGCAGAACAGGCAGTCAGTCGACTCTCATGCGGACGGTCAGGACTATAGAACAGGGTCTCGGCCGAAGTGTTCGAGGAGAAAAAGATTATTCAGTGGTTGTAATTCTTGGTTCTGATCTCATTCGTTTGTTGCGGGACAAAACATCCCGCAGGTATTTTTCTAGCCAGATGGATACCCAGATTGAGATCGGTCTCTCGATTGCCGAGTATGCCAAAGAAGATATTGAGAAAGGAGAAATTCCCGAAAAAGCCTTTTTGGGTCTCATCCGGCAGTGTCTCCAACGGGATTCTGGCTGGAAGACTTTCTACGCACAGGAACTGGATGGTGTGAAGCCTACTGGCCCAAACAAGCGGGTTTTAGATATTTATGCAACCGAGCTCATTGCTGAACAGAAGTACCGCTCTGGAGATCACACTGGCGCAACAGCATGTATCCAATCCGCACTAGATAAGAATGTTCTCGATTCGGAGGACAAGGCTTGGTACCTACAGGAAATGGCACGGTATAGCTATCGCCTAAATCGCTTGGAATCTCAACGTTTGCAGGTGGCTGCACATTCCGCCAATCGTCTTCTCCTACGTCCCCCATCCGGAGTTAGCGTCGCTAAGCTGACGATAGTTAGTAAAGGGCGGGTTGAACGGATCATCGCATGGATCAAGCCTCATGAGAATTACGAACAACTGAACATAGCTATTTCTGACATTCTTGCGCGGCTTGTCTTCGGAACAAAAGCGGATAAGTTTGAACAGGCGCTGGATGATCTTAGCCGCGCATTGGGATTTAAGGGCGAACGGCCTGACAAACACTGGAAGGAAGGTCCAGATAATCTGTGGGCATTAGATGACTCCAACTATATTGTTTGGGAATGCAAAAGCGAGGTTGAAGTCACTCGAGTAGAGATCAATAAGCGAGAGGCAGAACAAATGAATCGTTCTTGCGCTTGGTTCGGTAAGTACTATGCTGGGAGTAAAGGCAAGAATATCGTTGTTCACCCTGCTAAATCTATTCAGAAAGCTGCCGCATTTACTCACGATGTTCAGGTTATGGACGAAAGCTGTCTGAAACAGTTTGTTAAAAGCGTCAGGTCATTCTTCAATGCCTTCGAAGGAATAGATTTTAACGATTTCTCAGAAAAGCACATTCAGAAGCTCATTGATGATAACAAATTGTCTGTATCGGATCTCATTAACGACTATAGCAAAACACCCCGTAACCTCAAAGGGCAATAAACGACGTTCTCAAACGCTAGTTCAGATATAGTATTTGAAGGGCAGCTTCGGTTCTTCGGTTTGTGGCGCAGCGATCAGGATTTCTCCCACGGCATCTGCAAATTTGATCGTGACAGGCAAGCGGTCATTAAACAGACAGCTGTTGAAATTGAGCTTAGTAAGTCGCATTACGTCAGCGAGGACTGTATCCAGCGGGCAATCACCCCTCTGAACATTTACGAATACAGGGTTCGGAGTCTCCGGACCGAGATACGTGTTCAATCTAGGAATATAGCCACTAGTCCATAAATATGCTGCCCGCTCCGATACTTTAAGAGCCGTTCCACGAACGACCGGGAATTTTCCTGGTGTAAACAATTTCAATTCAAATTTTGCGTCACGTATCTGAACACCTACCAGGTTGGTTGTAGGTGGAACAGCAGAAGAAAAACCGGACCATTCCGCTCTGTTGAATCTGGAACGTCCGTGGATAAATAGCTCTTTTGGATCCTCATTATGGAGTCTCCGGTACTCTGTTACGACGAGATTCATAAGCTTTCGTGCAGGTTCTTCCTCCAGATGGTATTCCTTGTTTGATGGCGTGTACCAAGGTCCGGCCGCACCTCGAAAGACAATCCCGTCACCTGACGATAGAAACATCTGTGCTGCGCAACAGGCATTGGGATCTTCACTTTCAGGATCTGTTTGCTTGTAAACCAAACCTACATAGCAAACGCCCGGTCTGACATTTGACAAAATCCACGGCTTTCCGCCCGCTTTATAATAGGCGGCTGTGCAAAGTTTCCAGGCGATAGTAGCGGGATCTTCTACCCTTCTCATATAGCTTCCAAAGGAAGTCTTAAAATCTTCAGGGACCAGTGTTGTTTCGCGCACGATCTGCGTCACAATCTTGTCTTTCAGCAATCGTGCCTTCAACTGCCTGCGGAAGTTCTTCGCATACAAATACACTTCCGCTTCTTCCTCCTCATCCCCAAAAAGAGTGGGGGCTGTCCGGATATCTCTTGCCCTTTGACGTGAGATTCGCACAACGCCTTGTACTCTTTCCTGTGCGCTGACTTTTGATGTGGGCCTTCCCAGACGATAAACAAGTTCCGGTATTACGACGAACCATAGCGCCGGCTCATTCTCTTCCTTTTTTGAAAACTCTATCAACTTGTTTACATACTGATCCACCGCGCGCTTTACCGCCTCGTGGCGATTCCCAATCCTAAGGGTTCTCTCAATCTCGTCTTCGGAAACCTCGATCTCGGCCAACGGATCTGCAGGCCACTTGGCCCTGAACACACTCTCAAAACCGGGGAAAGACGTATGATGCTGTGCATCAGGGTTATTTTTCGGAGAAAACCGCTTGATATACCCACTCACTGATCTTGACCAGGTTTTGAAACGCTGGATGCCATCTTGCGTTCCAATCACTCCATAGCGGATAATATCGGGTGCCGCGTTATCCTTGATCGGTCCGAAGAGGAATAGTCCGTCACGCGGATACTCTTCCTCCTGACCAAAAGCGAATTCCAGCCTCGGTTCAATGACAAAATCCAGTTGCATTAATCTGACCCCTGCCGTGGTTGTCTTTCATCATCTCGCTCGATCCTGACATCAGCTTCCTCAACGTCTTCGTCATCGAAGCCAGCGGCAAAAACCGGATCATCGGCTTCTGCATCGATATCTTCAGACATTCCCGTTTCTTCTGCCTTGATACTAACCGGGCATACCATTGAAATAGGCGGCACTTCCGCTTTGATGCCAGATGAGGACCCTGTCGGAAAAACTATGTGTCGCTCTCCTTTGGAGAACCAGTAGAGGAATGCCAATAACAAGTCTCTCCATCGATCATTCCGCCAGGATTTTGTAACGGAACGTCGCAGGCGGTGCATCGCCTTTGCATCGTCCAGGGCCATAAGTCCATTTTCCGAGAAGATGACCCTTGAGACAATTTTCACATGAGGCTTGTCGCTTACCCTCGGCTTTACGGATATACCGTAATGCCATTTGTGCTTTCTGATTCCTGAAGTGACTTCTCCCGTGAGATTCCTCCTACCAGACGGACCGTCCTGCCACTTGAAAGATACTTTCTCATCGGCAATTAGCCCTGTAGGAACCCACCATGCGGAAACACCTGCGGATAATTCATAGCGTGCCAATTGGCTGTCCTCTAGTTTCTTTTCCACCGCCAATTTCGTTAGATTGCTGACGATATTCTCTGCCTCCCGCTTACCAATCCTTCTGTCATGATCACCATTCTCAAGGAAGTATGGAACCCACCATTGCTTTTCCTGTGATAAACGCCCCGGAGCATCTTGCCCTCTGATGAAGTCCTGAATATCGGCGAAGGCAAAAAATCCTCGTCCAAACAGCGTTGTCGGCCATTCAGAATGAGCTGAAAGCGCCTTTGCCTGATCTTCAGCACCTGCTCCCTGAAACTCATAATATTTGATGGAATTTGGCCAATCGGCAATTAGCAACCAGCTGGAAATAAGAGTCTGAGATATGGGCTGAGTCGTTCGGGCTTTAGATAGCTGGACTCCCCTCCAGTTCTGCACACTCTCCGCGTGGACTGATTGAAGGCAGGGGACTTTATAGCTGTCTAATGTTTCAAGGAGAGAGCTTAGTCCTTGCCCCCATCCGTTCATGAAATCTATGTACTGAGCCTGAACAACCTGGAAGGGCGAATCATAGGTCTGCAAACGAAGAGGAATTATAAAAGCGTCATCAGCAATTTTCTTCGCCACCTCACAAGCGATCTGAATTTCATTCCGCACACCTTGCTTCTCGACGCCCCATGGCGTTCCGACCAGCAGTACTTTATACGCCCTCTCCCTTAAAGCCTTCTCTAGCTTGCGTGCCCAATCCTCTCCCCCACGGAGTTTTAAAACGTCTGCCCACACCTCGTATCCCGCTGCGCTCAAATGCGCTCCGAGCCATACCGTGAATTCGTTATCTTCCGGATTGGCATGACTTATGAAAATGGCAGGTCTCGGTATCATCTTTTCCATTATTTGTAGGCGAATCTAGCGCTTCCTTTGATGAAAAGCGATATCCAAGGGGGTGGAGGGCGTAAAAGCCGGCGATTATGATGGTAAAAGCCTCTATTTTTACGTAATCTAGGCCGTAAATCGCCCTAGAATCACTTCCCTCAACGTGCAATAGTTTCCGTTCATTCACCGTGCAAAGTTATGAGAGCAGTGAAAATGGCCATGCGCCCGAGACGGGATTATAGGATATAGCAATTAAGGGTCGCCCTCATGAAGCTCGAGGAAATTACCAATGGCTTGAATCTCGTAGGGATTGTGCCTTCACAGATCGTAACCGTTGTGGCTCTCGTCCCACATGGCGATGGTGCTCTGCAGATCATTTATCGCACCCCTGACGGGCTTATGAAGGAACGGCTCCTTGTTCGAGCGGATGAATCTTCTATTACTTTAGCTAAAAGCGAGCGCCCCTTTTCTTTTGACGGTGATGGCTCGGCCTTCCAGCTCACCTGCGAGGCCAAGCGCATAGATCTTGCCTTTCTCTTTGATCCCATGATGGCGATACATACA
>CAYMWO010000166.1:0-6805 GCA_964393905.1 uncultured Bdellovibrionales bacterium | reverse complement strand
ACCTACGACCCCAGGTTTAGGAAACCTGTGCTCTATCCAACTGAGCTACGAGGGCCCCCCGAACTAATCCAAAAACCACTCACAAAAGAACAACAACGGGAGTAACACACCAATAAGATTCCCGATAACCCCTTAAAAGTTCAAAAATTTTTGATACCATAAGTAGCGACTAATGCAATCTACTCAACATTTCAAGCTACATTTTGCCGTCAAAAAAGGCGGTTTAGTCCGCAACTTTAAAAACCTAAGCCCCAAATTCACTCAAATCGACTTTTACCGCTTTTAAAGTTGAATAAAGAGCTTTATTTTAGAGTAATGGAGAGATGTTATCTGCTTAATCCAGCCCGCGCAAGAATCCCACTAAGATTCTCATTAATTCGATACCGTGGGTGAACCCCACTCTCCTTTTTAAAAAGAGGTAGCGGATCTACAGCCACATAGCGCTTCCTGCGATCTCGAGTTCGAACTTCAAAATGCAGATGCGGTCCCGAAGCTCGGCCACTGGAGCCCAAAAGTGCAATCTTCTCTCCTCGCTTAACTCGATCCCCTACAGAGGCAAGCAACTTACTGTTATGTGCATAGACAGTAACAATACCAGTATCGCCCCTTACAATAAGAAGGTTCCCATAGCCACTTAGATCATCACCGCTGTAAACTACCTTGCCATTATGTGCCGAAAGTATCGGGGTACCGGTGGCATCTGCGATATCTAATCCATCATGGAAAGAACCATCTCGCGGACCAAACGTCGAGACGATTCTTCCACCACTAGAGACTGGCCAGGCGAGAATTCCATCGGTATAGAAATACTGATTCCCATTCTTACTATTGTTCGGGATAGAACCCTTTAAAACCCTTCCTGTACGATATCCAATTAGTAATCGCTGGCCCACCTCTAATGAATTGGGGTTCTTTAGACTATTTAATCGAATTAATTGCCCCTGGGTTACATGGTGTTGCTGGCTAATCTTATAAAGCGAGTCTCCAGATTTTACCTGATAATAAAAGGGCTGACGGGTGCCTTCATTCTCTTCGGATGAGCCCAGAAATGAGCACCCGCTGAACGTGGTAGCAGCCACAATCAGACAAAGAATCCCATTTATCAATCGCGAAATCATCAGTATCCGCTAACCAAATTTTTGCTAAAAATTTACAGCCTTGAGGGATGATTCCGTGGCATCGACAAAGCTGCAAGGCCCAAGATTTACCGAAATAAATCGTGTCTCAAATCCCGGAACAAGGCTCACTGCGGAGTGTAATTCCAGATTTTGAGTGGAGGAATTAGCGTCCTCTATTTCAGAAACTGAGTTGGATACTACAGGGGCTATCAATCGACCACGTGGAGCGAGTTGCATTAAAAGCGCATTTGGCACCTTTGTCACTGCCGCTGAAATTACTATGGCGTCAAACGGAGCTGCGTCTTGCCAACCAAGTAACCCATCCCCTGAACGAATCAGCACCTGAGTTAAGCCGATAGTATCAAGACGGGTTCTGGTCTGTTGTGCCAACCTTGAATCACGCTCCACTCCAAACGCTGAAGCCCCGAGTGCATTAATCAACGCCAAAACGTAGCCGCATCCACAACCTACTTCGAGAACTCGCTCTCCAGCTTGAATCTTAAGCGAGGCCAGCATCCGGACAACTGTGATCGGCCTAGAAATTGTTTGGCCATGCCCAATGGGCAAAGCTAAATTCTCCCTCGCTCGAGGACTAAACCCACTTTCAACAAACTGTTCTCGATTTACCTCGGCGAAAGCCTCAATCAGTCGCATTCGGTATTGGGTTTCCCCTAACAGCACTTGCTCGACTAAATCCGACGCCCAACGATAGCGGGCTTCAAGTCCAAAAATTTGGGAGGGGTCGGCTACGGTCTTGGCTTGGGCTCGCACCAAATTATTTCCTCTTACTTGAATGTATCCCTAATCAGATACAATAAAGTAGAGCTAAATAATGCGGATTAGCAATTGAAATCGACGGAAACCGGTTTAAGAGCAAAGGATAAAGAGATAAAAAATCGGGGCGAGAGGATTTGAACCTCCGACCACACGCCCCCCAGACGTGTGCGCTACCAGGCTGCGCTACGCCCCGCTATACCGAAAATATCCCAAGAAGGGGCTCCTCGCGGCATATGCTTGGGACTTTAACTGAACCCCAGGGCTCCATCAAGTGTTAGCCAAAACGGCACTTCTCAGCCGCCCCCAGACGCCGCCTTCAGACAATAGAGTAGATTTGGTATTAAATTAACGACTTACAATCTCACCTCCTAGCATCTAATGTTAGAACAATGGAAACCGACAACTATTATCAACTGCTTGGTGTAAGCACTAAGGCGACCCTTAGTGAAATTAAACGCGCCTATCGCAAGCGTGCTCGCGAATGCCATCCCGATATCACCGGACCGGAAAGTTCGGAGTTGTTGTTTCGCAAAGTGAAGGAAGCTTACGAAGTTCTTTCAGATGCAGATCGACGTAAGGTTTATGATCTTAAGAACGGGCTCCTTGAATTTGAATCCTTCAAATTTAAAAAGTATGCCGACAACCAAGCCGCTGGTGACTTTGAAGCTCGTCGCCCCAAAGAAGAAGAGGTGAAAAAGCGCTGGGAGGATCTAAATCAGAAGGCTAGCGCAAAGGAGAATCGAGCCCAGTCGAGCTCAAAAATACATCGCACCCCTCCAAGCAAAAGCAATTTTCACCCAAGTCAACATTCCTCAATCAGTAACCCCCTGAAGAACATGGCATCGTTGGCAACGTCCCTACTCCATCGATTAAAAGAAGGGACTGAGCTCTTAACCGGGTCCAAGCCAAACCTTAACAAACTGCGAACTGCGAATAGCGCTACTACAAAAATTTTGAATCGGCCCGGCGAGAGAAATATCTATGTCTCAATTGATGCCTGGGAAGCAATCAATGGCACCGAGCGCGATGTTGCACTGGGGGATCCGCGAAACCCGCAGATGATTAAGGTCCAGATTCCTGGAAATACTGTCCCTGGAGCGTTGCTTAGGATAACGGTTCCGAGCACAAAAAATGCTCCGGAACAGATAGTAAATATAAAAGTTGATGTTGTCCCACATAGGGCTGTTGAAATTGAGGGTCTGGATATTGTAGTTAAACTGCCGCTCACCCTGGCTGAGGCGATCATCGGAACTGAGATAGAAATCCCAACACTTGAGGGGCCAACTAAAGTTCGCATTCCTCCGCAGATTGGAGAGACCAAACGGCTACGGCTAAAGGGGCGTGGACTTCGAGGTCTGACAGAGAATATTCGCGGGGACCTATTCGTGAGGCCTCAAGTTATTCTACCGGATGCCATTACCCCAGCGGCGCAAGAGGCGGCTAAGGCGCTTGATTCACATTATTTAGGAGGCGTACGAAAAGATTTTCCAAGGACTCTTAAGATAAAGTGAACTGATTCCATAGAAGCTAAAGTATCTCATCATCCATTGAGAGATCTTCCCCTAGGTAGTCATACTCAGCCACTTGAGCAAGATTCTCAAAGCGCGTAAATTCGGCATGGAATGCAAGTTTCACAAGTCCCACCGGACCATTCCTATGTTTAGAGATAATCAGCTCTGATACCCCCTTGTCGGGAGTCTCTGGATTGTAAACCTCATCACGGTAGACAAAAATAATAATATCAGCATCCTGCTCAATCGCACCGGACTCACGTAAGTCCGACATCAACGGCCGCTTATCCTGCCGACTTTCCACTCCACGATTAAGTTGAGAAAGGGCAATCACTGGTATCGAAAGTTCTTTTGCCAGGGCTTTTAGCGAACCGGAAATCTCAGATATCTCCTGATCTCGCCGCTCAGCCTTACGACTTGTTCCACGCATCAGCTGAAGATAGTCGACAACAATTAGGCTAAGTGGGTGCTCTCGATGCAACCGGCGGGCCTTTGCTCGCATTTCAAGAACAGAGATCGCGGGTGTGTCATCCACAAATATTTTTGATTGCGCAATCTTAGATGCCGCATCGACTAAATGTGGAAAATCACTCTCCCCAAGCTTACCGCTGCGAACCCTAGAATTACTAACTTTGGCCTCAGAGCAGAGCATCCTCATAACAATTTGCTCTTTTGACATTTCTAGCGAAAACACGGCTACAGCGGCACCGCTCTCCAATCCGACATAGTTTGCCATTGAAAGCGCCAGAGAGGTCTTGCCCATACTAGGGCGACCGGCAATTATTACGAGATCGGAGGGTTGAAATCCAAAGGTCATGCTATCTAGATCAGTGAACCCCGAAGGAACCCCTGTTATTGGTTCCTGATTAATGTAAAGCTTTTCAACCTGCTTAATTGAATCTTTAACTACATCACCAACTTTCACAAACCCGGCGGCTAAACGAGACTCTGAGACTTGAAATATCCGTTGCTCAACGGAGTCTACAAATCCATCAATATCACCCCTAGTATTAAATGCTTCATCGGCAATCTCACTAACCTCGTGGATGAGCTTACGCCGAATCGACATCTCTTTAATAATACGAGCATAGTATTGAGTGTTGGCCGCAGTGGGGACAAAATCAACTAACTGCGAAAGATATTCAACGCCACCGACTTTATCTAACTGATTTGAGGAACGAAGCTGGGCGGTTAATGTTACGACGTCAATCGGCTCTTGGCGCTCGTAAAGCTCAACCATCTGCTCAAATAAAGATCGATGCGAGGGCTGGTAAAAGTCCGAGGGCTTAAGTACCTCCAAAACCGCATTGACTGCCTCATTATCTAGAAGGACCGCTCCCAAAACGGACTGTTCTGCGTCAAGTGAGTGTGGCGGAACCCTTCCCACGGAATTACCCTCAACAAAAGCCACTGGCTCTGGGTTCGAATCATCGTCTCTATTATATGAAAGAATGGTATTCATTTTTAACAATACTTCTCAAATAACCCTTTAACATCTTCCACTAAGTTTTGCGGCCAATAAGCATCCACTTGCGGATCATCGCCGACCGGATAAGTTCGTTGGCATATCGCCGGTTGCTCCTTCACTAAGGTTTCAAACCCTTGCTTCAATTTTTCCTCGGGCTCACCGGCAGCTGCTCCCAGAAGTTCAACTAAAGCAGCCGATTTCTGGTCACCATAATCGGCTCTATCTGACGACTTCACCCTAGAAAGCGCTTCGACGGCCAATTTTTTCTCCCCGCTGGCGTAAAGCGCTATGCCGTAATCGAGAAGAAGCTTCGGAGAGATACCGGCACCATTGATTGTCACCGCATGGCGTAATGTCTGTAACGCCAATGGAATCCGATTCACGGACATCAACATCCGTGCGTGTTGGCCAGTTTCGTAGACATTGGGGTTGTGGTCAAGAGCAAGTCTGGAGAAACACAGTGCTTCGTCAACAACTCCGAGTACATAGTAAATTATCGACAGATTGCGATAAACCCCACCAATTTCATTTTGGGTCAAAATACCCTGACCTGGGTTAGCATAATCGCTCCCTAAACTCTCCAAATGCAAATGCACCAACTCCTGATATTCGCCTGCTGCTTTTTCAAACTGTTCGTTTTTATATAGAGCCCTAGCAAGATTTTGGTGCGCTGAGACATTTTTAGGATTAAGCCGAATTGCCTCCGAATAATTCGAGATTGCTTCTTCGAACCTCCCCTGCCCCTCAAGCGAATAACCAAGATCGTTATAAAGAAGGTCCGTTGCCTGCTCCTTTAACATGGCACGACGGAACTCGCCCTCCGCCAAGTCCTGCCTACCACTCAAGGCATAGTCTTTACCGCGCTTCACTTGAGAGACCAGCCGTACCTCATCTTGAGACAGAACCTGGGGATCGATATGCGGTGGGGGAGTAATACAACCGGTTAATATGAAGTTCAAAACGCTAAAAATAATAACGGTTGCCGAGATTCTCATAAATAGGTTTTTGTTCCCTGGTTCGAATGCTGCCAGTTAGATTTATCCTAAAGGGCCACTCTTAGAAAGGAGTGTTGGCTAACCGGGTGTTACTCTATGAGATTCTGCATGATTTCTCACACTTTTCCACAGCCTCTTTGAATGGTGTAATTGTTTCAACCGTCGAAGTGAAGTAGCGTCACCAGCCGAATCTTGATTTTCTTGCGACATGGTATATTCATCAATTATTCGTTTGAGAGAATGGAGTAAATTAAGTTGGCAAAAAGCTCTAAATCAAATTTTCTTGTCCCTCTAATTGCAGCAGCATTGGCGCTCTTGTATTTTACTTTGAGTAATTGGAATGGCTCAAGTAATCAGCCCCAAAACAGTGATAGCCAAGCGACTAAGGGGAATTCCAATATCTCCTCTAATCCGGTCGACGGACAAAGAGCTGGAAGCGACAAGACTGAGAGCATGGACTCTCCATCTCCACTGCCCGAGGATTTAACTAACGCAATTAAGAATCCAGAGCCGGAGTTACCGGAAGATTTAAAAAAACAACTTGAGTCCCCTCCTCCAGAGCTTCCTGACGATCTAAAGCGCCAGTTAGAAGGTCCGCCACCCGAACTGCCGGAGGACTTAAAAGCGCAGCTCAATTCCCCACCACCTGAGTTGCCTGAGGACATAAAGAAGGCGTTAGCGACTCCACCTCGAGCTGTAACCTTAGAGGAAGTAAACGGTGGTGCGGCGCCGACAGAATAGTCTGCTCTGGATTTGCTGTAGGCTATTTATTAAGCCCTAAACGCTTTTTGGCGATTTCGCCCAGGGCTTTAAAATACCAGCGTAAGTAATGCGGGAGCCATTGCATTAACTTAAAACGGCTCTCGCCAAGCGTTCGATCTGTCCAGACCGTGGGTAGTTCTACAATAGTTTTTCCCTGGGCAAAGGCTCGGTAAC
>CAYMWO010000165.1:0-6814 GCA_964393905.1 uncultured Bdellovibrionales bacterium | reverse complement strand
GGATTGAACAGCTGTTAACCGCGCGCTTTTTGATGTTTCGTGGATTTCTTGGACACACTTCGGGCACACCGTTAGCCCGGCGCTCATATTTTGATGATGCACTGTTGCTCATGTACCTGACAGCTAACGACGATCTTGGCCGAGATTGTTACCGCTTCTGGCAGGAGCAGGGGAATCTTAAGCGTGCCGAGCACCCGCGTCGGCGAGGGCGAAGCCGAGGAGGACGTGGCGGTTCGCAGCGCGGACGTGGTCCGAGACGCAGGTAATCCATGCAAGTAAAAACGCTAATTCTTGTAACCTTAAAAATCTACATTGCAGCATTGGGTGAGGCCTGGCGGGGGTTAATTCTTAACTGGCGATGCTTATTATTACACCTGCTTTTTCTGATCGCATTTTGGCTTTTGGCCCCAGTTGCTATGCTTTTTGGAGGGATGGCGGGGGGATTTATTTTAGGGTTAATTTTGGCGCTGCTTTTTGCGGCATATCTCTCTACCGTAGCCGCTGCGGTGCAGCGCGAGAAGGTGGACTTTGGTGAGGCTTGGGGCCGGGCCGTGGAGCTGTTCTCTCCGGTGATAAATGTGTTGTTTATCTTATTTATTCTAAACCTTGTTGCTGGAATGGCGCTCAACACCCCGGACAAGCTCTGGCTGCGCCAATCGCTAAACTTATTAGTAACGGTGCTCTTTAATCCGCTCCCTGAAATTATCTACTCCAGTCGGGGTTCAGGCACGGCAGCCTTTGCTGAAAGTTTTGAGTTCATAAAGGAGAACTTTATCGAATGGTTTATTCCGTTTCTCGTTTTGCTCTCACCACTGCTATTACAGGATCCAGCTGGGTTTAAGTCTGTTCTCATTTTTGTGATGACTACCAGCCCGATAAACATCCTGCAGATATTTTTCCTGACATTTAGTGGCCCTGCGTTTTTTAGTTTCGGAATTGGAATGTTGCTGATTCTGCCGGCACTATATTTTATTTTTATCTTTCGTGGTGTGTTATACAAAGAACTCGCCGGCACGACTCGGCGGTCTCGCATCTACCGCTCCAAGATGAATTAGCCGCGAGTCTGCAAAAAGCATTTAACAAATGGGTAATGAAAAAAATAAAGTTAACGTTCTTGGTGTGATTCCGGCGAGGATGGCCTCGGTCAGACTCCCTGAAAAGCCGCTCAAGATGATTTATGGCAAAACTCTGATCCAGCGGGTCTGGGAACGAGCTAGCACCGCTAAGTCCGTTTCTGAGGTTGTAATAGCTACGGATGATAGCCGGATTGAAGCTGCGGCTCTTGGTTTTGGTGCTCGAGTTATTATGACCGATCCCGCACTTCCCTCCGGCTCTGCGCGTGCGGCGAAGGTGGCAAAACTTCTGGCGGCAGAACGTGAAGTGGATTGGGATGCAGTGGTAAACATCCAGGGAGATATGCCGTTTATTCGAGGAGAGGTTATAGATCGGGCAGTTAATTTTCTATTAAGTAGCCCACCTGAATTTGTAATGGGCACAATTGCTATGCCGCTTGTCTCGGCAGAGGCATTTAATTCCCCGATGGTAGTAAAGGTTGCTTTGGGCGCAGAGGGGCGAGCGCTTTATTTTTCGCGAGCGCCAATACCCTGTTCTCGGGATGGCAATCGGTTGCAGTATGAGGGCCGAGATATTTTTGGATATAAACATCTCGGTTTGTATGTATTGCGCCAGGGCATTCTTGATGCCTTCTCCTCCTCGGAGCTTTCGCCACTTGAAAGTATTGAGAAGCTTGAACAGTTGAGATTGCTCGAACACGGGCATCCGATTTGCGTAGCTGTGATACCCGAGCAGCTAATCGAACCGGCAGTGGAGGTTGATACTCCGGCCGACCTTTTACGTGCCGAGCAAATCGCCACAGAGCTTGAGAGCTAGGCTCATTATCACCGGGGAATTGCGGTGAACGTTCAAAGACTCGTTCTTCTCTAAGTTTCGTGTTCCTAAGTAGGAGACTGTCTTCGTGTTTTCAGTGCCTTAGCCTATTTATCCATAATTCATTAGGTATTTTTCAAACTCTCCTAGTCAAAGCTGGGTCGTTATGGGAAATAATCAGGGGACAGGGAAATTAACTAACAGGATCTTAAGGGGAACAATGGCAGCTAACAGGCCAACGAAGTATATTTTTGTTACAGGCGGGGTGGTTTCCTCTCTGGGAAAAGGACTTACCTGCGCCTCTCTTGGGGCTATTTTAGAGAGCCGGGGATTAAAGGTTACAATCTGCAAAGTTGATCCCTACCTAAATGTCGATCCAGGCACGATGAGCCCGTTTCAGCACGGAGAGGTGTTCGTTACCGACGACGGCGCGGAGACGGACCTTGATTTAGGACATTACGAGCGGTTCATCTCTACTAAGATGCGGCGCATGAACAATTTTACCGCCGGTCAGGTCTATGATTGTGTAATTAAGAATGAGCGGCGTGGTGACTATTTAGGCGGTACGGTTCAGGTCATTCCGCATGTTACCGACGAGATAAAGCGGCGAATTAAGCTCGCCGGTGAGGGGTATGACATTTGTTTAGGTGAGATTGGTGGAACGGTAGGTGATATTGAGGGCCTGCCGTTTTTAGAAGCTATCCGCCAGTTTCGTGCGGATGTTGGGCGAGAGAACGTTTTATACGTTCATTTAACCCTGATGCCGTTTATTTCAGCGGCAGGCGAATTGAAAACCAAGCCTACACAACATAGCGTTAAAGAGCTTACTAGCCTCGGTATTCAACCAGACATAATTATTCTTCGCACGGATCGCGTCGTCGATGTAAACAGCAAAAACAAGATTGCTCTCTTTTGTAACGTTGATGAGGATTGTGTCATTACCGCGCAGGATGTTGGTAACATCTACGATCTTCCGATGGTGCTTCATGACGAGGGGCTTGATGCTCGGGTTTGTGAAAAGCTGAATATCTGGACCGGAGCGCCTAACCTCGAGCCTTGGGTTCGTGTCAACACGGTCTTAAAGTCACCGGCTAACGGAACAGTCAATGTGGCGATGGTCGGCAAATATGTCGAGTTGACTGAATCCTACAAGAGTCTAAATGAGGCCCTGACACATGGCGGTATCGCTAATGATTGTGGGGTGAATATTGTTTATGTTGACGCTGAGGATATTGAAGGCAAGGGTATCTCCGATGATCTGAGAAACGCGGATGCGATTCTTGTCCCAGGTGGTTTTGGAAAACGCGGAAGCGAGGGAAAGATAGAGTCTATTCGCTATGCAAGGGAGAACGGAGTTCCATTTTTAGGAATTTGTTTAGGATTGCAGATGGCGGTTGTGGAATATGCACGCACCAAGTTGGGATTAAAGGACGCTGCCAGTGGCGAGTTTGTCCCGGATACCGCCAATATGGTGATTGCAATGATGGAGGAGCAGAAGAAGGTTTCCAATAAGGGGGCTTCGATGCGACTCGGTGCCTATCCTTGCACAATTAAAGAGGGAACTTTAGCGCATAAGATTTACGGTTCGACTACAATTTCGGAAAGGCACCGCCATCGTTGGGAGGTGAATAATACCTACCGTGAAAGGCTTGAAGCTGCCGGGCTGGTTCTATCCGGATTATCCCCCGACGGAGCTCTTGTGGAGATTGTCGAAGTTCCTGATCATCTCTGGTTTGTCGGTGTTCAGTTCCATCCGGAATTTCTCTCGCGACCACTTCTTCCGCATCCACTGTTTTCAAGTTTCATCACCGCTGCAATTCGCCGCAGAGATGGGGTGCTGGCAAATCAGGGGACTGTGGCTGGGGGAAATCGGGTGCAGGTGACAATTCAAAAAAACAGCGCTACGGCACCTGAAGCCAGGGCCGAAGGTTAGTTTACCTCTAAGTTACGCATGTCCAAGTCAATAAAAATTGGAACTGGACTCGCAGCCGAGGGCCGGGGAATTTCAATCGGAGGGGGTGAGCCGCTCGTAGTATTTGCGGGTCCTTGTGTCATTGAAAGTCGGGACCATGCCCTGCGCCACGCTGAGCAGATTAAAACCATCACCGATCGATTAGCTTTACCTTTCGTGTTTAAGTCCTCATACGATAAGGCCAACCGCACCTCAAAAGACAGCTTCCGCGGTGTCGGACTAGAACGAGGGATAGAGATACTTTCCGAGATTAGGGAGCAGTTAAAAGTTCCAGTAATAACTGATATCCACTCTGCCGAGCAGGCTCTCAAAGTCGGTGTCGCACTTGATGTGCTGCAGATCCCAGCCTTTCTCTGCCGGCAGACAGATCTGATCTTGGCAGCAGCAGGCACTGGCAAGCCGCTGTTCGTGAAGAAGGGGCAGTTTGTTGCTCCACAGGACATGAAATTCGTCTTGGAAAAGGCTAAAAGTGTAAACAATGATCAGGTAATCCTATGCGAACGGGGTAGTTCATTCGGTTATCGGGAGCTGATTGTGGATTTTCGGGCTCTTACCGTAATGTCTCAGTTTGGGACCCCAGTTGTGCTGGATGCAACTCACTCCGTCCAGGTAATGGGGGGAGCTTCCGGCGTCTCCTCAGGAAATCGGGAGTTTGTCTCAGTTTTGGCGCGGGCCGGTGTGGCCGTTGGCGTCGACGGCATATTTTTAGAATGCCACGAAAATCCTGATAAGGCGCCTTCTGACGGGCCAAACATGTTGCCGATGACCGCACTAGGTCCGCTCCTTACTGACTTAAAGGTGCTACACGAGTTAAAGCTCGAAACGCGCATTAGGCCCTAGATTCCCATGCAGAGTTACTCCGACAGGCAAAAGCGAGCGCGACTTTTTTTTATCAGCCTGGGGGTAGTATTTATTTTGGCGCTGACTTCGGTAGTCCTTTCCCGCTCACGTGAGCGACGCTCAATTATCGGCCTGGAGGGAAGTTTAGGAGCGGATAGTCCGACGCAAAGTTCTCAATCGGGGGAGCTTAGTCAGTCTGGGTCTGAACTACATCTCCAAGACTTTCATCGAGTGGAAGTTAAGGATGGAGTCCCTGCCTGGGAAATCCGGGCAAAGGATGCTAGATATTTTGCGGAAGCTGGATTAACACATGTAAATGACGCAACGGTCACAATTTTTCGTGATAAGCGTTCTAAAATTATGTTGCGCTCGAATGCCGCCAAACTTTACCTCCAAGGTCAGGCCCTGCAAAAGGCAGAGATGGAGGGGGGGATTCAGGTGTTAATAGATAACTCCCTCCAGGTGCGGACGGAGTTTGCAGCCTATGATAGCGTCAAAGGCGAAATTACCTCTCCAGATAAAGTTGAAATAACCGGTAGCGGATTTGAGCTTAGAGGAGTTGGGATGGTAATAAAAGTGGACTCCCGTGAAATTAGTCTGCTGGAAGAAGTTGATTCGAGTTTCAAGCCCGGGGCTAAAATCCCAGGCGGGCTGCTTCCGGAAGAGGAGAACTGATAGATACTGTCGGTGAACAAGATGAATATGAAATGCCCCCCACTTTTGATAGGCCCAGGACTGAAATGTCTGGCAATCTGTTTGCTCTTTCTCTGGGGTGTACCGACTACGGTCTTAGCGGCCGAAAAAAACGGACAAACCACTGAGACGGGCGCCCCTGAAAAGGGCAAGCCTCTGGCTGGCACCTTCGGACTTGGCAACACAAAATCAAACGCCCCGCTCTACGTTAAATCAAATTCCTTGCAGCTTGATACCCTCAAACGGGTGTTTACCTACCGCGGGAATGTAGAGGTTACGAGAGACGATATGTTGATCACGACTGACCTGATGACCGGATTTTATAATGAAAAGAATCAGATTCAGGAGATAGTCTGTGATGACAATGTTGTGATTACACGAGGGGAAGCGCTGCGAGCGAGCTCAAATCATGCGGTGTACAAGGTTCCAGAGGGGGTAATCGTGCTTACCGAGAGTCCCGAATTAATCAATAAAGGGAACGCGTTGACAGCCGACAAGGTTAGAATATACGTCGATGAGGATCGGAGCGAGGCCGAAGGTAATGTTCGTGTAAAAGTAATAAAGTCGGAAGAACAAGAAAACCCATTTGCTGCAGATAAGACGAAAAAGGAAGCAACAAACGAAAGCGCTAAGCCTGAAGTGAAGTCGGCGCCAGCTGATTCATTGTCGAAAAAAACAGCTAAGGGTGAGCCTAATGGCTGAAGCTAGAGCTGGAGAGGAGGCGCTTGTAGCCTCGGGATTAGCTAAAATTTACAGCGAACGGCGGGTCGTTGATGGAGTAGACATTCAAGTGCGACCGGCCGAGGTTGTCGGGCTGCTTGGTCCAAACGGTGCGGGGAAGACCACTAGCTTTTATATGTTCGTTGGGCTTGTTAAACCTGATGAGGGAAAAATTACACTTAATGGGGAAGAGATAACCTCGGAACCGATGTACCGTCGTGCACGTCTAGGGCTGACATATCTTCCGCAAGAACCATCCGTTTTTCGAAAGCTTTCAGTGCGGGAGAATATTTTGGCAATTCTTGAAATTCTCCCACAGTACCAAAATGATCGCGCTAAACAAAATGCAAGAATGGAAGAGCTGATTGAAGAATTAGCACTGGAGAAAGTGGTAAACAATAAAGCCTTCTCTCTCTCAGGCGGGGAGAGGCGGAGAGTTGAGATTGCCCGCGCACTTGCGACCTCTCCGAAATACATGTTGCTTGATGAACCGTTTGCTGGAATCGATCCGATAGTGGTCGGTGATTTACAGAAGCTTGTGCGAGGGCTTCAGAAAAAGGGAATTGGCATATTGGTGACTGACCATAATGTTAGGGAGACCTTGGGAATCTGCGATCGAGCCTATATTCTTAGTGATGGAAAGATTATTGAGTCCGGCGCGCCATCGCATATTGCGGAATCTGAGGTTGCTAGGCGTTATTA
>CAYMWO010000164.1:0-6901 GCA_964393905.1 uncultured Bdellovibrionales bacterium | reverse complement strand
AGCTCGAGTTCCAATCCCCCAGCTTTGCATTTAGCCAGAAGCTTTTGTAGCTGATTAATTGTCTTAAGCAGTGAGGAGTATACACCATTTGAAGCAAGGACCGTGGTTAATGATACAGGCCCTTTAAGGTTAATTGCTTCAGAGGATGAGACGCTTTCGAGCTGTCCATACGCAACAAAATGTTCAGCGATTGCGATTGCAGCGGTTGGGTCATTTTCTTGACCACCTTTCCAGCTCCAGATTTGCTGTTCCCCGTCCGGACACAATGCGACGACAGTTAAGCGGCCAGAGCCGATTTTGCCTAAAACGTTTTCGGGTAGTACCAGCTCGAATCCGGAAAGCAGGCTTCCAGGAATATCTGAAAATCCTTTAAACACATCCATGCGTGGGATTGTGCAAGCAAACTCATGAATACATCTACCATCAAGGTGTAGTTGAAGTTTGATCGGTAGCGCTCGAGATGTAACCCATCCACCAAGTATATTCTGTCCCGCGTCTGGTTCTCGATCGACGCAAAAAAGAATTTTTGACGGCTGCTTAACGCTATTTTGAAAATTATTGTTTAAGAAACGCATGGTCTGCTCCCGAACTGCCGACGTCTAAAGACACGTGGTGGATTGCCGTATTCTGCTCAGATTTTTCTAGGCCAATACGCAGGGAGAATCTCTCACGATCAACAATGATTTGCAAGTAATTACAGGGTTAAATCGCTTCGTGTTTAGTTCGCTTCTCGGGAGGGCGAAATCACCATCTCCCAATCTTCAGCAGGAATTCTCGAGTCTAGTCGCACAAAGATATCGTACTGTCCGTAAACAGGAGTATCAAAATGAATCAGTGGTTTGGGACCATGAAGTGACTCATCATACTCTTTGGTATCAGTGGGCGCAGCTAGTGGAACTACGGCCTTATGCGAAGAGTCTAAGATCTGCATTCTAGGAATTATCACATAGTCATCCCATCCAAGAATCTTGAAAAATTTCTGATAATCTCCGATCTTCATCATATTGGAGTGTCCGACCCAATCTGTCCAAGTAATCTTTAGCCCAAACTCAGCTAAATACTCGATATAATCAAAGCTCGGATGCCGAATGAAAATAAACTCCCGAGATGCATCTGCAAGGTTCTGCATGATTCGAACTGCTGTGGCCGGATCAGGAAGGTGTTCGAGAAAATCCATCATTGAGGCAAAGCGCACACATCTTTTTGGAAGCTCTTCCTCTACTAGATTTGCGCGAATTACTGAAAAGCCTTTAGCTCGGGCCTCCTTTACTTTATAATCGCTCCAATCGATCCCAACCCCGGGAGAGCTCTTAAAACGATTGGCGCAATAGGCTAAAGAACCGCCCCAACTGCAACCGGCGTCAATAAATTGGAACCTACCGGCTGTTAGCTCTTGAAAATCGTGGTTAAGTTGTGCGGACATGAAAATGCATAACCGGTTAAGCAATTAACAATAATATCGGCCATAAAAAGCACAGCTGGCTAAACTTGGAAACCCAGTCTGTGGAACTCCGTTAAATAACACAAGTTGCGCCGTTCTTGGTGGAAGCAAGGGTAGTAAAGTCTCCACGGTTGACACCTGCCAGGCCCCTTAATATCGTCCCCTGGAGCTTAGCCCTACAATGAAGGAGATACGATGGAAGACCCAAAACTGCTTAGTGTCGGTATCAAAGATGTGGTTTTTGGCAAGAACGTCAAAGTCGTGCAACCAGCGAATATTTATGGCTGTCATATAGGAGAGGATTCCTTTATTGGGCCGTTTGTAGAGATTCAAAAAGATGTGACAATCGGAAAGCGCTGCCGAGTCCAGTCCCATGCTTTCATCTGCGAACTGGTTTCAATCGGTAATGATTGCTTTATCTCTCATGGTGCGATGTTTATTAATGATCTTTTCTCCGATGGAGCACCTTCGTTCGGAAAGCCTGAGTTGTGGAAGAAGACCGTTATCGGGAATAACGTTAGTATCGGGACAAACTCCACGATTTTACCTGTTTCAATCTGCGATAACGTAGTTGTCGGTGCAGGTTCGGTGGTGACAAGGAACCTAACTAAGCCGGGGATCTACGCTGGAAATCCCGCGAAATTTGTTCGTCCGTTATAACAGCAGCAGGACCAAACCCTTTCCCATCAAGGCGTGCTATTACCCAAGGCTTTAGCATTTCGTACCAACCTTTAAATGGCTTTATCTTGCTATAGCGCTTACCTTTCTCGGGATAGCGCATGGTTATTGGCACTTCGGTCCAGCGAATGCCGCGATCTAGCACAACCTTAGCGTAGATGTAGTACTCAAAACCGTAAGTATCTAACCAAGGGGCCTCCCAGCTAAACTCAGCTCGACGAAAAAGCTCGAGCTTCATCGCTCGGTAACCACACGTTGCATCTGTCATTTTCGCGCCGGTAAGAATTCTTACGAAAATATTTACCAGCGGAATGCTTGTCTTACGAAACTGTGGAAGGTTTGGTGAGTCTCCGCCGGCAAGAAAGCGACTTCCAGTGACATAATCAGCTCGATTGCTAATAATCGGTTCAAGTATTCTTCCCATTTCCTGCGGGAGCATCTTGCCGTTGCTCGCCATCGAACCAAAAATTTCATAATCGCGCTCTAATGCCCATTTAACGGCATGGATAAAGCTGTGACCGATGCCTTTATTCTGAGGAAGGTCGATGTATGGGTAACCGCTCTTACGGACTAGTTCTTCAGACCCATCGCTTGAGCCATTATTAACCAAGAGAATTGTGTCGCACGGCAGTTGGGTGGCTTTTAACTCGGCAAGGACTTTTGGGAATTCCTCAATCTGATTCCAGACTGGAACAAAAAAAACGCTTTTCATCTAAAATATCCCTCGCACTACAGTTTCCGCAGCCTTAGAAGCGCACAGGAGAAAAGTCAAGAACTTAAAGCTGATAACTCAATTTGCACTAGGCTCGCATCTGCACTTTAGAACAACCCTAGCCTATTCGCTTGTGAATAACGGCTAAAACCCTTGTAATATACCCGTAAAGTTGCGATACAAGGTTGGAATTTCCCCGACTGCTTACTAATTAAATTCATCGCAAGTCTATCTGTTATGCAAGAACCATCCATCACAAAGGTATGTGTAGTCGGTCTCGGTCACTGGGGCCCAAATATCGTCCGTTCGATAGAGAGCCACCCTCAGGCAAAGGTCGTTTATGGCATCGAACCATCCGCCGAAAGACGAGCGCTTGTGAAGTCAAAGATTCCGAATCTCAAGGTCTATGAAAAGTTCGAAGAGTGCCTAAATGATGATGAGCTCGATGCAGTTGTAATCGCAACACCTACCGACACCCATTACCAGTTGGGCATGCAGGCGCTTAATGCAGGTAAG
This sequence comes from uncultured Bdellovibrionales bacterium, assembly GCA_964393905.1. Lineage (GTDB taxonomy): Bacteria > Bdellovibrionota_C > UBA2361 > SZUA-149 > CAYMWO01 > CAYMWO01. The sequence goes on along the minus strand of CAYMWO010000164.1, from coordinate 3,554 downwards.
CATCTGATGATCGAAAAGCCGCTCGCGCATAATTCAAACGCCTGCTTGGAGCTTGTTGAGCTAGCCCAGCAACGTCAGCGTATTCTCATGACGGGCCACGTATTTCTATTTAATCAGGGCGTTGTGGAGATGAAGCGCATCGTAGATAGTGGCGAACTCGGAGAGCTACTTTATATGCGCTCCATTCGTACGAACCTCGGCCCAATTCGTTCAGACGTAAACGCCCTCTGGGATTTAGCTAGCCATGACATTTCGATATTCAACTATATCTATGGCGATACCCCAAGAGAGGTTTCCTGTTCAGCGTTTCCAATACTTGGGCGCAAAGTTGAGGATATTGCGCAGGCTAGTCTCATTTACCCAGGCAACCGCATCGCTGCGTTCTTCGTCAGCTGGCTAGATCCTGAGAAAAAGCGCGAAATTACGGCAGTTGGCGATAAGAAAATGTTGACCTTCAATGATATGAATCCCACCAGACCGATTACTATTTTCGATAAAGGGGTGAAGGTTAGTTCAACGCAGGAGTATGCGGACACTTTCCAAAGCTTCCGTATGTCCATTCACGAAGGCAACGTGACGGAACCGGGGGTTACTACTGGCGAGCCCCTCAAGGCGGAATGTAACCATTTCATTGATTGTATCCGTGAAGGGCGGCAGCCGATAACGGATGGAAAAAATGGGCTTGAAGTAGTCAGCGTTTTGGAGGCGCTGACCCGTTCGCTTCATGAAAATGGCAAGCCAATAAGTTTATGGAGATCTTCTTAAGAGGAAATTAATCACCATGAGTAACACCAAAATGAATGTACCGTTCTTAGATTTAAAGTCACAATATTTTGCCCACAAGGAGCAGTTCGATAATTGCTTTTCAGAGGTTTGCTCGAACTCATCCTTTATCCTTGGTCCACAGGTCGCAAAATTTGAGCAAGACTTCGCCTCGTTTTTAGGGTCCGAGCATTGTGTGAGCGTTGCCACCGGCACCGATGCGCTAATTATGGCCTTCAAGGCCTTGGGGATTGGCAAAGGTGATGAGGTTTTAATGCCGGCCCACACTTTTGTAGCGACCACCATTGGAATAATGGAGTGTGGCGCACGTCCGGTTTTGGTGGACGTTAATCCGGAAACCTATTTAATAGATACAAAGAAGCTCGAAGCTGCACTGACACCAAAAACCAAAGCCATCTGTCCGGTGCATCTCTATGGGCGGGCTTGCAACATGGATGAGGTGATGTCCTTTGCCAACAAGCACGGCTTGCTTGTTGTTGAAGATGCCGCACAATCTCATGGAGCCTCATGGAAAGGGCGAGTGAGCGGAACATTCGGCGATGTCGGGTGTTACAGCTTCTATCCAGGTAAGAACCTTGGAGCATATGGGGATGGCGGGGCAATCTGCACATCATCCGAGAAGGTTGCTGCTCAAGTTCGTAAACTGAGAAACTACGGATCGGAAATCAAATATCAGCACCCTGAGAAGGGGACAAATTCCCGGTTGGATAGCATCCAAGCCGCTGTTCTAAGTGTAAAGCTACAGCACCTTAAAGAATGGAATAAAAAGCGTTGGAACGCTGCGCAGACCTACTGGCGGGAACTGGAAGATCTGCACGGCGCAAAGCTCCAACTTCCTGAACTAGCTTCGCCCGAAGAGCACGTCTTTCACCTATTTGTTATCCAGGTGGATGACCGCGATAAGGTAATGAAGTTTTTGGGGGACAATGGGGTTCAGACTGGAATCCATTATCCGGTGCCGTTTTATCTACAAGGGGGATATGCAGAGCTCGGCTACAAGGAGGGTTCATTTCCTATAACCGAAAAGCTTGCAGCCCGAATCGTTTCCTTGCCGATGTTCCCTGAACTTAGTGCTGAGCAGATTAAATATACATGCGATAAATTACGCCAAGCCCTTGCTTAATTTTTCCTGGGGTCGATGCTTAAATCGATAGCTTCGCTATTTGGCTCACTAGAGTTGCGAAAGGCCCCGCCTTCGGGGGTGTTTCTCTCTCGGGTAGTCGCGATTTTCGCCCTTTTCATAGGGGCTTATGGCTTATATTTACGCTCAGGTGACCAGGCAGTTAAAAACTTCTGGGTTGATGAGCTTTGGCGGGCGGTATCAATTGTTAATGCTCAAGGATTGTTTGACCAAGAATTCCCAGTTCAGCTTTCTGAACTTTTCCTAGGGAAGCTTGGGCTTTGGGGTTTCGGGCAAACTGAAATTGCATTTCGCATCTGGCCGCTAATTTTCTCCGGCATGGCGCTCGTATTATTTGGGAGATTGGTTTGTGAAATATTTTCTCCACCGGTCGCTTTAGGAACGCTGTTCCTATTCGCCATAAGCCCGGGATTGGTTGAACACGCACACGAGTTTAAACCTTACTCCTTTGAGGTTCTCTTAGCCCTTAGTGCTCTTCTGTATTTCCGGAACCGCCCTCCGAACTATCGCACCGGAACAGTTCGCCTGCTGATAATTCTTCTAGGAGTAGCGCTATTTTCGAATCTCTTACCGTTTTATCTTTTGATTCTTGTCCCCGTTCATCTTTTTAGAGAGGGAGAGCCTGTTGCAACTAAAGTTAAGAGTGCTGCTTTACTAACGGTTTTACCGCTCGCTGCTTTCTTGCTCCTTAAATATTCCTACGCGCTTAAACTCGAAGATAAAGATGTGTTTCGGGCCTGGTCTGAATATTATCTAAACTCTCCTGAACAAGTCGGTAAAATGTTCAGGGAGATAATTCCCGAGATAATGAACTGGTATGTCCTGCCTCTGGTAAAACTTCATAAACTTAACCCGCTCTGGACGGTTTTCTTACTTGTGGCGATTACCATAATTAGTCCGTTCCTGATGTTACTAAGACGAAATATTTTAGGTCTTTTCGTCATAGTTCCTTTAGCAATTCAACTAGTGCTCTCCGTGCTCGGACTGTACCCGGCACTCACTCGGGTCAGCACATTTTATCTTCCTTTTCTTATTCTCTCTCTGGGCTACCTTATTGACAGCATATGGATCTGGATCTGCCGCACACGAAGTAATTCCATTAATCTGGTAGCAACCATTATTACTGGCCTATTAATCTTAAACTATTCACTGCATCATTCTCGGGAGACCAATCCTGGGTACTCTAGGCACATTCAGCAAATCCGTCCGCTTTTAGAATTGGTTCAATACCGTTCGGCTATAGATGACGTAATTTGTTTGGCCTTTCAGTCAAGGCTTGCTAGCGAGTTCTATAAATTTTTTGGGGACTCAGGCCGAGTCATAGAGGGGCTGCCGGATAAGAAGAATTTTTCGGAGGCCGACGCCACTAAATACCTGGATTTTACATCTCAGCACTATCCTAAGCGTTTCATCTGGATGGTTGGGATGCACCGAGTTCAGCCCTACCCCTATCTCAAAGCTGAGGCGCTGCGACGTGGAATGAAGATAGAGTTTGATATTTTTGACGAGGGCGTCTACCTTCTAGGAGTCCAACAACAGTAGTACTCAAGCGAATTTATGCAAAAAGAAATCAATCGCTCTCATACATCAATCCTTATGGTTGCTTTGCTAGCACTAGTATTGAGTCTGG
>CAYMWO010000163.1:0-6962 GCA_964393905.1 uncultured Bdellovibrionales bacterium | reverse complement strand
CTATTCGTGAAGGCGGTAGAACTGTCGGAGCCGGCGTCGTTGCAGAAGTCATTGAATAGCTGAGTAATATAAAGAGAACAGATAATGATTGGCAGTCAGAGAATTAGAATCCGGCTTTGTGGTTACGACCATAAGGTGCTTGACCAAGCAGTGCATGAAATTGTTCAGGCAGTGCGCCGGACTGGGGGAAAGGTTGCGGGTCCAATTCCGCTTCCAACACGTGTTGAGCGTTTCACAGTTAACCGCTCACCTCACGTCGACAAGAAGTCCCGCGACCAGTTTCAGATCTGCTCGCATAAGCGGTTAATTGATATTCTTGAGCCCACACAGCAGACAATTGACGATCTCGGCAAACTTGAGCTCTCTGCCGGAATCGATGTTGAGATTAAGCTTCAATAGAGAAAGCTTTAAAAGGTAACGTGAGATGAAAGCTATATTCGGCCGTAAAATTGGAATGACCCGCATTTTTAATGAAGGTCAGACGCTGGCGGTGACGGTCTTGGATGTAAGTCCAAATGTCGTCTATCAAGTTAAATCAGACGATAGCGATGGTTACAGCGCAGTGCAGGTCGGTGTCGGAACGCAAAAGCCGCAGCGGGTCAACAAGCCCTTAACTGCGCACTTCGGTAAGGCTGCTAAAGGCGCGCCAAAGTTTGTTGGTGAAATTCGCATCGACAAGTACGGCGATAAAAACTCTGATTTTAAAATTGGCGATGAAATCAAAATTGACGGCATGTTCGAGCCTGGTGCTGTAGTTGACGTAGTCGGCACCTCAATTGGTAAGGGCTTTGCCGGAGTGATGAAGCGCCATCACATGGCGGGTTTCAAGGCCACTCACGGAACTCACGAATATTTTCGTCACGGCGGTTCGATTGGTTGCCGTAAATTCCCCGGGCGAGTTTTTAAGAACAAACGCATGGGCGGTCACATGGGAGATGTCCGAGTAATGCAGGAAGGACTCGAAGTGGTGCAGGTGCGCCCCGAAGAGAACTTGCTGTTGATTAAGGGCTCAGTTCCCGGACCAAAGAACGGCTACGTTTTTGTACGCAGCTCGGTAAAGCATTAAGAAAGTTAGAGGAGAGCTTACGGTGTCAGCGCAAATCGAATTAGATGTATTAAACGCCTCCGGTAAAAAAGTCGGCACTAAGAGTGTCTTGGCCGGGGTGTTCTCTGCCGCAAAGCGCGCAGAACGGCTTGAGAAGGGCATGTTCCACCAGATCGTGCGTTGGCAGTTAGCTAAACGCCGTGCTGGAACGCACTCCACTAAGACCCGAGCGGAGGTTCGTGGAGGTGGTAGAAAGCCTTGGAAGCAGAAGGGCACTGGACGCGCACGTGCGGGTTCGAACACCAGCTCAATTTGGGTTGGTGGTGGTATTGCTCACGGCCCACGCCCAAGGAAGTATGATTTTAGTTTAAATAAGAAAGAGCGAGCTGCTGCGTTATCTGCAGCGCTGACCACTCGTAAGAACGAGGGGATGCTTTTTCTAATAGATGACTTTGGTTTACGCGATATTAAAACAAAGAAGGCCATCGAAGTGCTTTCAAAGCTGGGAGTTGATACGGGGCTGAATACCCTAGTAGTTCTCGACTCCAGCGAAACGGCGCTTCAAAAGAGCCTCCGTAATATCGCGACGGTTAAGACGATCGATGCGTCGGGGTTAAATGTCTATGACATCCTTAACGCAAAGTACTTGGTTATAGTAGGGAATGCGCTTGAGCGCATCCAGGCGCGGTTTCAGGAATAGCTGATTTTGGATATACGGTCGAAGCTCGGCCGTGAGAGTCCGCTAGTTTAGGGGGCTCTATTAGTTCAAATTGGTTCTTCTCTTTCGAGGATGGAGCTCCGTCCCCGGCCAGTTGCCATATTTTTTTAATTCTTGTAAGTAAGTGTGCCTTTTCCTTAAGGATTGGCCCGGTGTTTTTTTATTTAACCTTTTGATTTCTAAAAGGAAGTTGCGCCTTGTCGCGCGGCTTTGTGTTTTGATGGCGAGCATTAAAAAGACGATTTTTAGCATTATCACCCGACCGCTCATTACTGAGAAGACTGCGGGACTTAGCGCCGCCTCCAATTGTGTGGTGTTCGCTGTGCATCCTCACGCCAATAAGGTTGAGATTAAGAACGCCGTTCAGGAAATTTTCAATGTGAAGGTCGACAAAGTCCGCACTGTAAACTGCATGGGGACTCCGAAGAAGGTGAATATCAACCACGGGCGAGAGGGCAATTGGAAGAAGGCCTACGTTTCGTTGGCAGAGGGCAACTCGATTGACCTCGTAGAGGGTCTCTAGAATTTTAGCTGGGTAAGTTAAAGAATTTCAATTTCAGAAATTTTTTGGGAATAGAGTTTAGACGATGGGTATAAAAAGTTACAATCCAACCAGTCCCGGACAGCGTTTCCGTTTAAGTGTCGATTTCAATGAGATCACGAAATCCACTCCAGAGCGCTCGCTGCTAAGTCCGAAGACACGTATCTCTGGTCGAAACTCAACCGGCCGCATCACGATGCGCTGGAGGGGCGGCGGACATAAGCGCCATTACCGTCAGATCGATTTCAAACGGGACAAGATCAATATTCCAGGTGTCGTAGTCGGTATCGAGTATGATCCAAATCGCACCTCACGTATCGCGTTGATTAACTACGCGGACGGAGAAAAGCGTTACATCCTTGCTCCCCAAGGGCTTGTTGTTGGGCAGACTATTCTCTCAAGTGAGACAGCTGAAGTTAAGCCAGGAAATACCCTGCCACTTAAAGACATTCCTGTCGGTGAGATGATTCACAACATCGAGCTTCGCCCAAATGGTGGCGGAAAGCTTGTGCGCAGCGCCGGAGTTGGTGCGCAGCTTATGGCGAAAGCCGATAAGTATGCTCAGCTCCGTATGCCGAGTGGAGAGCAGCGACGGGTGTTAATTACCTGCCGCGCGACAATTGGAGTGCTTGGAAACGCGGATCACCAGAACCGCAGTCTCGGTAAGGCTGGTGCTTCGAGATGGCGTGGACGTATGCCGAACGTGCGTGGTGTGGCGATGAACCCAGTTGACCATCCGCATGGTGGTGGTGAGGGTAAGACCTCCGGAGGGCGTCATCCAGTATCCCCATGGGGCACACCGACTAAGGGCTATAAGACACGGCATCAAAAACGCACTGATAAGTTTATCGTGCGCCGCCGTCGTGGGAAGTAAAGGTATCAAGGTTAATTGGTAATTAGAAAGCGAGAGAGGATTCATGCCGCGTTCGATTAAAAAGGGACCGTTTATAGACGACCACTTGTTGAAGTGGGTGGAGCGCGCAAAAAACGGCGCTCATCGTGGACCGATCAAAACCTGGTCGCGACGTTCGACTGTTATTCCTGACATGGTCGGTTTAACTTTCGCAGTCCATAACGGCAAAAAATTTATTCCGGTATTTGTTACTGAGAACATGGTGGGACACAAGTTGGGTGAGTTTGCTCCAACTCGGACTTTCCATCAGCACTCAGGTGAGAAGAAAGGTCCTGAAAGTAGCGCGCCAGCTTCTAAGTAGGCGGCGAGTTTTGGTTTAGGCTAAAGGCGATTATGGCAAAGAAAACTAAGAATACGGCGGCGCAAGTGGGGTATATCTCCAAAGCGAGTCTTAAGAATACTAGAATCCCGCCGCGTAAGGCGCGGTTAGTTGTGGACTTGATTCGCGGGCATTCTGTAGAGCAGGCGCTTGAGCTTCTCTACACCTCCGACAAAAAGACTGCTCCAGTTCTGCGTAAACTTCTCCTCTCCGCTGTTGCTAATGCTAAGAAGCAGAGCGAAGTGGATGTTGACGAACTATTTGTGCGTCGCGCCTGGGTTAATGAAGGGCGTGTTCTCGGACGGCTTATGCCACGAGCACACGGAAGAGGCGCGCCAATCCGTAAGCGGTACAGCCATATCCATGTAGAACTTGATGAAAAGGGCGCGAGGTAAGTAATGGGTCAGAAAGTCCATCCAAAAGGGTTTCGATTAGGTGTCACTGAGACTTGGACGTCTCGTTGGTACAAGAAGCAGGGTTATGCGGATCAGCTGCATCAGGACTTCTTTCTTCGTGACTATGTGACAAAGAAGCTTGCTGGAGCAGGGGTTTCGACCGTAGTGATCGAACGCCCAGCTAACCGCATTAAAATCAATGTCCGTTGCGCTCGTCCCGGCTTGGTAATTGGCAAGAAGGGAAAGGATATCGAAGATCTTCGCTCTGAACTTAAACGGCTTGTTAAGCGTGATGTGGTGGTAAATATCACCGAGATTCGCAAGCCGGACTTGGATGCGAAACTTGTTGCGGAGAACGTTGCTAACCAGCTCGTGCGCCGAGTAGCATTTCGTCGAGCGATTAAAGACGCTATCGGACGCGCGATGCGGATGGGTGCCGAGGGCGTAAAGGTTTCAGTTGCTGGTCGTTTAGGTGGTGCCGATATCGCACGGACTGAATGGTCACGTGAGGGCCGGGTGCCACTACACACTCTGCGTGCGCAGATTGATTACGGCACAGCTGAGGCGCTAACAACCTACGGGTTAATTGGCGTGAAAGTTTGGATCTTCCGTGGCGAGAAGGACGAGGGAATTGATTCGGCTGAGCAGATCGCAGCGGGATAAGTATCGAGAACTAGAATTAAGGATTTGGTGAGAGACAATGTTATCTCCAAAAAAAGTTAGGCACCGAAAAGTTTTCAAACAGGTTCGACAACTCAAAGGAGTTGAGACCCGGGGCACGACACTAAATTTCGGCGACTTTGGGCTGATGGCTACAGAGTCTGCATGGGTAAGTAACCGTCAGATTGAAGCTGCCCGTGTGGCCATGACCCGTCACTTAAAGCGCGGCGGTAAGGTTTGGATTCGGGTGTTTCCAGATAAGCCGCTTACAAAAAAGCCGGCCGAGGTGCGGATGGGTAAAGGAAAGGGCGCTCCTGAGTCATGGGTGTGTGTAATTCGGAAGGGTCGCATCCTTTATGAAATTAAGGGAGTGGACAAGGCGACTGCGCATGAAGCGCTGAAGCTTGGCGGCTCAAAGCTCGCAATTCGGACAAGGTTGATTGAACGAGTTCAGCATAAGCACTAGTTAGAAAAGATTACTGGGAATTAGAAGATGAAACGCAAAGATGCAGTAAATGAGCTGAAGAAGCTTTCGAAAGAGGAGCTGATAAAGCGCCTCGCGGATTCCGAGGAGGAGCTAATGAAGCTTCGTTTTCGGCATGTTGGTGGTCAGCTGGCTCAGACTTCTCAGTTAGGGGTGCTGCGGCGGCGGATTGCTCGTGCAAAAACCCTGCTTAATCAGAACCCTGCTTAATTAGAATATAGAGGCGTAATCGGGATGGTGACAAAGGAAAAGAAAGCTGCAGAGAAGACGACCGCCAAGGCAGCTTCGAAGCCGCGCACAGAAGGTCGTGGGTTGATGAAGACCCAGGAAGGATATGTGGCGAGCAACAAGATGGCGAAGACTGTGGTGGTGACGGTTTCTACACAGAAGCGTCATGCGCAGTATGGAAAGTTCGTTCGTAGCACCAAGCGTTACATGGCACACGACGAGAAGAACGAGTGCCAGATTGGAGACCGGGTGTTGATAGCCGAGACGCGTCCACTTAGCCGCAACAAGCGGTGGCGTGTGCAACAGATTATTGAAAGAGCCGTTTAGTCCGTAGGAAAGTCATGATTCAGCAGGAAACAGTATTAGATGTGGCTGACAACTCCGGTGCACGGAAAGTTATGTGCATCAAAGTTCTCGGAGGTTCTCGCCGCCGTTACGCTAGTGTCGGAGACATTATTGTCGTGGCGGTGAAAGAGGCGATTCCAAACTCCAAGATTAAAAAAGGAGATGTCCACAAGGCAGTTGTAGTGCGCACCAATAAGGAGCTGGCACGACCGGATGGTTCTTACATCAGGTTTGATACCAACTCAGCGGTGCTGATTAACGCGCAGAAAGAGCCGATTGGTAACCGTATCTTCGGACCTGTTGCTCGTGAGCTGCGCGGAAAGGATTTTATGAAGATTATTTCTTTAGCGCCTGAGGTGCTCTGATGAAAGCCGAAAAGAAGAACGGAAAGGGCCAGGTGGTCTGTTCCTTTAAAACCTCCCTTAAAAAGGGTGACCCGGTGATGTTGCTCTCCGGTGGTAACTCGAAGAAGGGTCGTGCGCTCTCCGGTCAAACCGGAAAGATTTTGCGATTCTTGCCAAAGAGTAACCGGGTTGTTGTTGAGGGTCTGAACATCGTTAAGCGTCATAAGCGCGCGACCTCAATGTCCGACAAGGGGGGAATCATTCAGAAGGAAGCTGGGGTGCATATTTCAAACGTTATGTATTACAGCGACGAGCTAAAACGCCCAGTGCGGATTAAGTTCAAGCTTTTGCAGGATGGTCGGAAAGTTCGGGGATACCTAAACCCCAAGACTAATGCTTTTGAACAGATTGACGCGTAGGAATTAAGACGATGGCTCGTTTAAAGAAGGCATATACAGAACAGGTAATCCCGAAGCTCCAGGAGCAGTTCAATTACAAGAACCCGCTTCAGGTTCCACGAATTGAAAAGGTCGTGTTGAACATGGGCGTTGGCGAAGCTGTTCAGAATCAAAAGGCGATTGAGTACGCCGTTCAGGATCTGACACAGATTACAGGTCAAAAGCCGGTGATTAGGCTGGCGAAGAAATCAATCGCAAACTTCAAATTGCGAGAGGGGCAGCCTATTGGCGTTTCTGTAACTCTGCGAAAGGCGCGGATGTACGAATTCCTTGATCGCTTCATTAACGTAGCTTTGCCTCGGGTTCGGGATTTCCGCGGTATTCCAAAGAATTCGTTTGATGGTCGGGGAAATTACTCGATGGGCTTGCAAGAGCAGATCATCTTCCCGGAGATTGATATGGAGAAGACGGAGCTTCGCGGTTTGAGCATCACATTTGTGACAACAGCTGAGACCAACGAAGAGGGCCAAGCACTTTTACAGCATATGGGATTCCCGTTCAGACACTAATTA
>CAYMWO010000162.1:0-6991 GCA_964393905.1 uncultured Bdellovibrionales bacterium | reverse complement strand
TGACCTAAGACGTAGGCGAAGATTAATGGGGCGACTATCGTTGCGTCGGACTCTATGACGAACCTTGGGGTGTCGCCATCTAATTTACCCCAGGTGATCTTCTCATTTGGAACGGCGCCACTATAAGAACCATATGACGTAGTGCTATCGGAAATCTGGCAGAAATATCCCCACAGCGGACACTCAATTTTTAAATCCTGCCGAATAAGTGGCACGACGCAAATCGGAAAATCTCCAGCAATGCCGCCTGCAATCTGAAAAAAGCCAATTGAGCTTTTTTTTGAAGTCTCCAAATACCAGTCAATCAACATTGACATCTGCTCGATACCTGACTTAACAACACCAAAATTTGAGACTTTCCCGGCTCTAACATTGGCAACAAACATATTGCCTAAGGTTGAGTCTTCCCAGCCTGGAGTAAATATTGGCAGGTTTTTCTCAGCGGCGGCTATCAGCCAGGAGTCCTTGGGATCGATCTCATAATGCTGAGCCACTGCTTTAGTCCGTAACAACTGATACATAAACTCGTAAGGGAAAAAGCTCTGCTTCTCTTTGTCGGCCTTCTGCCAAAGCTGAAGCACCTCGCGCTCAATTCTGCGCATAGCCTCTTCTTCCGGAATGCAGGTGTCCGTAACCCGGTTAAAGCCCTCTTCGTATAGCTTTAACTCGTCTTCGGTGCTGAGGTGGCGGTAGTGCGGAACTCGCTTATAGTGTTCGTGAGCGACAAGATTAAAAACGTCTTCTTCTAAATTTGCCCCGGTGCAGCAGATCCCATGAACCTTGCCCTGACGAATCATCTCGGCAAGAGAGATGCCAAGCTCAGCCGTGCTCATGGCCCCCCCCATTGTGAGGAACATCTTTCCGCCTTTATCGAGATGCTTAATATAGCCCTCTGCCGCATCAACAACGGAAGCAGCGTTAAAATGAAGATAGTTTCTCTTAATGAAATTCTTTACGGTCATTTTCACTCCTGCTTCCTTCAAACCCTGCTTCCTATAAATAATTGAAAAAATCCTCAGGGGAGACAACGCCGAAGGCAATTTTCAGCCGGGGAATGCTAGCAAACTGCCCAAAAACTATCAGGAAGCTTCCATAGTTGCAAGAAGTCGAGCTCCATTTTTGGACTAGCCGAAGACCGGTCAATTTCCCTGAACCAGACTCTTGTCTCCGAGCTGGCTAACAGGCAAGTTGGAGGGCTTAGAGATAGACAAATTGGAGCGGGTAAGTGGCCCTTTAAATGAAACTCTGGCTAGTTAAAAGTGAACCGGACGTCTACTCAATCGATGATTTTAAAAGGGATGGGCGGACTCTTTGGGACTGCGTTCGTAACTACCAAGCCCGGAACTTCCTTCAGTCAATGAAGGTCGGTGATTTGGTCCTTTTTTACCACTCAAACGGAGATTCCTCCGGTTCAAAAATGGGAGGAGTGGCCGGGCAGGCCGCTGTTTCAAGAGCCGCCATCCCCGACCCGTCGCAATATGATAAGAAAAGCGAGTATTTTGACCCGAAAGCTACCATGGAAAAGCCGCGCTGGTTTGCTCCAGAGCTTAAATTCGTAGAGAAGTTCTCTCAAATTCTCCCCCTATCGGCATTACGAAACGAGAAGCCGTTAAAGAGCATGGTGCTACTAAGACCTGGAAGCAGGCTTAGTGTGCAGCCTGTAACGGAGGATGAATTTCGAACAATCCTTGCAATGGCAAAAATTTAGCAGTTACAGATAGCTAAGAAATTGACAATAACGCCTTCAACAACCACTGCTCTCCCGCTCCCAGCCCTTCAGGGGTCTGGCCTTTGGAAGCGTTTTGGAGAGCTGGCTGTCGTTAAGGGTGTTGATATTATGCTCCGCCCCGGGGAGGTATTGGGACTGCTTGGTCCTAATGGGGCTGGCAAGACAACCACCGTGAGCATGCTCTACGGGGCGATTATTCCCTCCTCCGGGACCGTCACCGTATACGCCGGGTCTCATTCCTGGGAGATGGGCGCTAATGGAAGAAAGGCCCGCAGCCTAATGGGGATCGTGCCTCAGGAGAATAGCCTGGACCCGGATTTTTCGGTTTTTGAAAATCTATTGAATTTTGCTCGCTACTACAGACTTAGTGGTAAGCCTGCTAGAAATCGTGCCGACGAGCTTCTGGCTTTAGTAAAGCTTACTGAATTTCGGAACTATCCCTTAGAAAAGCTCTCCGGCGGACTACTGCGAAGACTAGTTCTTGCTCGAGCCTTGATTAATAACCCCCAGATTGTTTTTCTCGATGAGCCCACCACCGGTCTCGATCCCGACGCCCGTCAAGAGTTCTGGAAACTGGTCTTCGAGCTTAGACGTCAAGGAAAAGCCATACTCCTCACCACCCACTACATGGACGAAGCAGAGAGACTCTGCGACAAGTTACAGCTTATTCAGGGTGGTCAAATTGTCGATGAGGGAAGCCCAGTGGAGCTTATTGAGCGTATCGTCGGGAGAGAAGTAGCAGAAGTCGAGGGTGTGCCAGGCGTTGAAGTCGAAAGAATTGCCACAAGCTTCTCGACGTGGAGTCGCCCCTTTAGTGAAGGGTTTCTTATCGCTCTTCCGACTAGCAAAGCGCAGGAGGCCTGGCAAAGACTGGAGTCAGTTAAAATCAACGGCCTGGGTCCTACTCGGCTTGTTAGGCGACGAGCCAATCTCGAAGACGTATTCTTGGTCTTAACCGGCAAGGGGCTCCAATGAGAGAGAGTCCCATCTCCGTTCGAGGAATCTGGTCCGTGTGGCAACGACACGCCCTGGTCTATTTAAAGACCTGGTTAGTTAACTGCTTACCACCTCTGACAGAGCCGATAATCTATCTTTTCTCATTTGGCCTAGGTCTCTCCCCTATCATTCGCGACTTGCATTATCACGGTCAGCCGGTCTCCTACCTTCAGTTTATCGCCCCTGGAATGATCGCTTTAGGGCTTTCCTTCCAATCCTTTTTCGAGGGCGCCTATGGGACATATATTCGAATTCGCTATCAACGGACCTGGCAGGCGATGCTTACTGTCCCGCTTACTTTCAATGATGTATTTTTCGGGGATTGGCTCTGGGCCGCATCCAAAGGGGTTATAGCGGGAGTTCTGACCGGACTTGTGGCATATTTTTGGGGCGTCTTTCCGGGAACGATGTTAATCGCAAGTCTACCAGCGATTATATTAGGCAGCCTACTTTTTGGTGCGATGGGAATATTGACAGCCGGGACCGTGAAGACCGTGGATCAGATCAACGTTCCGGTCTTTTTAGTAATGATCCCGATGACAATGCTTGCTGGCATTTATTTCCCGCGCGAGAACCTGCCCGCGAAAGTCTCTCTATTCAGTTCCTTCTCTCCGCTCAGTCCACTTGTTGACCTTTTGCGAACGCATCTAGCGCAAACTTTAAATTCCCCCCTGCTTTTCTTTCAGCTTTTGGGGTGGACAGTAATATTTGCAATTCTTGCGCGGCGTGAGATCTATAAGAAGATCTTTGGGTAGGAGTTTCCCTATTCAAATTCTACACATTCAGGGCTGGGATGATAGACGCCGGCCCCTTGTTGGTAAACCAAACTGGCACCGAGATGTCCTGTATAGAGCAACGCTGCTAAGCCAGTTAATTGCAAGGCTACTACCCCAACTTCAAAGACCGAACGGACTAGTAGACTTAGCTCCCTCTTTCTCATAAAAATTCGCGCGAGGACAAAGGCTAAGGATACAGTAAAGAGAATCGATGCGAGTTTTGCGTAGTATTCATGCTCAGCTGTAACTGTCGGATCGCAAATTAAGCGGTTAACAACATCTTCAGCCTCGTCCCCGGCGAGAACTGCCGCCCAAGCACCTACAACGCCAAATCCCAGGACTATATCAGATGTCGTCTTAAGAGTTAGGAACTCGCGCTTAGTGACTACTCGAACAAGCTGGAAAATAATCTGCAGGGCAGCCGCCAGGGAGAGGCAGCCAATTGGAAAGTGTGCAAGTAGCGGGTGGAGTAACTCCACCCGCATCATCGAAGGAATTTCAGGATTCAATTAGCCTTCAAGTTCTACTACCTGGGGATCGAGGCGTTTACCAACCTTGTGCGCCGTAACTTTAACCTTCTGACCCTCCTTTAACTCTGAAAACGCGACCTCTTTGCCTTGCGACATAATTTTGGTCGTGTCGGAGAAATAATACTCGTGTTTCTTCTCCCCAGCCATGACGTAAATTTCCTTCTTCGCCGGAACAACTGAGACGATTTTTCCCTGAATAATTGATTCATGGGCAGCAGGTGCCACTGCGGGATTATGCACGGCAGCATTCGGCGCAGTTGTCTCCGCCACAACTGTTAGCGGAAGGGCTAGAAGAGAGAGCAACGCCGCTGAAACTATATTTCTTCTCATAAAAAATATTCTCCAAATTAAAGTTCAACTACGAATCCGCCCGCAGTATTCTTTGGGCGCCGGTTAGACGATTGGCTGCCAGAAAGGATTCCTGGTTCCCATTTTAAGGATTCTCTAGCTGAAACCGGACAGGGACCCTAATAGAGGAAGGTCGAGGAATTCCAGCATAAGTTTCGGGCCGAAACTTCCAGTTTGACACGGCTGACTTCGCCGAAGAATCGAGGGAGTTTACTCCTGAGCTCTTTTCAATTTCAACCGATTCTGCCCGGCCTTCGGGATTCACTTCCACAACAAGAATGACCACTCCTTGTTGCTGAGCTTGACGGGCGGATTCTGGGTAAACAGGCGGTGGGTTGGAAACGGCATCCGGAGTGGCCCCGATAATTCCTCCGCCATTAGTTCCGGCCTTACCCATCTGGGAGCCTATCGCCGGTGTCGCAGAAATCGGGGCTGCCGAAACTTCTTTACCAGCGTCAGGGCGAGCCACCCTAACAGCAACTTTTTTGGGCACTGGTTTAATTCGTTCCGGCAATGCCTCTGGTAGAACTGAAAGAGTCCCCGGAGGAGCAGTAAGTTCGCCCGCTACCAGCTCAACCTGAACGGCGCTATTTGTGCCGGAGTTTGTTCCCGTACCCAGACCGTCTGCCAACAATCCACCGGCAAAAGCAAACACTGCCACGTGAATTACAGCCGAGCCGAACACGCCAATTTGAAGGGTGCTATCCAAGGTCCGTCCTATTCCAACTTCTTTTTAGATTCTTCGGCTACAACTGTTTCCAGCTCTCTCAATTCAGTGATAAACGCCCCCGATAATATCGGAAACCGGCACCAACTGCGAGGGTCCACGTTTAACTCGTCTAGATGAAACGCTGGCGCTATGCGTTCCCGCTTCCATTGACTTCTGGCCCACAGTTGAAAAAACCGGCCGACATGGCTTCCCAACTTAGCCGGGGAATACTCTTTTGTTGTAACCATTAAGAGATTAAACACTTCGACCGGGCTTTTCCGTTCCGCAATCGCCAGATGCTCAATCGCATTCAGTAAAGAGTAGGGCATTAAGTCGGCTTCATCTGTCTGACCCGCGCTCAATGGCCTAAGTTCAGCTGTCGGCGCCTGAGCGTTAATTAATGATAAAGCTGCCACCGGTGTCGCTCCCTTTGGGGCGCTTGATTGCAACCACTTTAACCACTCGCGCAGATACGCCTTATCAATTCCGGCAATTGGCGCAAGACCTCCGCTGGTGTCTCCGTCCATCGTGGCGTAACCAACTGAGGCTTCAGAACGATTACTTGTAGCCAGCAGTAATGCGCCTTTAAGGTTAGCTATCAACCAAACACCGGGGCTCCGAACTCGAGCCTGGATATTTTGAAGTGCAAGGTCGTGTTCCTTCCAGTTTAGCTCGGTCTTAAGCGCTTGAGCGCCGAGCCTTTCATAACTCCGCACCAGCGGGTCGATATCGAGCTCTATAAAGGTCGCCCCAAGCTCCGTCGCCAAAGACCTAGCCGCATTTAATGTTGTTTTCGAGCTATTTTCGGTCTTTTGATAAACACAGGTGAGCAAACACTTTACCATCTCACTAACAGTTCCAGCGCTTTGAATTGAAGCTATGTGCCCCAACTTTCCTCTCACTCCCGCTAGTCCAAGTTCTGAAATAGAAAGCTCCACCATCATTCGCACCAAGCAGGCCAGTGCGCCAGAATCGGCACCTCCACTTAGCGATATAACGAACCCCTGCATCCGACTTTTTCTGAGATAATCGAACAGCCCTAAGCTTACCGCCCGCGAGAACTCCTCCTCCTTAACGCTACCGTCCGTCTCCCACGGTGGCGTCCCGCTGGGATCGGCACTAACGCTCTCTCTAAAGGCGAAAACCGCACAAACACTCTCACTCACAGACCGATTCGACGCAGGATCAGACACATTCGGCTGAACCACCCCAGTCGTCAAATGAAAATCACTGAACAAAAAGCGCGGCCCCTGCGCCACTAACCTTCCGCCATCCGCAATCAGCGCACCGCCATCATATATAATCCTTCCCGCTTCGTTACCAAGTAAGTTGGCATAGACATAACTAACTCCGGTCTGTTTTGAGAGTGTTAGGACCAGATCTTTTCGCTGCTCAATCTTCCTGAATGCAAAATGGCTGGCGCTAGGGTTTAGTATAATATCAACACCGAGCGCGGCGAGCCTACCGCCAGGCCGTGACGACACCCAGGCATCTTCGCAGATTTCAAACCCCAGCCGAGTTCCTGAGATATCAAACAGCAGGTCTCCGAAGGGAACGGTCTCTCCACCTAAAGATAGCTCGGTCCTCTCTCCCGCCACCCAAGGACGAAACCAGCGCGACTCATAATGCACGCCCGTATCGGCCAAGAACTGCTTAGCAACAAGACCTAAGAGTTTCCCATCGCAAACAAGCGCCGCTACGTTATAAATACTGCCTTTTACTTCGAGCGGAAGCCCAAACGAGGCGACCACTCCCCTCGTCGCAGGGATGAGTTCTAGAAGAGTGTGAAGCGCCTGCTCACGAACGGATGGCGAGAGAAACGTATCCTCACAACCGTATCCAGTAATGCACAGCTCCGGCAGACACAGAACACTGACCTCCTCAGACTTGGCAGCAGAGAGCG
>CAYMWO010000161.1:0-7027 GCA_964393905.1 uncultured Bdellovibrionales bacterium | reverse complement strand
GCAATCCTAGGGCTCGACGGAAACGCTAAAATTAAGGACGCAGAGGGTGTTTGGCGCGAAACTATCGCTACCCTGGACCTGCCTAAAATGGCGGCCATGGGGGAGACCTTTGTTTCGGCGGCGATTAACCGAATTTCACGAATAAACGAGGCCTATAAGACAGTCCTTCATTATCAGGCGCAGAAGACCTCGCTTCGAGCGGCCTAGGTTTATAATTTTTTAAATAATTTCTTCATTATCTCACGCAGAGACGCGGAGTCGCGGAGAGGAATGGAGTAAACTCTTATCAGTTCGGGGGGTTGGCGTTATTTGGGGAGATAAAAAATATTTTTGGCCCGTGCGCCAGAATATAAAGGAGGGGCTTAAAAATGCCGTTTTCTTACCTTAGAACGTTTTTAGACTCATTTTAAACGCTCAACCCTTCAACTGACAACGCACCGAATGGGCTGAAATCGAAAGGTTTCAGCCCATTTTTTTTGATTTATATCTAATCCTTTATTTACGTTATAGAACTATCGTTCGTTCGTTCTTTGCTCTCTAAATACTGCTTCATCCGGGTAGAAAATTCTCAATCTGCCGACTTCGGCAGCGCGCGTGCGCGGCTGAAGTGACGGCAGTTGTGCCGACAAGGTTTTTGAAACACCAACAACTCTCTTTGCAAAATGGAGGACGCCATGACCGAAGTGCGACTTCCGATTCTGCCGCCCGAAACCCCCGATGATGGGTTGCGCGTGTTGGAGTGTGTGATGCTGGCCCCTGATGCGTTTCGCGCCAAGCTGGAACTCGATCGCTCAGGGACCATGGTTCCGATAACTGTGCACGCATCGAAGCTGGTTCTCTCGCTGGATGGCACCGGAGGGAATTTGGTCTACGAGCCAGATTCGCTTCCGCTCGCCGAGCGTCTGCGCGTGCGACAGTGTCTCTACCCTTATCTGGACCGGTTCATCAACTTTGCGCCATGGACACCGAACGCTACGAAGCGCCCGGATCTGTTGCGGCGATTCCAGGCGGCGACAGCCAACAGCTGGACCGTCGTGCTTGATGAGGTGGTCGAATTCCCTGGGCTTGAGCTGGGGGTGGCATTCTCGCTCACCGGAGTAACTCCCGATGGGTTTGCTAGTCAGGCAGTGCGCTGCGCACTTACCAACCTTTCGGTAGTGAATGGTCGAGAGGCGGCGCGCATCCAGTCCCTTGGAACGTTTGAACTCCCTAGCACCGCTCTCGATGCCCTTAGATTGGCCTCGAAGCAGGTTTTCGAATTAGTCCGAGGCGAATTGGGACAGAAGGTGAACTATCTCGGACTTCAAGGAGTAGAGTTCGGTCCGCTAGACGATGAGCAAATTGCAGAGCTTGCTCCGCTGGGCACCCCCGAATCGGAGAACCCGGCCCGAAGGCTCGAGGTTATTCGAGCGCAGCGACTCTCGCGCTACACGGTCTGGCTCAGGCTTGAATTCTACTACGAGCACATCGTCATGCCAGTCCTTGAAGTCATCATCTCAGTCCCTCATGACGGAATGAAGCTATCGATAATCGACACCAAGACCGGCAAAGCTCCGTGCTGCAGCAGACCTGCGATCGCGCTGTTACAACTGCTGGTTGCAGAACTTGGGGTTCGTCTCGACATGGAAGACGACAGCAATGAATCGGAGGAGACAATTTACTGACACAGGTTCAAGGCTGCGCCAGGCGGGAGACCTCCAACCCGCCTGGCGCTAGGTCGAAAAGGTTATCCGGCACATACTGTCGATTCTATTCTAATTCTTTTGCTGAAGCTTTTTTGTCAGAGCAATTAACTCCACAAGCGGCCTATTAAGCACCTCCCCGCTCTCTCCTAAAGACTGTAGCAGCTTCTCCGCATCTTTGAGCTTAAGCTCTACTTTCCGAAAGACCAACTCAACTGAAACTTCCTCACGCGGTCTTCGAATAAATTGACTCGGCTGATAATCAAACCCCAAAATTCCTAAATTCAAAATCCGCTCACGCAAGGCTAGAAGCGCATCCGGCTCAGGTTCGTGCGTCTCGGCTGACTCCTCCCCTCGAAGACCGGCCAAAACATCTCTGCCATCCAACAAAATCCACCCCTCGCCTAACTCCCCGGAATCCACATCCGCAGAAATCCCCTCTTTCCCTTCACCCAACAACGACTCTCCGTTCATCTGCGCCCAAGTCGCCGCCGCATCACAAGCCTCGTTCTCCGGATGCCCGGAGTGTCCGGCTACATGTTGCGGCTTTATCTTTAATCCGCGCGCAAGCTCCAGATAGCTGCGCCACAACCCTTGATTCTTTACCGGCTTTTTCGCCGCCGTTTTCCAACCGTTTTTCTGCCATTGCTGGATATAACCCGTGGCGCTCTTTAAGACATACTCGCTATCACAGACCCAATGCACCGGACTCGTCTCGCCTATTACTTGCAACAGCGCAAACCCAACAAGCCCTGCAAAAATCTCGGCCTCGTTATTCGTCGCGCCGCCCAAAAAGGCGACTAGCTTCAGCTTTTGTCCGGCTTGGTTTTCAATAATTGCAGCGCTAGCCGCAGCCCCCGAGGAAGTTCCGCCGCCGTCTGAAAAAAGTTTGATCATTTAAGGGAGTGTTAAGGCTACTAAACGCTTTTACGTTTCTTTAGGCGCGGGAAGCTAACCTCCGGCGACGGTTGGTCTAAGTCTCCCGACTCTAGACTATCTGCCACAGCGCGCAAGAACGATTTACTGTTAAGCAAAATCTCACCAATTTCTTGAGTCAGCCGCTCGGGGCGTGAGCCCTCGATATATTCTCGTAAGGCCTGGTTGATGAGAAACTGATAGGCTCCGCTCTCGGTCTCGGCCTTTAGCTTAAAGTGCTCGATAATATCACTATCAAGATTCATCGTGACCTTTACCCGCACATGCCGCGCCGGAGTCTCCGCAGCAGAACGACCGTCACCTGGTATTTCCTGTTTGGCTTTACCAAAAAGAAGTTTACGCGTGGCTCGGTTCAAGTTGATGTCATCCATGGGAAACTTTTAGCACCGAACAGGGCTCGGCTCAAGGAACTGGGAGCGCAGGCACTAGCTCAAATGTAAATAAGGGTTTACTAAGCCCCTTGATGGATTGATAGGAGAGTCCCACCTTCTGCGACTTAGTTAGCACCTCTGGTAGTTCGAAAAAGAGTGTGATTTTTAACGGCTTAAACGCCGGCGTGAAGTTCTCCGCATCAAGCTCCTTACCATCTTCCAGATACACCCGGGACCGCTTTGGGCGTAAGATTGACGGGCCCTCCTCGCCCTTCAAGACTTTATCCCCTGCGCTGGTTTTATTACCCTCCTCCGCACCTTCCTTCACACCACTGGCGCTAGGGTTTGTGCTTGAAGTGACAACTGGCGCTACTGCAACCTTCCCAGCCGCAGGTGACTCTTCCTCTAAACCTCGAAGCAAAACGACAAAAGAGTCCGGGTCAAGCCAACGAAACTCCCGAGCTGAATCCTCAAGCCGAATTGTCAGTGCCAGGTTCTCACCTCGCACCTCCGAGGAGACAAACTCAATCTTTGCATCTTTCGGCACACTCAGCTGATGCGCCCCCTCTTCAAACAGCACCCAGGTGAATATTGCGGCGAAAATGGCAAACACTGCAAAAGGTAAATTCCTGTCCCCCAAAATCGGCGCCAGGAACCGCCGCCCGCCGATAAACTCTACTGGGTCACGATAGCTCTCAACTCCAATTTCAGCTTTAGCCACCATTGGTAGAAAAATAATAAAAGTTCCCGCCCAAACTCCCAGAGCAAATGTGTGTATTAGCGTGGCAAAAATCGCCCTGAATGATACCGCCAGAAACCCAGAATCTAAGCCGATGATAAAAGAGGAGAGCGCCTCGGGCGCCACGCGCGCAAACCAGACCAATAAGACGATTCTCAGACTTGTCGCTAAATTTTCCCGCGCGAAGCGGATTGAGCGCATGACACCTAAATCCCAGATAGAACGACCGGTGAAGTAGGCGAATTTTGCCGAGGCTCGGCCCGCTCGTCTCGAAGGGACGATATAATCCTCGCCTTCCTCTTCCCCGGTAAATTCATCCTCTATTTTCCTTTCGGGGAGGGGGGCGTAGACCTCCGCCGCAGCAAAGGCCGGAGCCCAGACTAGGAACAGGGCAAAAACAGAAAGTGGTGGCGCGTAAAGCAACAGAACAAAAAACGCCATCACAACAAACATCACACTTAAAAAGACCTTCGGCACATTTATCAAGGCCCGCAATGAGAGCTCAATTGGACTAATCATCTTTCCCTGCACGGTCTCGACGCAGAGCATTATCACTGCGGCTACAAGCCAGGCATTTGTAATTCCAACTGCGCCAATCTGCAGAGCAAATTGCGCCCCGCGAGAAAGAGGGGCTCCGTAAGAGGTGCTAAAATAGACCTGGAGAATATCTGCGCAAATTACCGGTATCGAGAGTCCGAATAGCACCAGACGGTGGGCCCAGGACCAGGCGATACCCCAATCAATTGGCGGAAGAATTACCCGGGGAGAGTCGGTGAAGGTTGAATTTAGTGTTGAGGACAAGGCTTAGTTAAAACTGTTCACTTGAATAACTACCGATTAAACTCTAATACTAATTATAATTATCTAAAGGTGGGAACTATACCCTAGCTAAATGGACTGGGAAACCCGTGCTCTATACCCGAATCGAAATCCCGGCGGATTCTGCAACCGAAACAGCAGAGCTTAAATCTAAGCCTTGGAACGCCTTTGAGCTGGCCTCCACCGCTGATTCTCCCCGGGTTTTTACAACTTTTCTCGCTGAGCCCAAAGAGCTGCTGCCAGAGCCCATCCATCAGGTCTTAGCCCTGGAGTATCATCTGGAGAGATTAATCCGGGACGCTAAGGCGATTTCTATTTATGACGAACGGCTCCCAACTCACCAGCCAGGCCAAATTCGGAACTGGCTAAAACAGGTATTACGACGAGCCGCCAAGGAAAGGCCTTCGACCACCCCACTTAAGACCAGAATTCTAATTGATCCTTCTGGAGCCGAGTTCACCGCCGAGGAATATGCCCCCCCATGGTCCGACGGCAAACCAATTCGGTTACAAACAGTTTCGATGGAACGACCGAGCCCGTCACATAAGACAAGTCTGGTTCAGGTATGTCGGGCAGCACGGAGCAAAGCCGAGGTTCTAGGGGCTAACGAGGCGCTGCTTATAGACACAGCTGGTAATATCCGCGAGGGCGCGTGGTCGAACCTTTTTTGGTTTAAAAAAAGTGGGGAGCTATGCACTATTTCAAATAACGCCCTTCCCGGCATCACCCAACGCATCATTTTGGAAAACGAGAGCTGTAGGACGGAAGTGGCAACTATTCAGAGGCTTATAAATGAAGCAGCAGAGGTTTTTATCACTCAGAGCACAACTGGCATTACTCCAGTAAACTCAATCGATGGCGTCACAATCTCTTCTGCACATCCGCTTACAGAAGCACTTCGCACCCGCTTCCAAGGACATAAGCGCGCATTATATACCGTCCTTTAATGACACTCCCTAAAGAAAATACCCCCCTAGTGCGGGCAGAGCTGAGCTTCCTCCAGGAGCTCTCTAACAACGAAAATCCATTGTCGTTTGCCTCGCACTTACGACAAAAGCGGTTTTCGTTTTTTAGGTCGTTGGCCGACTCACTGCCCCATCCACTACGAATTCTCGATGTCGGTGGCACCGAGGAGTTCTGGCTGCACATGGGGTTTACCGACAGCTCAACGGAGATTGTGCTCGCAAACGTTTATCCGCTGAACCCCACCCGCCCAAACTTTCGTGAGGTGCTAGCAGATGCCCGCGACCTGCATTTCTTTAAAGACCAGGAGTTTGATATCGTGCATTCAAACTCTGTCATCGAACACCTTCCAACACTTGCCGATCAAGAGCAGATGGCAAAAGAGATTATGCGGGTTGGGAAAAGATATTTTGTCCAGACGCCAAACTATTACTTTCCACTCGAGCCGCATTTTCTCTTTCCGGGGTTTCAATTCCTCCCGCTAAAGCTCCGCGGCATGTTGGTAAACCGTTTTAACCTGGGCTGGGTCTCGCGCGTAGCGGACCCGGCAAAAGCCGAGGAAGTTGCCGGGTCCGTGCGCCTACTAAAGCGCGCTGAGCTACAGGCACTTTTCCCCGAAGCGAGAATCTACACAGAGCGCTTTTTAGGATTAGCAAAATCGTTTATAGCTTATGGGGGGTGGTAAACTCAAAATATGAAACGCAAGGCCGCACTTTCAACTCTCTCAGCATTTCTCCTTAATCCTGTCTTTGCACTGGCAGACATTATCATCCCGCCGATTGATAAAGCCGGCGAGACTACAACCACAACAATTTCGAATCACCTCGCTCCAATTGATCCACACGCTGCTTACGGCGATGCTATCGACCCTTTGCAGTATGCGGAACGGACCTCAAGCAGAGCTCAAGAGCTGTTTATTACAAGTTTACTATTTACCGTAGTGATTGAATTCTGCGTTGTGTTTTATCTGGCACGAAAGGTCTTTAAAGTTGAGGCCCCTTTTAGCCGGCTCTTGGCCGCAGGCACTTTGCCCTCGGTGATAACGCTCTTCCTTGTTTACCTCTTAGACCTAACTCAATATGCCTCGCTCTTCCTCGGCTTTGCCACGCTCGAGGGGGCGATTATCGCAGTTGAGACATTTATTATCGGCGCAATTCTAAAGACTCCGATAAGGACCTCATTTTTTCTCTCGCTTGCTGCCAACCTTGTCTCCGCCCTTTTTGGTCTCTACGGACTACCGGTTCTAGGTATCTGATGAGCGGCAGGGTGCTCCTAACTGGGGTTCTAACAGCGATAGCACTCCTAGTTGTCCTGGCCGAACCGCTTTGGGTTTTACTCTTAGCGCCGGTTATTTTTGGCGTCCCGCACGTGCTCTCCGATTTACGTTATCTCGTTTTGCGGCAGATTAATTCGGCCAATAGGCGCGCTGTACTGATTGTCGCCTCTCCTGTGCTAGGGCTTTTTCTGCTGGGGCTATTAGCGGCAGTTGGAGTTCCGCGCTTTGCTGAGCTTGAGAT
>CAYMWO010000160.1:0-7075 GCA_964393905.1 uncultured Bdellovibrionales bacterium | reverse complement strand
CCCTTCTCCAAATCCAAAATCTGCACATCCCCCACATAACTCCGAGTCTGGTGTGGGTCGACGGCTTTTAGCTGTTGCAGCACCTTTTCAATTGAAGAACACTCGTCTTTAATGACCTTCACCGACTGCTTCACTCTCTCCACTCCACCTTCCGCCTCCAAACTCTTAGCTATCAAATGGCAGTTAAGCAAAATCGTCGTCACAGGCTGCCCCAGGTTGTGCGCTGCCGCTCCAGCAAACTGCACCGCGACAAGCTCCCTCTCCTTTTGTAGTAACGCCTCCTGCATCCGCGAAAGCTCCGCGTTGGCGTGCTCTAGCTCCTCCGTCCGGCCATAAAGCTGCTCAGTCAAAATCTTAATCCGTAACAGCGCCTGCACTCGGGCCTGAAGCTCACGGTAGTTAAAGGGCTTAGTCACATACTCGTCCGCGCCAATTCCAAGCCCTTCAATCCGGTGCTCTACAT
Source organism: uncultured Bdellovibrionales bacterium (assembly GCA_964393905.1). GTDB lineage: Bacteria > Bdellovibrionota_C > UBA2361 > SZUA-149 > CAYMWO01 > CAYMWO01. The sequence goes on along the minus strand of CAYMWO010000160.1, from coordinate 6,612 downwards.
CGCTATAGGCCGTAAGTAACAGCACCGGCACAAACCGCCTGCGCTTCTCCCCGCGCAGCCACTTCACAAACTCAGTCCCGGTAAGGCGCGGCATCATAACGTCCATCACCACCAGATCGGGAAGGGTCTCCTTGCAAATATCCTGCGCCACCTGCCCATCTTCGGCCTCAATCACCCGGTGCCCAAGACTCGAAAGCGCATGGCTCACAATTGAACGTGTATCGTTGTCATCATCACACACCAAAATCAGCGCGGACTCGACAGTGGAAGGTTGTGGTGGGGGGCTTTCAGGGTTTGACATGACAGGAACTCTTACGAGGGACTAAATACCATAACCTGTCACGGCACCAGAGGGAGTAGGAAGGAGCCAAGTAAATTCTAAAAAACAGACGGACTATTAATGCAAATTAAAAGCGTCCTCTTTAAATAAAAACTCAGTCAGTGTCGGGTCTTGCAAAACCGCTTCAATCAACGCAGCACGGCGCTCACCAGTAATCGACAGACCGCTCCGCGCCGCCTGACAATTAATAGCCGCATCAACAACCGATTCAGCGGCACGCTGTAGCTCCTCCTGCGTCGCACCTTCCAGCTTGTAGCGAATAGAGTGTGGCAAGTTTCCTCCAGGCCTTAAGACCATCGTTACAGGTTTTCCTCTTTTTTACTTTGGGGACTTTTCCGCTTCCACCTAACTTTTAGCAGGCGGCTCCTCACGAAAACTCCTCCCGTGAGTCAAATACTTCCACACACAAGTATTTAGTACAAGGGATATTGTAGAGGCAGGACTGGGGATAAGATAGGGACGGGCTATTCTAAGCTGAAAGCTTTGTGATTCTAAGCGACTAAGGCGAAAACTTTCGTATGCAATCGACTATCTACAGCTCCTGGCCTCCGAGAAACTCCTGGGAAACATAGCGCTTATTGTAGTTTAACACAGGGTCCTCACGATCGGCGCTCTGATATGCCTTCCGGAGTTCATGATACGCCTTCTCCTTTACCGTATTAGCCTCCAGGTTATTAATCGTTCCCCTAGCTCGCTCCCCACCACTCGCCTCAAGCATCAGCGCCCCGAGATTAGTCCGCGAGTGATAGTTTAGTGGATTCTTTGCAACTGCAATCTGTAATAACCCAAGAGCCGCATCAAGCTCACCATTCCCTTCAGCGATGAGCGCTAAATGTGCATAGGCTCGGTCATATTCTGGGTTCTGTTTAAGCGCCTCCTTAAAAAAGAACTCCGCCAAAGCTGAATTCCCCTTACGCCACTCCACACATCCAATTCCGTCCAGCACCCGTGGGTCAAATGGGCTAAGCTCACGCGCTACCTCAAGCGAGGCATAGGCGCGCTCCAATCCTGCCCGGTCCCCGCGGCGCATTAGCAATGTCCCCTGAGTAAGAAGCTCCTTAAGCCGAAACTCCAACGATACTTCATCCTGAATATCCAGCGGGACCGCCCTCGGCATGCAACCAGCAGTGAGTGTCGCAAAAAGCAGAGTCGCGACTAGCCTACCAGATCGCAAACGATACCGCCCCGGGAGCTTATATTGACCCATAGTACCCTCCTAAACAGCTACCTGCAGACGAGGAAACTGCATTACATTTGAGTGCGCACTTCCTTCGTTACTCTCTTCATCTTGCTCTTGCTCCTCAGCTTCCGACTCCCAATTAGCAGTCAGCTCACCAACCAGCCTTAGCCGCACCTCACTGCTCAACTCATCAACGCTCACCACTTTTACACTGAGATTATCCCCTTGAAGTAGGCTTGCTAGTGCACTACGGGCAAAACGGGAACAGACCACGACCGGCCATTTATCTCGGGCCGTATCTTCAGCAGGCTGGGCCAAAAGCTCATGTGCGCTCTCCAGCAACCCATCTACCAACTCAGACTTTAGCGCCATCCCGGAGAACGCCGCGCGGCTCAGCAGATTATCTATACTCGGCGACAACGAATATGCTTCCACGCACCAGCTCTCATCACATACAGAACGAGAGATCGAACGCGACAGAGCAATGCGAATATGCGCCAATAACTCCTTCAATTCCGATGGCGAGCTCCCATAACGTGCCCTCAATTCCTCTAGCTCTTTAGAAATTGCCGAACGGCGCTGGAGTGATGCAACATGCAGTACCCCGGAATCCTGCTGAAGATGAAACTCAGAAACGGCCTGAAGCACCTTAGGCAACTCCCTGATGCTCACCCCCTCAAGCACTAACTGTCTCAGAATTGTAGTCAGCGCTGTGACCGTGAGCACCGTCGGAATAACGCTATTAATCAGGTCCTCTGCCAGCGAATGGTGCACATCGAGAAGAGTTCGTGTTTGAGTGTCGTCAACTAACTCGCCCAAATGCCTCTCCAGGAACACCCTCAACTCTGAAACCAGCTGTTCGCTAAACCCTTCAAAGCCATTCCCCGTCACCTGCCGAATCCGGCGGAGCATATTTCCATGTAACAAAACCACGGCTGAGATGTCAGCTGCCTCGTAATCAATTTCAAAGGAGATATCTGGAACAACAACTCCCCACCTTTCAAACACCTCATTTCTTAACGTCTGCACAGCTGGCGGTAAGTGCCTCTCGCTTTGTAGTAGTAAGGTTCCCTTCGGACTGATGCGCAACACAAAGGGGGACAAGATCTTGGGATGAAATTCAACTTCTCGCCGCTCCCGCTCCTCCGCGCGCTGCGCCTGCCTTGCCTTATAAGCGATGAGAACTAACACCCCGCCCATGCAAAGAAACGGCAGCGCAGGAAGCCCTGGCAACACTCCCATCACGAGCAACACTCCACCTGTGGTGCTAAGCGACTGCGGCTCGCGCGCTAGCTGCTTAAACATATCCCGACCAACAAACGAGCCCTCTTTGTCCTCAACTCTAGTTACCGCAATTCCAGCAGCGACTGCCACCAATAACGCTGGAATCTGCGACACCAGTCCGTCGCCTACAGTGAATAAGGTGTATTTATGAAGGGCTGCCGACAGCCCCAGTCCTTGTTGAGTAACTCCCAGGACAAGTCCAGCGGAGATATTTATCAGTGTAATTAGCAGTCCGGCGATGGCGTCGCCCTTTACAAACTTCATCGCGCCATCCAACGCTCCAAAGAGCTTAGATTCGCGCTGCAACTCTCGCCGTTTCTCTCGAGCCTCTGTCAGGCTCAATATCCCTCCGCGAACATCGGCATCAATCGACATCTGTTTGCCCGGCATCGCATCCAGTGTGAACCGGGCCGCAACTTCAGCCACGCGTTCCGCCCCTTTAGCAATAACCAAGAACTGCACCAGCGTCACGATCACAAAGATTACCACGCCGACAACCAAGTTGCCGCTCACAACAAACTCTCCAAACGCCACGACCACATCTGGCGCCTCCCCATGTGCAAGTAGCTGCCTGGTAGTGGAAATATTGAGGCCCAAGCGAAACAGTGTAGCGAGAAGTAGGATAGCCGGAAGTGAGGTAAAACGCTCCGACTCTGCGAGATAAACGGCGCTCACGAGGAGCGCCAGAGAAAAGGAGATATTAAGCACCAACAGAATGTCGAGGATAAACGGCGGCAGCGGGAAAACCATCATCCCGACCACCGCCACCACAGCAAGCGGCAGAATTAAATCCTTAATCTCTGACCGACCCGCTGCCCGCATATAACTCCCCCCAGCAATAGCATTTATGAACGCATATTCTGAATGACCTGCATTGCCATGTCCTGCATCTGCTTAAGCATATTTGTGATAAATGCCTGAAACTGCGAGCGGGTACTATTGGCCGCCTGAATCATCTCGAGCTTCAGCTGCTCTGGGACATTGGCCCATTTCGGATCTGTAAGCACATCCGACATGAATTCCATAATCTCAGAGTTACTGGCGTAGATTGAAAATTTTTCCTGCACCTGCTGTTGAAGTTTTGAGGCGTCGAGCTTCTTTTGGTTGGCCTTTGCCAAATCCTCTGCGGTAACGCCTGGCGTTACCGGGACAGATGTCGCCTTAGCCTCGTTATTAACGCTTGCCATGTCTAGCTCCTTAATACCTATCCAACTCTAATATTTCGAACCGCAGCCATTCGCGACTCGTGCTTTGATTTTTCGATATTTGACACCATCGAGACCGTCTGCATTTCTGTTTGGGCTTCCATCTGGGCTTGAATTAGTCCGGCAAAGTCCCCCCCAATAGCCCCGCTTAGACCACTGATAACCGAAGAACCTACATCCCCGACCACGTTCATCACATCCTTAAACGCTCCGACACCGCTGGTAGCTGGCTCAGGCAGATACTTTGCAGCTGCGGACGTAATCGAACCCAGGCCACCGCTAAGCCCACCTGGAATAACAACTCCAAAACTATTCGTGCTCATAGACGCCTCCAATTATTTCCTTAATTCAGTGGTTCACTTTTTTAGGGACTCGCTCCCCCTACCTCTATTCTCGTCCAAAAAAGAAGATTGTTCCGCAGAAAATCGGCCGGTTATTGGTTATTTTGATTGTTAACTTCGTGCATCGAGACTATCGAGACTATTTGAAGGGCGAGCTGTTCGCCCTTAACCACAAACCGCGCCTTCCCAATCTCCTCTCCTCCAACCTTTAGCGAGACAACTCTGAGCGGATCGAATTCAAACTCAAAGGCCTGTCCTGGGAGCATATCCAGAAGCGCCTCCGCACTGAGTGTCAGTTCAGAGAGCTCGACACCTATAGCCACCTGAATTTCAGAGAGTAACCGCGCTTGCCCCACCGTGAGTCGGGTCGCAGTCTCAGTTTGAGCTATCTGCTCCCGTTGGAAATTCGAGAATTCAGAGAAGATTTCCGCGCTCATTAGATACTCCCGCGGCGGCTCTCCTGGGGGGATTTTGCTTGCTTGGCTCTCCTCAGCTTTATCAACAACCTGACTCGTCATCCAAGACCTCCAGTTTTAAACGGGTTTCACTGCTACCGACTCCGGCTCTTACTGCTATTGCTGCTGGCCGTTCACCGAGGCGATCGCTCATATGAACAGGGAGATACCGCCCCTGCTGCACTAATTCTGCTGCAACACCGCTCCTCTTTCCATCAGGTGTATTTAGAAGAATAAATTCTCCGGGCTTTAGCGCCATTAGGGAGCTTAAGGTTTTAAGCTCCAGCTTTAAGTTCAGCTTCCAGCAGGTCAAACACTCCGACAACTGAAGCTGCCGATACTCCCGCCCAACCCTAAGGCTGGCATAGAAACAGCCCCGCCTCAGTAAGCTCGCGCTTAAAAGCGCTAGCACGGGAAAGCTTACTCCTTGAAATTCGCAGCTGATGAAAAGAGTTTGTCCACTCTCAGCACCTGACGACTTCAAAAACTCCTCCTTTATCCGCCCAGCATCGTCGCCGTGGCAGCAGTCCAGACTCGTAAGGTAAACCCGCTCCATGCGAAAGAGCGGCGCCTTGGCCAGAAACCGTGCAACTAGAAAGGCTAGCGCCGTCGTATCCTCAGAGGAGAGTGGTTGAAGGAAGACTCTCGGCTCCTCACTGACAACTTGGCTTGAGAGCGCTAACGCCAACTCCAGCGGCAAGCACACCAACAGATTACTCTGTAGTACCCTCAGGCGAATTGCCACCGTCCCGATGCCCTCATCTATCACCCGCCCTATCCGGCCTTCATCAGCAGCCTTATCTTTCCGCATTTGGCTTGTGTTTAAACTCACCGCAATCTTTGACGACAAGCTCTCACTCAGCTCAACGCCTAGCCGTTCTAAGAAATTCTTAACCAGCACTTGGAAGCGATATCCAGCCCTTTCAATAGCGAAATCCCCACTGGCCACCGTTCGGCCCATGCTCCGAAGCCGGGACTCAAGCCCCAGCACTTCTCGCACCCTTTCTAGATCCGGGCTGTGCAGTGTCTCCATTTACTTTTTCCCGCGGGGCAGAAACTCAGTTAACTTTGCGAGCCCTGCTTCAACCAAGGTTCGCACCGACATTCCTTGCGCCACATCTGGAGGGAGGTCCTGCAGCCGACGAGCGAGCTGCACAGCCGAGAGATCGCCGTCGTTACCTAGACGGTAAGCAATCCTCACAATGTTTTCCGGTTCACGAATACAGGTGTAGGCAATTAGAAGTTCGCATCTCTTGCTGCAGTTGATTCCCAAAGTCTCTGCCAACATCAGAAAACACCTCCCCCTGCAGTCTGACTTTTATCATCATGGGACTCCCGGCTGTTTCGTGGCATTGGTCGTAAGATTTTAAGAGCGGGTTCGCCATCGTCCACCGTTAGCCCCGCTCGTTCAGGGCGCAAGTTCTGCCGTCTATTTTTGTAGTTGATGACGAACAACAAGATTCCACAAAGCATGGCTGAGCCGATAAATAGTAGGAACAGAAAGGAATGATTGCTCGTCTTTAGCGGGAGATTTTTCTCCTGACCCTGCAAGTTGTCAGAGATTGGTGGCTTTGCTAATGCCAGCGAGGTTTCGGGTTTTGTTTCTTGTTTCGGGTCGTTAGTGGGACTGTTTGCAGCAGAGAAAATTACCGAAACGGACTCCTTTTTTACGCCCGAGGCGCCAGAGACAATCTCGCGAATTTCCTCGGGCATGGGCGGGTTCGCGCCCGAGTAAACCAACAGCACACTTGCGGAGTCGCTGTGCTTCTGCGGTTCAAGCGAAAAGTGATCTTTATTTTCCAGGTAT